>JACQLU010000051.1 GCA_016203935.1 Parcubacteria group bacterium | reverse complement strand
TGCGTAGTTCCGCGTTTAGTTCTGCGTGGTTCTGCGATAGAGCCATTCTCATGAGTTGTTTCTGCCTTCATCGAGTTTGTCCGAATTGTTTGGGAATTTACAAATTTCTTGTGGAAAAACTAGTCCAAAAACTGAAGAAGTGGGGAAGAATGAGCCCTTTTGACAGAACACAACGGGTGGTAGCAGAATGGAAAACGGAACCACAACATATTGTGGGTAACCCCTATGAAATGTCCTTCCTGCGGTTTCTTTGACACCAGAGTGGTAGATTCCCGCGCAACCGGCGACGATAGCGCGATCCGCCGGCGCCGCGAATGCGCAAAGTGTCATTTTCGCTTCTCGACCAATGAGGAGGTGGAGATCCTTAATCTTATGGTAGTGAAGCGCGACGGCCGGCGCGAATCGTACCAGCGCGAAAAGCTTATCACCGGCATCCGCAAGGCCTGTGAGAAGCGTCCGATTAGCGATGAGACCATTCAACACATGGTGCGCGCGATCGAACAGGAGATCCAGTGCGAACGGGAGAACGAGATCGAGAGTACCCGTATCGGCGAGATTGTAATGGAACATCTCAAAGAACTCGACCCCATTGCCTACGTCCGTTTTGCTTCGGTCTATATGGCGTTTGAAGACCTTAAGAATTTTGAAGAACTTATGAAAGGTCTCAAAAGCGAGAAGATGAAGCGTCATGAAAAAACGGCTGCCTAAATCTCCGCATCGCGTGAGCGACCGTGTAAGGCAACCTCATGTAACCTCATGTAACTTTTGTAACCTTAGGTAACTTAATTTATAAGGAGGCAAACCAGTATGCGAGCTACACACCAAACCGCCGTGCGCGAAGGACGGTCTCACACAGTCCTTCCACTCACCATGCCGACCGAGGTCCGTAAGCGTGACGGGCGTATCGTTTCGTTTGATCAGACGCGCATCACCAATGCTATTTTCAAAGCTGGTCAAGCAACCGGCGAGTTCGGTGAAGAAGAAGCTAAGCGGCTCTCGGATAAAGTAGTCGAAGCTTTAGGTATTCGGCTTAAGCTTCGCACCAGCACGCGCGTACACGGCAATGGCCACGAGATCATTCCTACGGTTGAGGATATTCAGGATATTGTTGAGCGCACCCTCGCCGAGCCGCCGCATCAATATTTTAATACCGCGAAAGCCTACATCTTGTATCGTGAGGAGCACGTACGGCTAAGAAAAATGAAACAGCCGGTACCCGATGAGGTGCGTAAGCTCGCCCTCGAGAGCAAGCGTTACTTTTCGAATCAGCTTTCCGAATTTGTCTACTACAGTACTTACTCTAAATGGCTCCCCGAGAAGGGACGGCGCGAGACGTGGGTAGAGACAGTTACGCGGTACGTCGACTTCATGCGTGAGAAGGTAGGAAGTAAACTCACCGAAGCCGAGTACACGGAGATCAAAGAGGCGATGCTCAAAATGGAAGCGCTGGGATCCATGCGGCTTCTTTGGGCGGCCGGCAGTGCGGCACGCGCCACTAATGTTGCTGCCTATAATTGTTCTTTCATTGCCCCGGCGACGTGGCGGGATTTTGCCGAGATTATGTACGTACTTATGTGCGGCACCGGGGTTGGTTTCTCGGTGGAACGGCAGACTGTAGAGATGCTTCCTATCATTAAGCGGCACTCCGGGAAAAAGCTACCTCCCCATGTGATTCTCGATAGTAAAGAGGGATGGTGCGACGCGCTCATTTTAGGGCTCACCACGTGGTCAGAGGGAAACGATATCGAATTTGATTATTCCAAAATCCGTCCCCAAGGAGCAAGGCTAAAGATTATGGGTGGGCGCGCCTCAGGACCCGGCCCCTTAAAAGCCCTTTTAGAGTTTGCCCGGGCGAAGATGTTCGCTCACCAAGGAAGACGTCTTTCCACTATCGACGTCCATGACATTATCTGTAAGATCGGTGAGGCGGTGGTGATGGGCGGGGTGCGAAGGAGTGCCTTGATCTCGCTCTCTGATCTAGACGATTTGGAGATGCGTGAGGCCAAGAATGGCCAATTCTACCTTACCCACCCCGAGCGGAGCATGGCGAATAATTCGGCGGTTTACAATGAGAAGCCGGAGCTTAAGGAGTTTATTGACGAATGGGTCAATCTGGTAAAGTCCGGCTCGGGTGAACGCGGTATCTTTAATCGGGGAAGTTTGGTGAGTCAAGTGCCGGCGCGGCGCCTCCCCATCCTCATGCGTGACATCCATACCACTGGTACCAATCCGTGCGGCGAAATCATTCTCAAATCAAAACAGTTTTGTAATCTCTCCGAAGTGGTGGCGCGTTCCGACGATACCGAGGAGTCACTCTTCAAGAAGGTGCGGATTGCGACCATTTTGGGCACCTATCAAGCATCCCTTACCAATTTTCCGTATCTCTCTAAAGAATGGAGAGAAAATTGCGAGGAGGAGGCACTGCTGGGAGTTTCGATCACCGGCCAATGGGACTCGCCCGCGGTACGAAATCCGTCCATACTCGAAAAAATGAGGGCGGTGGCGATTGAGACCAATCTAGAATACGCGAAGCGCTTCGGCATCAATCCTTCCACCTCGATTACTTGTGTCAAGCCCTCCGGCAATGGATCCCAACTCTTTAACTCGGCATCGGGTTGTCATCCCCGCCACGCGGAGTACTATATCCGTCGGGTACGGATTGAGCGGCACAACCCGCTTTTTATGATGATGAAAGATCTTGGCGTGCCGTACCATCCCGAAGTGGGACAGCCGGCAGAGTCGGCAACTACCTTTGTGCTTGAATTTCCCGTGAAAGCTCCCGAAGGAGCGATTACCCGCAGGGATTTGAGCGCACTCGACCTTCTCGAACACTGGAAATTAGTCAAAACTCATTATACCGAGCATAACCCTTCGGTGACGATTTCGGTCGCAGACGACGAGTGGCTTAAGGTTGGTAATTGGGTCTACGAAAATTGGGATCTCGTGGGAGGACTTTCGTTCTTACCCCGCGACGAGCACGTCTATCAACTCGCGCCGTACGAAGAGATTACCAGGGAAAGGTACGAAGAGCTCGCCCGGGCGTTTCCCGAGATCGATTTTTCCGAGGTTGTCGCCTACGAGTATGAAGATGAGACTACTGGCTCAAAAGAGTTAGCCTGTGTGGCGGGTACGTGCGAGATTGACCCCGCCATCTTAAGTCAAATAACGCCGGCGGTAGCTGAAGGCGCCACAAACGGGAATAGTCATTGAAACTTATTGCGCCGAACCACGCAGAATTAAGAGCGGCCGCGCCAAGAAGTCTCCACAATGGACTCGCTGAAGTTTGCGTGTCGCGCGAGCATAAACAAGAGATCGGAGAGACGATTTACGTATTTCAAAAGTTCAGGGCGGAGGGAAGCGTGTCGGTAGAGCCGTACCACGGCGCGCTCCGCTCGACGGCAGACAGTACGGGCAAAGTGCAGAGAGGCCCCGATCGGCGAGCCACCGGGCAGGATAAAGTGTTTTAAAGGCGGTAGCGAAATTTCCAGTTTATCAATCTCGCGCTCGAGTCGCTCAACGTCGGTCGCTGAAATGAGGGTGAGGCCTACGACGACGTTCGAGGATGAGGCGAGTTCGGCACCGATCGCAAAGAGGTCGCGCTGAATGTGGCTTATGAGTTCGTGATAGGGCTTCGCCTCCTCTTGACTTCCCGCCACACCCATTGCGGCACTTAGTTCATCCACGACGCCGATCGCTTCGATACGGAGATCGTTTTTAGAAACCCTCTCTCCGCCAAAGAGACCCGTTTCGCCCGCATCGCCAGTCTTGGTATAAATCTTGGTCATACTCCACACTGTAACAGAATAGTATGAAAAATAAAGTCACCTATTATCTTATTGCGTTCCTCGCCGCCGCCGGCATCTTCTTTTTGGGCATGAGCTACGGCTCGCGGCAGGAGATTCTTTCGAATCTTCCGACGCCGCGGATAAGCGTCGGTGCCGCCCGCGAAGTCTCGCTCCTCATTGATGACGGCGTAACCCTCACCGGTTACAAGGATGTTCCACTCCCCGACCCGCCCACCGTACTTGAGGTGTTAAAAACGGTGACCAGTGAGAAGGGGATTGCCTTTGATTATAATCCTCCCGAAGCTTCGCCGTATGGAGCATTCATCAAACAGATCGGGGAGAAGAAGAATGGGGAGCAAGATCGCTACTGGCAGTATTGGGTGGATGGGAGTCAACCGCAAGTGGCTGCCGATCGGTATGAACTAAAGGGCGGGGAGACCATTCTTTGGACCTTCCGGGGATCGGTGTTGTAGATTCGTGGTATTTCGTGTTCTTATTCGTGTGGGTTCGTGTAAAAGCCGTTGACATGGTACGTAATCCGTTGATCGCAAGTTTGCTCATCCTCTTGATCATCCTGGGGAGGATTCTACCCCACCAATGGAATGTAGCTCCGGTTGCGGCGGCAGCGCTCCTCGCGGGTGCAATTCTACCGCGGATATGGGCAATTGCAGTGCCCTTCTTCGGTATGCTTGTCTCAGACTTCTCGATTGGCTTTTATGAATTTCCGGTGATGCTCTCAGTCTATGTAAGTTTCATCGCCGCGGCGTTTATCGGAGGGTGGGTGAGAAGCTTTACACCACATCGAATCGTTCTTGCATCACTTGCTTCATCAACCCTCTTTTTTCTTGTCACCAACTTCGCGGTGTGGGCCACCGCCGATTGGTACCCCAAGACCTTCTCCGGCTTAGGTCTTTCCTATCTTCTTGGTCTGCCGTTCTTTCGTAACACGCTTCTCGGTGATCTTCTCTATACCGGACTTCTTTTCGGGGTCTGGCTCACGGTCGAGCAGGGAGTGAAGAAGATGGGAGCGCGGTACATCTTGAAAAGAAGCTTCCGCCGAAAAGTAGTGTTTTAAAACAGATAAGATAATTCAAGGGGAAAAGCAACGAACATCGCAAGGAGTCTTAACCCTTTTTGACCCCTGTTGATGTTCGTTATTTCGTTCTATAATAAAAAGTGAATACTCTTCTTTAATCATCTATGAGGAAGGCTATCTTACCACAATTGCTTACCGCACTCGGCGTTCTTTTCGCCCTTATCCCGCTTAGCACGAGTGCCCAAATGCCTGCCCCGTATCGAACCGAGGGTTCTGGTATGGGGATGATGGGGAATCCTTTTTTGGGCGAGGATGACCACACCGCCCAAGAAGAGGCAAAGGGAAAAGCGGTGTGGGAGAGATTTACTTCTCAAGCGGTGGCGTGCGATGCGTTATCCGATGAAGATTTTGCTGCCCTCGGCGAGTACTTTATGGGGCAGATGCTTGGGGAAGTCCACCCCTCGATGAACGCGATGATGATTCGGGCAATGGGTGGGGAAGGTGAGGAGGCGATGCACGTAGCAATGGGGAAACGTATCTCGGGGTGTGAGGCCGAGGCTCCCTATCCTGCAAAGGCTTCCAGCTTTATGTCCATGATGAATATGATGATGAATGGATGGGGAAGCGGCGGTTTCATGATGGGAGGAAATTATCTTGGATCGTCGAGTCTGCTCTCGTCAACCTGGATTACACGGATTTTTGTCTGGGCACTTCTTGCGGTGGGGATCGCGGTGGGACTCCGCTGGCTTAGTAAGAATAAATAGAAGCTATCTCAAAAATACTTTTTCTGTCATTCCGGACTTGATCCGGAATCCAGAAATGGCTTTACCCCGTTATTTGATGTCCTGCACTCAAGTAACGAAGTTTACTTACTGGATTCCTGCCTACGCAGGAATGACAGCTACAGAAGAAAACCTATTTTTTGAGATAGCTTCTACACTCCTATGCATAATCAAAAGTTCATCGAGTGGGTACTCCGAATCGCCGTTGCCGGCGAATTTATTGGCCACGGCGTATTCGCTTTGCAAGGAAAACAACAATGGATTGGTTGGATACAAGAATTTACTGGGGTTTCTGGAATTTCCCAGGGAATTGCCACCCAGCTTTTATTCTTCATAGGCCTTCTGGATTTATTGGTTGCTCTCATTATCTTAGTAAAACCAATTCGTATCGTGCTCCTGTGGGCGGCCTTCTGGGGGTTTTGGACCGCGCTCATGCGTCCCTTAGTCGGCGAACCGATCTGGGATTTTGTGGAGCGCTGGGCCAACTGGGGGGCTCCTTTGGCACTTCTCTTCCTTCGCGGCTGGCCCAAAAGTCTTAAGGAATGGTTTCGATAAACCCTCTCCTTTGCAAAATACCTTTTGGAAAGAAGCACGCCCCTCTCGCGAGGGGCGTTGTCAATTCAGTTAAGGCTCCGCTTTTTGGTGGCTGGGATTGCCGCCTTTGCCGCTTTGCGACTAAGTTGCACTAATTCGATTTTCATAACGGTCAGCGCATCCGCGATTGCCACCAATGTGGCATGGTCGTCTTGCGAAGGGTCGTCGATGCGACTAAGTACCTTATCACACCGCGCTCGGAAATTTTGAAAGGTAACCCTCGTCTCCTCTCGTAGGGCTGGTATAGTTAGCGGTTGAGAGAGTTCCGTACCACTATTCACAAACTTACGAATCACCGCGATATCCGCCTCGAGATAGCGGGCTGCGACGAGCGCTTCGTTTTGCACCTCCGTATCGCTTGCGTCGGGTTGTATCACTCTCTGAGACATCTCGCCCGACTGCTCATGACAGTGTTGGAAGATTTCACCAAGCTCTCTTCGCCATTGAGGTAATGCGTCAGCGTTCTTTGTGCCACCCATGATGCCTCCACTTCATATCGAGAGGGTATGGAACATACTCATCCCGCGGAGTTGGGATGTAACCATAGAGTTGTCCATACCAGATTCCGAAGAGTGCGAGAAACAGTAGCCCATGACCAGCAATCCATCCAACCCCTCCCACCAATACCAGCGCGGCAAAGAAGAACCAGGCGGGGGTAAAGTGATAGAAGTGCCCGACCAAGAAGATCGAGATGAGCGCAAACATATAAGGAGATAGCATGAGGAATTTCCACACCTTTGGCGAAACTCGTATCATAAATCCCTCCTTTGCAACAAAATACACTAAGGTTGGCAGAAAAGCAACGACCAGCGCGGCAAAGGGAGGACCGTCCCCACTTAGCGGGGACGGTCCTCCCTCCGTGGAGTAGTGGACTTTCCCTACCCCGTTTGCTTATTTGACTCCATGGGATGTGAATGTTACTTTGAGAGCCATACCTGATCCCGAGGGGATGGAAGAAGGAGGCAGGGATGTCAGAAGAAGAGACGACGCCAATGATGGATGATAGGTTAGCCCAAATGATCATGATTCGTATCATCCAAGCTGCGCGTGAACGCGGTGGCGAAGAGGGCATACTTACTCTTTTAGCCTCACCTCAAGGAGAGCATCTTCTTGAAGAGATGGTCCAAGACGCGAGGAAATATACCGAGACGATACTGTCGATCACGGTGACCTACGGTATACCTCTTATTCGAATGATAGAGGCGGGACGCTATGATATAGTTTCCGATACTTTCAATGGTTGTGTGCTCCCGGTTCACGAGCCGCATACAGTTGAGGTCAAGGTTCATCTTTTTAAGGTTGAAAGGTGGAAGAGGGGACGTGAGATTCAGGCGGACCTACGTCTACGAGGATTGCGTCCTCCTACGCTCGAGGAGACGCTCGCAGTAGGTGAGCAACATCCTGCCAAACAGCGTATTGGTAAGCGGGGTATTCTCGCACTTGGTACTTTCCCAGTCGCTGGCGATACGCGTCCCCATGTTGCTGGTCTCACCAATTTTGGTGAGAAGCGGGATAAGGGACGAGGCTTAGAGAGCTTTCCTTTTACCGAGGACTGTCTCTATGACAAGGAATGGTTCCATGCCGGCGTCCCGATCGAAGCAGGGGGGTAAAAGTAGTTCTCGTGAGGCTCAGCCACTCGGCTGGGCTTCTTTTTGTTCTCTAAGAAGGTTTGTGTTACTCTGGAAAGTCTTATGAAAGATTGATGGCAATCCTTTATCCCGGTCAAACCTTACGCAGCGCTTCGCTGGGATTTCTCGGTGGCGTTGCAATAGCCTCGCTGTTTCTCCTCTCGCTCTCGACACTCTTCATTGCGGCGCTTCTTGCTGTCACGATATTTTTATTCTGGAGAGCCTCGCGTGTAGTTCTTCTTGCCGGCATCGTTATTCTTTTTGCGATCATCGGCGCATGGTATGCCGAACGGTCGTTTGAAAGACTGGCGACACTAAAGGGAGTGATCGGAACAAAAGGGGTCGTGGTAAGTAATCCCGAGGTTCGAGGCAATCGGCAAGAGTTTATCCTTAACACCAAGGAAGGACGACTTCTCATACGGACCGGATTATACCCTTCCTATCAGTATGGCAATCGCCTCAACGTCGCTGGAGAGTTTGAAAGCCTAACCGATGAGTACGGAGTACGCACGTATAGGCGTCTTCTTGTGACGAAGAGTCAAGGAGCGCTTGCGTTTCCCGAAATTGAAAAGACTGGCGAGGGTGGCGGGTCTCAAGCGGTTTCTACAATCTATCGCCTGCGCGAGCGGGTACTCTCGATTCTTCGCGATCACCTACCCGAACCCGAATCTTCGTTTGCGCAGGGGTTACTCGTCGGCGAGCGGGCGGAACTACCCAAGAATTTTCGGGAGGCACTTTCAAAAAGTGGCACCACCCATCTCATTGCGGTCTCGGGCTACAACGTCTCCCTCGTTACCCAGTATCTTTTTACCGCTTTTCTCATCTTTTTTCCTTCACGCCGCACGACGCTTGTGCCAACCCTTCTCGCGCTTCTTGGTTTCGTCCTCATCACCGGCGCCGCCTCGTCGGTGATTCGCGCGGCGATCATGGGGATGGTAGTACTCCTTGCTCGCGAATTAGGGCGCGCCAGCCAAGGCTGGCATTTTCTTGTGCTCACCGCGCTTGCGATGGTACTCGTAAATCCCGCGGTGTTTGCCTTTGATCTGGGATTCCAACTCTCGTTCTTGGCGATGGGCGGGATGGTGCTCGTGGCGCCGCTCATCAAACGGTATCTTGTATGGATGCCGCAGGTGGGGTTTTTGTCGCTTAGGGATAATCTTACGAATACCATTGCGGCGCAGATCACCGTCTTACCGATTCTTTTGTCGTCCTTTGGCACGCTATCGCTCATTGCCATTCCGGTAAATCTCGCGGTGCTTCCCTTTATTCCTCTCGCCATGCTCCTCTCCCTTCTTCTTTTCCTTGCCACGTTAGTAGCAGGGGCGTTCGCATCAGTCGTCGGTGTCATCGCTTATCTTCCTCTTACCTTCGTGACGCGGGTGATTGCTATGAGTGGTTCATCAAAACTCGCCGCCCTGACCGTGCCCGATTTTCCCGGGTGGATAGCGATTCTGCTTTATGGGATACTGGCGATATGGCTTCTTTCCGAAGGGCGAAGGAAGTATGCGCGACTTTGGAGAAAATCGTCACAATGAATATCTATAAGTATCGCGAGGCCGACGAAGTCGGACGAGCGAGTATCTATGAATATCACATGGATACTGGTAGATACTTGTAGATACTGATAGATATTTTTTCTTACCATGCCGCGTTTTCTGAAACTCGTTCAACTCCTCATTCTCGTCCTGGTTCCTCTTGCCTTCTTGGTCAGTCGCGGGCAGGGGAGCAAGACACTGCTTGTCGCGTATTACGACGTGGGGCAGGGGGACGCGATCTTTATTCGTACTCCCAGCGAGTACGACATATTGATTGACGGCGGCCCTGATAATGCGGTACTTGCTGAACTCGCCCACGATCTTCCTCTTAACGATCGAACCCTTGATCTGGTCGTCCTCACTCACCCACACGCGGATCATCTCACCGGGCTTCTCTCGGTGTTAGATCGCTACCACGTAGGTCGTATCATTGAATCGGGAGTTTCCTATAGCACTGCGACCTATACCGAGTGGCATAGTGCGATGAGCGACAAAGAGATTCCGATTACTATTGCCCTCGCCGGACAAGCAATTGATCTCCCCGATGGGACGCATATCGAGATATTGGCACCGCGGGAAAGTATGGAGGGACAAAGTATTTCCAATATCAATAACGCTTCGGTGGTCATGCGTCTTACCTATGGCGGTACTTCGTTTCTCTTTACTGGTGACGCGGAAACCGACGTCCTCGATGATATCGCGGCGACTCATACCGTCACCGCTACCGTGTGGAAGGTCTCTCACCACGGCAGCCGCAACGGCATCGATGATTCATTTCTTAACGCCGTAGATCCGCATTACGCCGTGATCTCGGTGGGAGAGGGGAACCGCTATGATCATCCGCATCCCGAGGCGCTGGCCATCTTGGCCGCGCACAACATCGAGACCTACCGCACCGATCAAAACGGTACCATCCGCATGCGGAGCGATGGTACGACGCTTACTATAAAATAAGAAAAAGCCCTCTTTCGAGAGCTTTCATAATTCACTCTGCTACACGCCGAGGATACGGAGAAGATGGACCATAAGGAACGCTATCGCGGCGCAACTAGGGAACGTAAGAAACCAAGCCAGTACAATTTCAGCCGACACATGCCATCGCACCGAAGACGGGCGGCGAGCCACCGCTACGCCGGTAATAGCGTTGGTAATCGTATGGGTGGTGCTAAGTGGTATACCCAGAAGCGACGCGCTCAAAATGGCAGCCGCCGCTCCGGTTTCGGCGGAGAACCCTTGCCATGGTCGAAGCTCTTTCACCATACGGTTTCCCATGGTACGGATAATCTTCCATCCGCCATAGGAAGTGCCAATCCCCATGATGAATGAACAGAGAAGAATAGTCCACCACGGAATTTGAAATTCTGGAGTCACTCCTCCCAAGAGCAGTGTCAGCGAGAAGATACCAATAAACTTCTGACCATCATTCATGCCATGATTAAACGCCATGAAACCTGCCGAAGCTATCTGTAGCTTGGCAAATATCTGATGTGTTTTCGTCGGATGGCACGTTGCGAACCATGCTTGAATCGCCCTGGCAATAAAAAAACTTAAGGCAAAGCCAAGCACGGTCGAAAAAAGAAGCCCCCAAATCACCTTTTGCCAGCCGCTCCATAAGAGCACCGACGGACCGGCAGTGGCAAGCCCGGCTCCGGCAAGACCAGCGATCAGGGCGTGGGATTCACTTGTGGGGATTCCTTTCGTCCACGCGGCAAGACTGCTCCAAATAATCATCGCCATCATTGCCGCAGCGATCGTACGAATATTAATAACTGAAGAATCCACAATCCCTTGGCCTATGGTGTGTGCGACCTTCGTTCCTGCTAAGGCGCCTACGATGTTCAGAAGTACCGCGAGTATCACCGCCGTTATGGGAGTAATGACCCGAGTGGTGACCGCCGTGGCGATGGCATTGGGTGCGTCGGTCCAACCATTTACCCACTCGGCGAGAAGAACAAGAAACAAAGTGATAAGCAAGATTGGTTCCACAATTTTCCTCCTTTACCCCGTTACTTAAACCCCGTTAGAGAACTCACGCGGGACATTCTCTAACGGGGTAAATGCCCTGGGGTCAAGTAACGAGGTTTACCACTACCGCGGATTCTTGCGAGCGATTGAAAGAAGGATACCCAGAGCATGCTTAGCATGATCAGTAGATGTCTCAAGTTCTTTAAAGACATCACTCCATACCATGAACATCCATACATTATTTTCAGCTCTCAAA
The DNA here is from genome assembly GCA_016203935.1 of Parcubacteria group bacterium. Taxonomy (GTDB): domain Bacteria; phylum Patescibacteriota; class JACQLU01; order JACQLU01; family JACQLU01; genus JACQLU01. The sequence continues at coordinate 3,247 of JACQLU010000051.1, read as the reverse complement.
TTCCTACGCGCGTCTCTCAAAATGGCATCCCCGCGCTCTTCCAACGCGCTAATCCTGGTGTGAGCGTCCCTCGTCTTTTTAAGGAATGGGGCGGGAAGCGCTCCTTTAATCGCATCGTAAAGCACGCACGCCATTTCATAGAGAAGAGAGGTAAGCTCGGTGGCTTCTCTGCGGGTTGCGGTAATGCCGTAGTCTTCCATCAGGCTTACTGCCTCGCGCATCGTATTAAGAATTTTATCCAACTCATCGATGAGTGGATCGATATCCTCTGGATCGAGGCGAGAGAAACTCGTGCTATCAAGAAGCTCAACGGCTTCCCGTTTGAGTCTATCCCCCTCGCGTTCGCGGGCGATGATACTTTCCACGCTTTCGTGAAGCGCTGAAAGGTCGACAAAGAGTGTCTTTACCTCTTTGGCCGCGTTTCGCACTATAGTAATGTGATTCTCAAAGATCGTTCTAAATTGACCGTCCCGACGGGCTAATGGTGTACGCATCTACTTACCCTCCTTGTCACCAATCTTAGTAGTAAAGCATAAGGGAGATTGTTACGCAACATACACAGAGCGAGTTGAATTTTCTTTGCAAACGAGCTACAATCGTCACAAATGAGACTTCTTTTTTCTATCTTTTTCTCTATGCCAAAATCGAGAACGCAGCTCAAAAAACTACCCACCCCTACGCAGGAGCGCACCGTGGTCATCGTGAAACCCGACGGCGTAAAGCGGGGGTTAGTAGGCGAGATCATCCGCCGTTTTGAACAGCGTGGTTTAAAGGCCGTGGCCCTTGAGATGTTTAGCGCCACCAAAGATCAGATCGACGGTCATTATCCTAAGGCCGAAGCCTGGATCACGCGGCTCGGCACCAAGACCCTCGATACCTATAATCAATATAAAATCGATCCCAAAAAAGAATTGGGTACCGCCGATCCTTTTGCGATCGGGTCCAAGGTACGCGGGTGGCTTCTCGATTACATGACAAGTGGCCCGATGGTGAAGATGATCGTCGAAGGCATTCACGCCATCGACATGGTGCGAAAAATCTGTGGGCATACCCTTCCCAATAAAGCCGAGATGGGTACCATTCGCGGCGACTACTCAGTGGATTCGCCAGCGGCTGCCAATCGTGATCAGCGCGGCATTCATAACTTAGTGCACGCTTCAGAAACGCCAGAAGAAGCGAACCACGAGATAGAGTATTGGTTTTCGCCCGAGGACGTCTATGAGTACAAGCGTGCGGAGGAAGATATCATGTTCTGACCAGCGCAGAACTACGCAGAAGACGGCCGCTTCTACGGCCGACGCAGAAACACGCAGAATACTATCAGAAAAAGATTGCACCCAGCTCAAGAGTAGACGAGCTGGGTGTATTAGTGGTTGGTCAATGGTATGTGGATAACCAATGTTGACTTATATCGTATACAGGCGGTACCATAAAGATGCTCCTACACTCAATCTGCTAGGATAAAGGATTTTCCTCAAACACTTTTCCTAGGGAGCCGGTCTTGAAGTCGATCGTGGTCGGCTTCACATGGCACCCACCTAAAACGTAAAAGGGAAACAATCTTTCTTAGCTTTTTGGTGCGGGGGCTTGTGGTTTTCTTTTTAGGCTCTTCGATTCGGTCGCCGCAGGCGACCTCATTCAGGCTCAAGAAGCACCAAGCGTTAAGCAAGGTTGTTTCCCAAACCGTTTTTGTGACCCCGGTCGCCTAAGGCGACCGGGGTTTCCCGTTTTCAGAGAGAAAGCTAAAAGTCCTCCGGGTAAGAGAGGACTTTTAGTTTTACGGGGAGTGCCGGCTCACCTTAGGCGTGAACCGTAGTGTTCCTGCGTATTGTCTTGATACACGACGCACAAAGACGCAAGCGGTTACCGGCGATTGTAATACGCTGGAGGTTCGGCATGCGATGGACGATCGTCGCGATATTGGAGTGCGAACGGGAGTGCCCTTTCAGTGCTCCTTTGCCGCAGTGTTCACAGATTCTCGACATATGGATAAGATCTTCTTATACTAAGAGACAGTCGTGACTATACCACATCCACGCTATGAGAGCAAGAATTGATTTCATTCGTTTCTTTCGTTTCCTCTCGCTTACCGGACTCTTCGGGTTCTGGCCGTTTGAGCGTGGCCTCTTGGGGCCTTTGGTGAATGGAGAGCTCGTTACCCTTCTTTTGTTTGTCGTCATCTTTCTTACCGCGATCACTCTTCATGAGTTCGCTCACGCCTGGACCGCAACCATGCTCGGCGATCCTACCCCCGCCTATGAGAAACGCCTCACTGTAAACCCGCTCGCCCATCTCGATCCGATTGGCACTCTTCTTCTCTTTCTGGTCGGCTTTGGGTGGGGAAAGCCGGTGCCGTTCAATCCCTATCAACTACGCAATCAACGGTACGGTCCCGCACTGGTCGCGGTCGCGGGGCCTGCCACCAACCTTGTCATCGCGATCATTTTTGCGCTTACGATTCGCCTGCTTGGTCCTTCGTTCTTGGCACCGTCAGTACTCGCCTTCTTCCTCTCGGTGATCGTGCTTAATATCGCACTCGCGGTCTTTAACCTCATTCCCATTCCGCCACTCGATGGTTCTAAGGTGCTCTTTGCGTTTCTCCCCGATTCCCTGACCGATGTAAAACTTTCCCTTGAGCGGTATGGCCCCTTCATTCTTATTTTTTTCGTTTTCGTCTTGCGCGCCGACATCGTAAGTCCCCTGGTCGTCACGGTCATCAGTCTCTTTGGCCGCATCTTCGGCCTTCAGTCGCTGGTATAGCCTTCGGTCGCATGATTGACACGCATGTGCCTCTTTGGTACAGTATAACCGTTCTACAATAAGACGAAGCTTTCGTCTTTTGAGGATCACCGGATTGATCCTTATATTTTTCTATGCCCACGATTAACCAATTGATCCGCCACCCTCGAGTAACTCCGCGACACAAGAGTAAGGTCCCCGCGCTGGTACGGGTATTCAATGCGCGTACCGGGCGGTCACGGAGGTTACGAGAGGGGAGTCCGTTTAAACGCGGCGTCTGCCTTAAGGTGACGACCACCACTCCCAAGAAGCCGAATTCAGCGTTACGCAAGATTGCCAGGGTCCGGCTTACCAATGGCATGGAGGTGACCGCCTATATTCCCGGCGAGGGACATAATCTTCAGGAGCACTCGGTAGTCTTAGTACGCGGCGGGCGCGTGCCCGACCTTCCCGGCATTCGCTACCACATTGTGCGTGGCGTCTATGACACCACCGGCGTAGAGAACCG
>JACQLU010000045.1 GCA_016203935.1 Parcubacteria group bacterium | reverse complement strand
GTTTGTAAGAGGTGATGCCGAGATCGGCCAGCCGCTTCATCTCGCCGATGCGGTTGTCGTCAAGATCGGTGATGTTCATGTGGAATCCGTAGTCGATGGCGGTCTTGCCTTCGGCTTTGGCGTGCCAGGTGTCCAACGCATCGAGGGTCGATTTTCCCTTCTGCTGGATCGCGAAGTCGATGAGCGTGGTTGTGCCGCCGTGAGCCGCCGCGCGCGTGCCGGTTTCGAAGTCGTCGGCCGAAACCGTGCCGCCAAACGGCATATCGAGGTGGGTGTGCGGGTCGATTCCGCCAGGGATCACGAGCTTGCCGGCGGCGTCGAGCGTTTGATCGGCTCTGATCCCAGTTCTGGCCTGCAAGTTTTTTCCGATCGTCATTATTTTTTCGCCTTCGATGAAGACGTCGGCGACATAGTCGTCAACCGCGGTGATGATTCTGCCGTTTTTGATGAGAAGAGATGACATGGGGAAAACCTCCGAAAGCTTTGAATGCCGCACCATTAACACGGTGTGCGTAAGGCCGGTAGACGCAGCGCGCCATGCCTCCTTTGAAATTGTGGATGAATTTGCTCACTATCGTTTGATGTTGATTCTGCAGGGTCCGATTTTGAGAAGGGCGGGTTTTTTTTGCAAGCCCAGCCTGGAGAGATTTTTCAGGAGTTTTTATAAATAGTTTTAATAGCTTAGCGGTCATTTAAGCTAGTTTGATGACGCAGCGCCGATTCGGTATTACAATAAAACTAAACTAGAGGTAATGCAATGCAGCACATATTATTAATTGAAGACTCCTCTGAATTCCAGAAGTTGATACGTCGAGTATTAGGAGTGCAGACTTGCAAGCTGACGTGCGCATCCAGCGCGGCTGAGGGGCAGAAGGAACTGGAAAGAAACGACGTGGATTTGATTATCCTCGACCTTAAACTTCCTGATCGGGATGGGTTTGATCTGTGTGTCGCGTTTCAAGAAAATCCCAAGACCGCTCAAATTCCCGTCATCGTTCTCACCGGAAAAGCAAATGTAGCCGACAAAGTCACGGCTTTCACTCTTGGAGTCGAGGATTACATCGTGAAGCCATTTGACGTGCTCGAGTTTCGCGCCCGCGTCGAGGCGAAGCTGAAGAGGCTTCGCCTCAAGAAGGAAAACGAGGAAGTGCTTTACATCGGCAAATTGCAGGTTCACACGGCGCTCTACAAAGTATTCACGATGCAGGGCGAGGAACGAAGGGATCTCAATCTTTCGCCCACGGAATTCAAGCTCTTCTTTCACCTCGCGCGAAACCAGGGCCGTGTCTTTTCGCGCGATCAGCTGATCGGAGCGGTTTGGGGTGACAATGCGGACGTCTATGAGCGCACGGTGGACGTGCATATTTGTTCCTTGCGCAGAAAGCTCGCCGAGATGTCCCATTGGGTGGAGTCGGTCCCAGGGCTCGGATATCGGTTCGTAGTGGCTGAAACCGAATCGAACGGCAAGATAAACGCCGCCTGATTTCGGCGTGCCGCTCTGTGATTAGCAGGCAGCCGTCTTATTAAGACTTCTTCATACGGCGGTCACACCTGCTTTATTTCTTGTTTTTAGAATATCCCTATGCGGTTTGTTGCATTGATTCTGGACGATCACCAGGAAACCGTGACGCTGATCAAGAGCGAGCTGATGTCCAAAGGCATCGAGGTCATCGTCGCAAATTCTCCCGAGGAGGCTACGAAAGCACTCGAGGCGCATCTGCCGCATTTTCTGATCGTCGATATAACGCTTCAGGGCGAGATGGACGGCTTACGTTGGCTGCAGCAGATCAAGGCCGGGCCTTTCTCGGCGATCCCCGCCGCGATCATCACGGGGTCTTCGAAAATGCACAACGTCCTGCGTGCGGTAAGTCTCGGTATTGAGGACTACCTGCTGAAATATTCCGAGCTTCCCGTTTTGCTCGCGAAGATTCGTCAGATCGTTAAGAAGATCCGCCTGCGGAATCCCTACAGTGTCCACTTAGACGGCGAGCTGGATATGCCCGCACGCGTGCGGGCTCAGGCCAAAGTCATCGGCATCAGTGAAACGGGCCTTTGCACCGAAAGTGAGTTCATCTCGGCCGGACCATACGAGGGCATCAATTACCGCACTGAACTTTTCGACGCGATCGGCGTCAAACCTCCGGCGCTTCATCTGATCAACAGCGGCATCACGCAAATGGGAAGCGATCGCGTCGCATTTCGGAATTACTTTCAAATGAGAGGTTGGAACGAAACGGAACTTCGGGAATTGCGGAAATGGATCCGCAAAAACAGATTCGAAACATTGAGGTCGGCATGACGGAAACGACTTCGATCCCCACGATCACGATTATCGACGACGCGCGCGATTTCCAGGTGCAGCTCACGCATCAAATCAAGAGCTGGCAGCCGCGGAGCAATATCCTGACGGCCAAGGACGTCGCCAGCGGGCTGAAGTGCATCGGCGAGAAGAGGCCTGATCTTTTGCTTTTGGATTTGCGGCTGGGCGGCGACGACGGGATTGAGATCCTGAAAGCTTTCCCCAAAGAGAGAAGGATTTTCCCCATTCTCGTGGTCACCGGCGATGCGCGCGCGGAGTCGTTCAACAGGGCATTCCAACACGGTGCCGACGATTACATAAGTAAGCCGATCGATGAACTCATCCTGCGATCGAAAATCGAAAGCTTGTTGCAGCGAAGATACTTCTCACCCTTGAAGTTTTTCGGCACGGAGCGCGGGTTCGCGCCGATCGAGATGGGATTCAAAATCGTGCTCCACTATTTGTCTGAGGAAAAAATCGAATTTTTATCTCCCGTAATGTTTGCCAAAGGTGCGTCGCTTAAAGTTTCAGTCGGCGATCACGAGCTGCATGTCAAGGTCAGACGTGCGAGTCTCAGCACGAACGACGACAGGGGGTTTTTCATTTCGGCAGGCATCGAGGAGGGCGAGAGTCAGGCGGCGACACGAAGATTGATTCTTAAAATTCTTTCCGCCGCCAAAGGGCCGTCATTCTCGCGCCTTATGGTAAACTTCAGTGAAGTTACGGATGAGTCGAACAAGGAGCATTCGCGATGAGCGCTGAACATGCGGAAAAAACGGCTATCGATCCCGGCGCTCTGGCGAATCTGCGCTCTCTTAACGTCGAGGGCGAATCCGACTTCGCGAGCGAGCTGATTCGAATTTTTTTGGAGAACGCGCCCGGCTACATCAAGGCGATCGGCGAGGGCCTCGCGAAAAGAGACCTGAAGGCCATGAGTGCGGCCGCCCACTGCCTGCGATCGAGCAGCGCGAATCTCGGAGCGTACCAGATGCGCGATTTTTGCGCCCGGTTGGAAGATCTCGGACTTTCCGGGAGTTTTGCCGGTGCAGAGGATCTGCTGAAGCGTCTTGAGGCCGACTTCAAGAAGGTCACCCAGGAACTCAAGCGCGAATTACGCTGAAATACCAGGCGGTTGACGCTGTTAAGGTTCTTGAATCTGCCGTAGAAACTCATTTTACCTCTCTAATCTAAACTTGAAACGATAACGCTTAAAGCGGAAGGGATTCATAATGGGCTTAGGAGCGATCACCGGTTACCTGAAAAAATTCCTGGGATTTGAACAAGCGCGTGACGTTCTGATCGTCGAGGATGATTTAAGCTACAAGATCATGCTCGAGAGAATTCTCCGCTCGATCGATCCCCGGCTTAAAATCAAATGGACGACGACGGCTGAAGCGGCCAAGGCGGTTTTTCAGAAAGAGCATTATGCGCTCGTGATCGCCGATTTCGCTTTGGAAGGGGACGGGACGGGGCTGGACCTGTGGAAAGCGCTTCGAGAGCGGCATCCAACGGTTCCATTTATTCTGATCTCGGGTTACGCGTCGGCCGGTCCCGCGAAGACAGCGAGTGGTTATGCCACCGATCTTCCATTTCTCACGAAGCCATTCCCCGCAATGAGGTGCCGCCAGATGATCGAAAGCGCGTTGGAGGTCAGGTCATGAAAACCTTCAAGGCCAAAGACCCCGATCGTGCGGGACGCATAAGAGCGTTGATCATCGAAGATGACGAGCTTCAAGGAGAGGTGCTGATCCGCAGTCTGCAATCGATCAACCGGAACCTGGAAATCGAATGGGCGTTTTCCATCGAAGAAGTGTTGTTGGCATTCGTCCGTGCCCCCCGGGCGGGGCGAAATCCGTACGATCTCATCGTCGCCGACGTCTATCTTCCCGGCGATAAGACGGGGTTGGATTTGTGGAAGATCTGCCGCGAGGATTTTCCGAATATTCCGTTCATCCTGATTTCCGGAATGCAGACGATCGATTTCATGCGCAAGGCTTTCGGCCCGGCTGACGGCGACAATATGCTTTTTCCCTGCTATTTTCAGAAGCCCTTCGCCGTCGATGAGCTGCGCTCGGTCGCCGAGGATTTGCTGAAGACTTACGAGAACGCGCGTGAGTGTCGATGACGTCAGCGATCTATTGACGATCAGCATTTGCCAAGCTGGACATGACCGTTTACCGTTCCACATGAGGTATGTTGGAGGCTCGGTGGCTAATCTGATTCCCACTTTATTTTCTACGGATAGTTTTATGCCGCATGGCCACTGCTTTCTGTGGCGTTCAGATATTTTGTGGCTCAATGTCGGGTCAGACATCGTAATCGCGCTTGCTTATTATTCAATCCCATTTTCCTTGATCTATTTTGTTCGCAAAAGAAGAGATGCGGCTCTTGACTGGGTCTTGGTGATGTTTGCCATGTTCATCGTCGCTTGTGGCACAACGCATCTCTTGGAGATTCTTACAATCTGGCATCCCATCTACGGGGTGCAGGGCTTAGTTAAATTTATTACGGCAGGAATATCGATCGCGACGGCCATTGCGTTGTGGCCGCTCTTACCAAGAGCGATTAGCCTTCCTAGCCCCGGCGAACTGGAACAGAAAAACAGAGAACTTCAGGTTTTGAATGAACAGTTGCGCCAATCAAGCGAATCAAGACTCCATCAGGTCATTGAAGCCGCATCCAATGGACTATTGATGGTGGGACAAAAAGGCGAGATTGTTCTAGGCAACGCGGTGATAGAGAAGTTATTCGGCTATGGACGAGAGGAATTGTTAGGGAAGAAAATTGAAATTCTTGTGCCAGAGAAATTTCGCAGGAGACATTGCGATCACAGAACTGAGTACTTTGTAAAGCCTGAGATCAGGCAGATGGGTGCTGGCCGTGACTTAATGGGATTACGAAAAGATGGAACTGAGTTCCCGGTTGAGATCGGGCTGAGTCCCGTGCGAACCGACGAAGGGCAATTCGTCTTAGCATCCATTGTTGACATCACTGAACGGAAGAAAATCGCCGACGACCTCCTTGCCACAAAAGAAGTCGCTGAATCAGCAAACCTCGCAAAGAGCGCGTTTCTTGCAAATATGTCTCACGAAATCAGAACGCCTTTAGGCGCCATATTGGGTTTTGCCGATCTGGTCATTGATCCGCAGATTCAGCCGTCTGAAAAAGCCGGTTTCGCCAGTGCTATGAAGCGCAACGGAGAGCTGCTTTCAACGATCATCAATGACATTCTCGACCTGTCGAAAATCGAAGCCGGTAAAATGCAGATCGTTACCCACGAAACGGCGCTGACTGAAATTCTAACCGATACCAAGACTCTTCTTGATCTTCAGGCGAAAGACAAAGGGATCTCTCTAACGGTCGCGGTTGACGAAACCGTTCCCGAAATCATCAAAACCGATCCGCTTCGGCTGCGGCAGGTCCTCATCAACATCGTCGGTAACGCCATCAAGTTTACTTCGAGAGGAACGGTTGACGTTAAAATACAGCGCGAATCTTCCAAGGATGGGCTGTATCTTTTGGCGTTCGTCGTTAAAGACACGGGCTGTGGCATCAGCGAAGACCAGATTGGAAAGCTCTTCGCGCCGTTTTCGCAGGTGGATGCGACATCAAAGCGAAAATACGGCGGAACTGGTCTTGGCCTCGTGCTCTCAAAACGGCTTGCGAACCTTCTTGGCGGCGACGTGGTTCTTGCGCAAACGGCGCCAGACAAGGGCAGCACTTTTACGATCACGATCGACCCAGGGCCGATTCACTCCCCTCATGCTGCAGGGATGCAGAAAACGAAATCCGTGGACGTTCAAGGAAGGCTGCGTCTTGACGGCATCACAGTTCTGCTTGCCGAAGACGCGCTAGACAATCAGATGCTGGTCACTCGCATCTTAAAGCTCGCGGGAGCCACGGTGGACATTGCATCGGACGGCAAAGAGGCCATCGAAAAGACGAGGAAGGTTCATTACGATGTTCTTCTGATGGATCTGCAAATGCCGGTCATGGATGGATACGAAGCAACGGCGGAACTTCGCAGGGAAGGGTACGGTGGAAAAATCGTGGCCCTTACGGCACATGCCTTAAGCGATGAGCGGGAACGCTGCCTGCAAAACGGTTTCGACGATTACATAAGCAAGCCAGTAAACCGCGACGTCCTGATCGAGCGCGTTTATCTTTGTTCGAGACGGAAAAACAGTCTGTAAATGCTGCGGATCGGAGCTTAAGGAGCTGCAGGGCTCGGAGCGGCACATTATGCCGGCAAACAAATTTATAATGCGTAGAAGTGGTTGGGTTTACGCTTTCCAAATTGACATATTTTGGAGGTCTGCAGGAGGTGCTCAATAAGACCAAGTTCCATAAAATAGCAAAATATGGAATATGTTCCAAGACTGCTAAGAACACCTTCCGTCCAGAGCTTCTTCCTGTTCGGAGCCAGGGGAACAGGTAAATCCACTTGCGTTCACTCGTAAACTCGCTTCGCTTTCTCGCGCACGCCGTGCGATCAAAACGCGATAGCATCGCGTTTTGCCGCACTGGCGTCCCCACGGGGATTCGAACCCCGGTTACTCCCGTGAAAGGGGAGTGTCCTAGGCCCCTAGAC
>JACQLU010000044.1 GCA_016203935.1 Parcubacteria group bacterium | reverse complement strand
TGACGAACATCCCATCTTTCGACCACCAGTCGATATCGATCCCATTGTGCTCATGCCGAAGCAAAAGCTCGCCGTTGTTTTTATAGTTTCCATCGATGACCTCAATGTACGGTGTGTGAAAGTCCGTGAACTGGAACAGAAGGTTTCTCTTGATCCGTTCAAACGCTCTTGTTTCCATCACATAGCGTTTTTCGAGTTCCCAAGTCTCGGGATTGTACTTCTCCTTCGCTTTGAAGAGGAAGTATTGCTCGCGTTCGCAGAACTCCTTGGTGAAGAAGTCGTCAAACACTCCGAAATCGTCGTGCGTCTTGCGCATTTCGAACCATTTCTTTTTTCCTACTCCAAGAACAACTCCCTCTTTGTGCCGCAATGAGTAGTCGACCCAGTCATTCGGGATGGAGATCGCCGGAACTGTCAAGCATTCTTTCGCGTAACGATCGCTGAAGTCGACCAGCGTTTGGAAATGCTTGATCTTTCCCTTAAGCTCATCGGGTGTCCAGAGGTAGAGTGCATGTTCTTTCGCACGATCATACACGTCACGTCTCGCCTTGTACGCAAGTTCCTTGTCCGAGAGGCCGGTATTGGACTTCTTCGCACGAAGGTTAGCAACGGCAATCCCCACCTGCTCCTCAAGCCCCTTCGCTTCGATCGCCAAAAGCATTGCTTGATATTTCTTGAGCTCCGCCTCGGCGCTTGCGTACTCCGCCCAATGGGTGAGGAGATACTGACCGAGAAAGCGGTCGTTGATGAAAAGCTCTTTGGGGTAAGAAAGTTTCCCCTCGCGCAGTTCATGGAGAAATTGTGAGAACTCCATCCAGCGCCGCTCAAACCGAGTCTGATCACCCGCACATTCGACGCGAAGATTGTGATAGACGATGAAGCGGTCCCAGTTGTTCTTCACCTCATAGCGGTCACAGTCCTCCCAGATCGCCCCGTGTCTCCCAGTATCCCAACGATGTTTCACGTCGAGCAGGAGATCGTAGGTGAGCCGATAGGGGTTCATCCCACTCTTGCGCTGCACCGAGGCAAGCGTTGCATTCCAGCGCGTCATGTCCTTATCCATGCGTATTTCACGCATGATGAGCTCTTCATGGAGCGATGCCCAGCCTTCATGCAAGAATTTGCAACGGAATTGGCTGAAGTAGTAACGACTGCGGCGCACCATTTCGATCATCGAACGTTGCCACGGTTCGAGCGGCGAATGGTCGACCAGGAACTGAAGCACATCTTTGGTCGGATGTGCCGGGATCTTGAGTCCGCTCAATATCTCGCGATCTTTCGCTTCTTCGTCGGCGAGACGGGTTTCTTCTTCCTTTTTGAACTCGCGGTTGTGCGGCAAGCTCTCAAGATACTCCGGAAAATCCTTGGGGAATATCTGTTCTGCTTCTACACGACGTTTTGTGCGACGCGTTTCATACTCTTCCGGGCTTAACGTTTGCTCTGGACGCCTCACATAAAGCGAATTCGCATCGATCAAGTTCTCGATCGACAGCACTCGGTCAAAGAAAGTTTTCACCCGCTCTTCGCCGTACTGTCGGCAAAACGTTTCGATCATCGTCGCATCGGATGCGAACACTTGATCCATGTTCGGATCCGCAAACTGCGCGAAGGAATTATTGAGGAACATGTCCGCGTGTCCGCAGACGTGCGCCATCACCGCGACATTGTCGTAGAAATGATTGCTGTCCATCAGAAATCCGATGACCGGCTTAACGCGAATGACGATCTCGAAAATGCGGCCCATGCCGTAGCGGAACTTCTTTTTGTTCATGATCGATTCCATTCCTGTCCGCCAGTGCGCAGGCATGACCGGAAAACCATGCCGAGCGACGACTTCGCTCATTTCGTCCGCGCTGACCATTTCATATTTGGTGTCCCAAAACGAAAGACCGTCGCGGTTCGCAATGCGTTCCACTTCATACTTGTACAGTTTGAGCCTTGTGGGAAGCTTGGGTGCTGTTTGATGGTCCATCATGACCTCCTTAGTGTGGTTCCTTGAAGAAATCCCTAATCGCTTTCATCACCGACTCATCGTCGGATCCCTCGATCTCGGTATGCACCAAGTTTGGGATCTCCATAGTATCGATCATCCCATCAATCATGCGCCCGATAGTTCCCGGCGGAGAGAGCTTGCTTGAGGAAACATCATGTATCCATGGGCGATACATCTGTGTCTGCCCGTAGCAAAAAAGATTGACGATGCCAAGCAGTTTGAGTAGCGCGATCTTGAACTCTTCGTCGTCGTCTGAATAGTTAAATCCATCCGAAAAGTAAAACGGGTACATGTTCCACTTGTTGACCGGATATCTTTCATCGATGATCTCGAGCATCTTCTTGGGTGCGGTCGAACAGATCGTCCCACCCATATTTTCTACCGCGAAGAATGTCGGCCGTTTGACCTCGTATGCTTCAACGCCATGCACGATGTAGACGACCTCAAACGCACCGTTCGGGTAGCTTTTACGCACCCAGCGCTCGATCAGATCACAGATCTTCGAGAGTGCGACGTTTTCGTCTTCTCCCACCGATCCGGAATAATCGCGCGCAAAGAACAACACGGCGTTATTGAGCGGCATCTTCACCTTTTGCGAACTCACATAACGAAAGTCCGGAGGCAAAACAGAAAATTCAAGCTTTTCGGGGGGAAAGTAGTCACCCGTTGCGATATTCCGTTTCATCGCCTGCTCCATTGTGCGACGACGGTGGATCGCAGACCGTGGTCCGATGTGGTGGATCGAAGTATATTTGTCATGCTCCTCGACGATCGTGCGATCGCCCTTCGGAAGCAGGAGCCGCAACTTTAACTCTTCTTCGAGCCAGCTGAAATACTCTTCTTCCTCGATCTCAACCTCGATTGGCTGACCGGGCCCGCCCTCACCTGATGCGGACTTGTCGCCACCTTCACCTTCTTCATCCCCTGGCTCAACCGGCCCGAGATCATCACCCGGTTCCCCTTCGCCCTGCCCGACCTGTAGGTCGTCGGGGCGAAAACCAAACCGAAAAGTTGGCAGTTCGATCTGCTCGATCGGAATGACCACAACCGGCTTTCCGGCACGGCCAATACGAAACTGCGAGCGCAACGTGTACTTGATCAAGTCCTTGCGGATGCGCTGTTTTGCGATCTTGATAAACTCGGCTTCATCTTGTGCTATACCAACGATGCGGCCCATATGCGGCCTCCTTTTTTGGTCAATTGTCAAAGACCGACCCTATTTCACATACTACGGCCTATTGTCAAAAATATGCGACTGGACAACTTGAGCAAGTAGTTGTGTAACACAATCTTTGCTCGCCGCCTAAATTCTAGGCAGAATTAGGACACTCGTGTGTTTAATAATACCCGCAGCTCGTGCAACCTCCAAGCTCGAGCGATAGCCAAGGATCTTCCGTGGCTTGTTATTGATAATGGAAACGACACGATCAACTTCTTCCTGAGACACCAGACGAAAGTCGGTGCCCTTAGGAAAGTATCTCCTGATCATCTTGTTTGCGTTCTCAATCCCTCCCTTTTGCCACGAGCTGTACGGGTCACAGAAGAAGGAGGGAATCCCGAGTGTTTCGTGTGCACGATTCTCAATGCCATTATCACGGGTCACCGTGAGTGCGACAATGTTCCCAAAGAGCACGCGATCTGCCGCCAGATGGGTGACTGGAGACATGTCTGCCACCTTCTGTGCCCCCACGAGTCGTGACTTCCGCTCTTGGTCTGTGGCAAGTCCTCCGGGGGTACCCTTCTTCCCCACGATCGTGTCACGCTCGTGATGCCCATAGCGCGTACGATTGGTCGCACCCCTCGGGCGTTCAGTCATTGCAACACGGTTGGGAATGAGCACCTTCTCCACTTTGGGTTTCCGCTTCTTCACGCGATAACGTTTGGAGTACAAGAGGTGACAATAGCGTTGCCCGCGCGCACTCCTGAGCCACTCATAGATGGCGGTTTTCGTGCACCGGTTTGGTGTTTTTCCCTGCTTCATCTTGCCTGCAATCTCATCGGGGTTCCAGTGCTTCTCTAGTCCGGAAATGACCTCTGCCTTAAGCAACGGATAGTGTTCGATCTTTCGCCAAGTGAGTCGACGCATGCGCTTCTTGAGATGTGCCTTCGCTTCGGCCTTTAGGGGATCATAACTGCCACGCACACTGTTTTGCTTCACCTCGTATGCAATGGTATTCGGGCTCCTTTTGAGCACCACTGCGATCGACCGCAGCGAATACCCTTTTCTAAGCAAGATGCCTAACTCCAAACGTTCCGCGCGCCCAAGATTCGTAAATGCGTTTACCATAACACAATTCTACCCCTACCGAGTGTCCTAATAGATTACGGAATCAACGGGGAGTGTTTAGCGGCACCCCCTTCGGGACGAAGTAAAAGTAGTAAAGCGCCAGATGGTCCGATTTGAGTCCCGATGGACTCGGACCGGGGTAAAGGGTATGGGACCCTTATCTGCTATTACCCACGCTAATGTGAGTTTGCATCAAAGATGCCGAACTCCACCATCATCCGGACAAACCGGATGAACAGTGGCCTTCATAGGAGGCCCTTTTTTCTTTTCATTTCTTTTCATTCGCATTTTGACAATCCGAACACCCTTTGCTAGTATGCCTCCATCGTAATTATTTATCCCGTTAGAGGTAGGAAGTGCCACGCATTTCCGCACGGAAGACGGTACTATGAGTACGATAATTCTCATATGGCGAAAACTTACGTGACAACCTTTATGAATACGAATAACCTCTAATGGGATGGAAAAAGAACTCGAAAAAATGACTGCCGAGCCCAAAG
>JACQLU010000043.1 GCA_016203935.1 Parcubacteria group bacterium | reverse complement strand
TCCCCCGGGCCACTCGCCGGGGGTCAACGACCCCGTGAAATCAAGGGGGTCAGTTGGCGTGAAAGAGGGGGGTCAGTGTCCGTGAAATCAGGGGGGTCAGTTCAGGTGAAATCCAGCAATAACTTTCGAAACGTCCCGTCTGTAGTCATCAATGATGCGTAGTACAGCTTGAAATTTTAGATTCGTTTTTGTTTTTTTCGTTGCATTAGAGACGCGATCAAGAAAGAAGCGAGCCAAGCCAGCCATTTGTTCGTCTGTGTAGACGCTGCGTTGATTTTCGCTGGCGGATTTTTTTGCATGAACAATTTTACGAATCGCCATATTTTTACCTTCAGAATTTTAGGCCAATTTCAGGCCACACAGTCCAACAGACCGACAAGTTTGGCAAGTTGGACAAGGGGAAAAGCCCGTGATATTCAAAGGCCGGAAAGGTTACAAAGGCGGAAAAGGGTTGTTACGCGTTCTCATAACCCAAAGGTCGTCGGTTCAAATCCGGCCCCCGCAACCAACTTCTTCAAACGATTACGCGGGGTTGACCGAAAGGTCGGCTCCGCGTTTTTGCTTTAAACCCTCCGATGCATTACCGATGCATTACCAACTTCCGAACGCACCCGAAATACTACGAACTGGTTTCTAGCGAACGACTCTGAGCTGTGGGGGGTTCTGAACGCCCGGGACAACCGAAAACGAACGTTCCTTTCCACATCTGTTAAGAAGGAGTCCATAAATGAAAGAGCAGTGTGTAGAATCATACTATCCGTCCTCGCGGTGATGCCCGTCGCTTCCATTTCGCTCGCCGCGACGTCCGAGCTTTCAACCGAGGAGGGAGAGATTCAGAAGGGGCTCCTGTTGGGAGATGCCCTCAAACTAAAATCCAGACTCTTCCCCGATCTCGAGACCCGCTCGACGATCGACGCCGCTTATCAGCGATTTCGCGAGACTTCAGGCATCGAGGATGAGGAAACGCTGAACGCCGAGTTCCGGCGCGCTCTGCGGGGGCTCCAAGAGAACAATCTTCTTCAGGTAGTTGTTTAAAAGCTCCAGACATTCCCATATGGCAGCGTTCATTTTCGCAAGCGTATAAAATACCCGGCGTCGAAGCCGCATCAGTATCCAACGCTGACAAACCAATACCGCGGCTTCCACTTTCGCCTTATGCTTTGGTTTTCTTACGTGCGCTGGTATCACGCACGTCCCGTAGTGGTTTATCAGATCCTGATAGCTTGGGTTGATCTCCGGCTCATAGCGGTCAGGCTTCCTTACACCACTCTTCAAATTGTCTGGTGTGATGATTTCCGAGACGCCTTCAAAATACTCGAACATCCGCGCGTGCGATAATAGCCAGCTCGCAATATCTTGCGACATGCTCGCCTCGGCGTACGTAGACCCTCAAGTTCGATTTCAGAAAGGACTGCGACTACACTCCATGCCGTCAACGCCTGCGCGCGCGCTCTTGCCACGCAATCGGCTACCGTCGATCGCGCCCGCCGCACACTGATCGCGATTTCCGTATCACTACGACCAAGCTCCAGTTTGAGCCGAAGAATTTCACGAGCCTCTCGCATACCAAGCCTTTCCTGTGCCATCTGATGAATCTCCCTGTTGTAGTTGTTGGAGATTTGAGCATCGCGGCAATCCACGCTGTCTGGCTTGGCGAGACGTGTTGAGCTGCGGGTGCCGGCTTACCCCGAAACGAGCGCCGGCATCACGCCGAAATGCGCGCCGGCATCAGTCCGAAACACGCGCCGGCATGGAGTGAAATAGGGTGCCGGCATGGCCCGAAATGCGCAGCTTCCGCTGCTGGGCACCCATTTAGTCATCGCCCATGCTGGGCGCACCAAACAAAACCGGGCGCTTCTTTCGGAAGCGCCCGGCGGCTAATTTTAAATATAAAAAAAACAACTACCGTCTTCGCCCCTACTACGCGTCCGGACATCCAGCCTTACCCATGCACTTGCAGTGGGAAAAGCCGTCCAATCTGCACCAAACGTAATTGAGGAAAAAGCCGCTGGGGAACGTATCTTCCCACGGCTGAAGCCGAGCATCGACCTCCCAAGTGGAACAGTCAGCGCCGCGGCGACCGCACTCATCCTTCATACGCTGCGTGATTTTCGCCTGAGCTGTCGCTTCAGCCGTAATTTCCATTGCCAACTTTATAACATATTGGCGCTGCTCCTGCGGGGTACCGCCAGACGAAAGACACGCCGCACCTGTACCAATTAATCCCTTTAGGTACCTTCCTTTCTCGTCTGCGCCAAACAATACGGCAGCGGCCTCAAATTTGGTTGCCCCGTCTTCCAACGGGCTGGATACAATGGCGTCGAGTTCTTTTTCGTAAAGAGATCGATTTACAAATAGATGATTTGCTTCCACGACTAATTGCTGACACGCGTGTGGTATGGCGCGCGGTAATTGCCTATCGGGCATCTCCACTATTTGGTTTCCATAGAGCTTGACCCTCGCTTCGATGCTCTTTGCTTCATCGATTAAACTGACTGTCGCGGCGTCGACACTGTCTGCGGCGCACGCGCTATCGAGCGTTACTCCAATGCCTGATGCCGCGAACGAAAAAAACATTGCAGCCAAAGACCAATATACGTACTTCATATTATCCTCCTAACATACTGCATTTGTTAATAAAAACACTTACGCATTATTGCATATTGAACTAAACCCTCCATCTAACGTCCTGCTATTCACCCATAAATTTTATGCCAAGCGTATAGCCCGCAGCCCGGAGTTCTCGATCTACCGCGCGAACGCCTTCCGGTACTGTCTTCGCTTCCGCCTTGGCATCCATAGGTGGAACTCCTACTGCTTCGCGGAGAAACTGAAAAGCCCCTGCCCCCATCGCGGCATCAACCTCCCGGTCTAGCCCCTTGCCGATATCCAAATGCACCGGTAGATCCACGGGTGGCCCCGCAACGTGGATAAACTGACCTTCCAAGCCAGGCGCAAAGTCCCAGATAGTTCGAACAAGCTGTACGCCTGTCTCTCCTTTTTGCAATGCTGTCTGTACATACAGGGGAATGCCCCGAGCCCATCTCGGGTAGTTATTATACAAAGCTACCAGCGCCATAACTCCATCCGGATCCGTCAGTATTTCTTTACCGCCTGCGCTCCGCTTAGCGAACACTGCCCGCTCTACATCCGGTACTACAGCGAATCGTCGGTCGAGCACGGACTTAGCGGCTTCTTCTGCCTTCGCGCGCGCCTCGCCCAGCGACAAGTGGCCGCCCGTCTGGATTGATTCCGTGGTGTTCAACGTTTTGTCAGTAAGACGTACATCTGTACTATAGGAGCCGCCCTCACGTAATATCTTGGCCTCCAAAAGATATGGAGTACCACCCATGGTCTTCTCTGCTTTTGTCAAAATCCAATCCACCCCAATAGTCCCCGCCCCCGCCCCTTGCGGCAGGAGCAGCAGAAACACTCCTATCCCCAACATCCTCACAAATAATTTTTTCAACATACGTACCTCCTAATTTTCAATCTCTGCACTGAGTGGCTGGAATTACCACTCTTGATTTCTTCACTCTGGTCTGAGCTGCGCTCTGTCTGTCATGCAGTTTTCACCATAATCACATATGCCAGTGAAAATGTGGATGTGCCGGACAAACCCTTCTAGCGCCTGCTTATAGCGAGGTAGCACGTCTCTCTGCAACAAGGTGAGCGCGCTGCATGTGTTCAATACTCCGGCTTGACTTTCCTGCAACTGCAGTCGTCTCTGATCGAGCCCACGAAGGAACTCCCCCCTAACATCCACTAAGTATTTGATGGCATCCCAAACAAGCTGGGGACCTCGAACGATAAACATTTTACCCGCATCGTCGCCGATGCGCATTCCAGTTACCGCACCAAATGAATCGATATCTACCAGGAGACTTCTCTTTAAAGAGTCCACTTCCCCCGTCCTCGTCGCAAGGTCGGTTCCTTCTTTTACTATCTCTCTAAGCAGCGCGGGCTTAAGTCGTTCTGGCATTGCTGCCGCGTTGGCGGCCGTGCAAACAGATTCGTAGCCTGAACCTGAAGGAGCGTGCCTCCTCCTGAACTCCATGGCCTCTTTATCACCAATTTCCAGCACATACTTGGGGTTGATGCGTCCATCTCCCACCAGCCGAAAATTGGCTGCTTCGACTTCAACCAATTTCGCATTACCCTCCGTCGGTGATAACGCATACCTATCAAGGGCCAGCATAAGCTCGCCAGCTCCCGCTACCTAAGGAAACAACCCCAGCACTATTCCTGCCATCAAATTTAGTGATTTTTTCATAAAAACCTCTCTTTCTTCAACTTACGTTCCTCAAAGCTCGGGTCCCACCTTTTGAGGTGTCCACAGCTCCATACAAGAAAGGCTACGGGGCGAGTTCCCACGTCCTTGACTGGGGAGACACACCTAGTAAGCGTTTAATCATTTCCCTCTGATCCACACCGATCAATCTCATTGCCTCGCCATACAGATAGGCTGCCGGGCACTTATCCGTTGCTTGCCGGAACGCAGTCACTGCCAATTCCCTCCGGACCCCTAGGTCATCAAGCGTGGCTTTAATCAACGACACCTCAGGAATATCTTTCCTCCACGTCGCCTCTTTCCGATCATCTTCAATCTCTTTGAATCGTTCCTCAATAAACTGCCCATCCGGGCCAACAACCTCTAACCTCCGGCCAAGGTGATCCCTCACGGCTTTATCAAACTCCAAGAATTCCATCCCGTGCACCGCAATCAGCCTCTCTCCCAGTGGGACTATCGCCCTGAAAGGAAGAGTTCGACACCTATAAACAAAGTCTCCAGTCCCCTTCTCTCTCTCCGCGATTCCTTCTTCTACCGTAAACGCTATTTTCTTTATCTCAGCTGGAGCGACGATTGCCTCCATCTCAGCCATCGTTTGTGCGATTGCCTTTCCGCTCCACACTATCCCTATTGCCAATACCCATAAAAACCATCTTGGTGATTTCATAATTTCTCCTTACTTAATGACGTCCTGCTAGCATCAGCCCCGTCATGGTCTTCATTGCAGAGTTCATCAAGGACATGGGTTAGGCCGTAGGGCTTAGCGTTTAACCGCCAACGGCCATGGTCTACCAGCTTGGCATTTGGATAGAGAGCGCGCTCAACCTCTTTTCGATTTATGGCTCGAACTGTTTTCTCATGCTGAGGGGGTCCCATGTACTTGAGCACGCCATCGACTTTGTCAAAGAAGCGCTCCGGGTCAACTTCATAAACCGGCATATGAAGATTCTCTTTTGTTTTCTGTTTAGACTCGTCAATCAAGAGAGCCATGGCCTTAGTCCCAATGCGGATGTCACTCGCGCAGCTGATCTGCTTCGCGAGTTCGTCAAGTTTTCCCCCGATTTTCTCACAGGCGAGCTGCCGACCGGTGCGTATCTTTTGCCTTGGGACATCACCGGCCTTTACTGGTCTGGTTTTCCCTAACAACACTTTATCGCCCATGTAGGGGTCGATGGCCTTAACGCCGCCCCGACTCACCACAAGTTCCTGCTCAGTCGACGTTTCTAAAGAAGCCATAAGATGCGGCTCAAGTGTCAGGTCTTTTGGAAACCGGTCTCTCGTCCAGTGAGTCTTCTTCTCGTTTTTCTTGCCATCGAACTCACATTCGTTAGCGGCCTTAACTTCAGAAGCCGCGCCCCTCCTATTTCTGCGGAGGTTATAAAGGCTGTCCTCATCGAACTCCTTTAGGACGACGAGATGACTACCGCCCAAATTCTTGTTGAGAAATCCGATAACGAGCGGCCGCCGCGGTCTTTCAAGTCCCTGGTCGGGGGCGCTTATCGCATTTTTCTCCTGCTCCTCGTGGCCGGACACTCCTGTCCAGCGCCGCCCCCTTATCGAGTACATGTCCTTCTCTAACTTTATTCTCTCAGCTCGTTCAGTATCCGACCCCACGACAGGCAAATCACCTTCTCTTTCCGGTAGGTCAAAACCACTGCGGCGCGTGTCGCCATCATCCAGCACTGGAAAACCAATTTCACTGATGAGAGCTTCCACAAATTCAAGCCTCGCCTTTTCTTGAAAATTAAAGTCCAGCTGGTCAAAGATGAGCCCGTCGTCATTTGCGTCCACAACTAGAATGACTGTGTCTGGCACAGACGGAATCGGCTGTACGAATTTCTTATCGATGGCGTCAGCGTCAGCTCCGGCGTAAAGGCCTTGCACCATGCCGGCGTCTTTAGCATCGCGCTTCGCAAGCGGGCGTTCCTTATCTACAAGAAGATTAACCTTGCCTTTGTCCGCCCCCCTCGTTTTTTCCTCACCATTGGAGCCGCTGAAGAAGAGCTTCGTGTCATCACGTCTTGGAGCCTTGTCGGTAAAATCCACTTCAGGAGCGGTCCCAGCAGAAGGAGTGGCCGCCTTAGGAGCAACTACGTTGACTTCAACGGCAGCACCCTCTGTTCTCTGTAAAAATTCCGCCGGAATAGGAGCAACGGCGAGAGAGAATTTAGGATCAGCGTACGCCGCCCGAGGTGATGCTCCCGCCCAACTCGTCCCGCTCCAGACCGTGACTGCGAGCACCGATGCCGCCACCAAGAGAAGAAATTTCTTTGTCATACAACGCTCCTTTAGCCTTAAACTCCTTTGTCGTTCCTCCATCCATCGGGTGCTTGCTCGCATTCAATCGGAGTCGACTATTGGCTAATCTTCTCCCATTGATCACCCATAGGATGTCCGTGCTTCAGCCACAGGCCAAGCCCATCACGCAGCCGTTTCTGGTTCCCAAAAGCATCACGATCCGTTTCATAAAAACACCTCCGCTTACGTACCTGTAGAGGGGGAACTCTCTGAATTTACCCTCACCTTTAAGTTTAGACCCATGTTAACGCTGTGCAATAAGAAATTGAGCACCTGAAGATATCCCATTTTGTATCAATACCTTAGCGGTCAATTATTTTATGCCGGACTTGCGCGTTGATTTATTACTGCGCCGCGCTATAATAAATTTAGATTTGTTATTCGGAGAGGTTCAAGTTCAAGCCCTGGGCGTTAACACGCCAACAGCTAGCCCGGCAGAGCATCGGAGGCTCTTATGAAAAGCGGAACGTTAGTGCTTCTATTCTCATCGGTTATGTTTTGGGCCAGTGGTCCGGTTTATGGCGAGCCGTGGGAGAACCAAGATGAAAACGGTAATTCCTGCGCGATTGACATAGTTGAACAAACTGATCAGATTCAAGGTCAAATCCTATCGTTTGTGACCAAAAGAGTCTTCGATAGCGCAAGCACAACAGTGGTGCTCACTCTCGACCTCATTATCCAAGGTGAAATGGGCACTCGTACAAAATCACTTCAATGTGCCCCCGAGCAATTTTTAAACGCGCAAGAGGAAGCAAAGGGATGGATCCGCGATGAACTTGCCAAAATGGGACATTCATTTGAGGAAGCTGGATTCGCGGCAAATCGAGTGATCAATGATTCAAACAAAAAAATAGTTCGGTATAAAATAAAAGGCGACGCGCTTCAAAGTACCTACAGAGTTGGGAGAGAATATTTTGTAAATGAATTTTCGGAAAAGAAAATCAGACTTGTTGTTTATGACCCCGAGGCAAAACTCATCCATCAATCCGAGGCGAGAGCATTAGACGATTACGCTCTTCTGAATCAGAAGAGCACGTTAAAGATGGATCTGTACAAAAACTTAAAAGCCCGTCATGTGGAGCTCGGGTTGTCTGCTGAGGAAGCAGCACAAAAAGCTCGCACGAGATTGTACACTTGTCATGCCCTAGAGCTGGCCCTGCAAGCTGTCGGCATTCGCGTCGGCGAAATTTACAATTACCTGGCTCCTGCAGAAGCAAAACTTTACCCACTGCTGGTTTATGGCGACGGTCGCGAAATGATGCCGCTTATGACTCGTGAGGATATTCAGAAAACACCGTTAAGCCGTCGGAAGAAGGATCTGGAGAGATTTATAAAAACGGACGTCGCTTCCATAACGCCTGAAGACGCCGCGGCTCTTCTAGCGGGCCACCGCGTTGGTAATGCAGTGGAGAGATCCCATGGGGTGGGACTTACGACAGATGACATGGCCCGTATTGTCCTCGCTGCGCGGACCTTTGGCAGCAAAGTTTTTGATGAGACAGAGGAAGAGATAATGATTCAAGGATATGTGGACAAGGAGGCTTGGATCGGCCGGCAGGTTCGACAGGTGGTTAGCGATTTTCCTTTTTTCCAGCCAGACGTCATTCGTCGATACGTCTTAACCTTACAAGGCACGATCAGGGCCGCCGTTAACACAACAGTTGGTTTACGGTTTCCGGCTCAGGCGCTCGTTTACGATCCGCCAAAAGCCAGCACCTTGGTGTTCTCAGAAGAAGTGGACTCTGAAGTCATGAAAACACGGCTCGTGGAGCTCACGACGAAATGAGGAAAAAGATGTTCGCATTATCGCACGGAAAGGATCAGCCATGAAAACGAAATTCGGTACATGGGTTTTTTGTTTCCTGCTCTCGGCTTTAGTGGCCAGGGCAGATGATATTTGCAAAGTGCCAGTCGTCACTGCGGCTCACGAAATTCATGGAGATACACTGGGGATTGTCGTCGAGTTCATTCCTGACACCGCTGCTTTTCGAATTGGCGCAACTCTTTTGTGCAGCGATGGCTCAGTAAAAAAAAGGGATTTCAATGAAGGCACGCTTCCTGAAAAAATCCAACAGACAAAAGGGTGGTACAAAGAAGAGCTTCTGGCCCGTGGTCATGACGAAGGAGAGATAGACGTGGCGCTGCGGAGGTTACAAGAAGATCCGAAGAAACACGATATGACTCTGGAACTTAATGGGAGAAGGTACACTGCTTTTAGGGAGCAGTTAGACGATGAGTTCGTTTTTAGCGTAAAGGCCGATGATGATGCGGTTCCCCTTTTCGAAAAGAGAGCGCCGGCGCCTAGTACATACGAACATAAGCAAATCACAGCCGGTATGAAAAGCAGCGTTTACCGGCGTGAAAAACAGCTTTTGATTGACAGTGGGCAGGACTCAGAGCGGGCGGCTCGGGATGTATTTGAGAAAATGTTGGTCTGCCAAACTGCGGTGTTGAAGCTTAAAGCAGCTGGAATTCAGCCCCCTCTCTGGGGAAAGGAAGAAGAGGTGATTGTCGACAATTTAAAATATCCCGACTTGAAGAACCCAATGACTGGCGCAAGTCTTGAGGCGATCGTTAAAATGGACGAAGTGGAACCCGACTCGCAAGCGGTTCTAACAAAGGAACTTGATACCTTTTTAAAAAGAAAATTCATCGCTATCGGCACGGGTTATGCCTCACGTTTTGTTACCATCTATGAGCGAGTTAAGAGCGTTGAAGCTGAAAATGGTGTCCCCTTAGATCGAAAGGTGATTCCGCATATAATCGCACGAGAGAGAATCTCCGGGCACGCAGTGCATCTAGCCACACGTGAAGCGGTTAAATGCGTTGGCGAATATGATCCAGATCTCGTGATGGGCCAGATGATCGCAGATTTTGCGACGAGGATCCCGGGTCAAGATTCTTCGCAAGTCCGCATGTATTTACTCGCGCTTGTGGAAAAAATTAAAACTACGCTCGACAGAGCGCCCGCCTACCCCGCTGCCGCGCTCCACTCCAACATCGAACCTGGATACACGGCGCGCATTGGATTTGATCTGGAGACCGCTCTACTGAGGATCAGGGTAGAATCACCCAGCGCCAAATAAATTCGGCTTTGGAGTGCCCGCTCTGATCGCTCATGGGGATGTGTGTGTGACCGCCGCTTGGTCACCAGGTTTGTGTACGTGCCCACCGCCACAGTTTCGATAACATTTTCATTTATCAATTTGACTGTTTGCCGCAGCGTGTTAAAATATAAGCATAAATCATGGAGAGGTTTAACGCGACCGCTAGGGTAAGCCTCTCAGAGCATCGGAGGCTCTTATGAATTTTGCAACGCGGATATTGCTCCTGTCGTTTGTTTCGCTTTGGATCGCCGGTTCAGTTTCTGGAGCGGATTGGAGAAGAGGCGATGATGTTCAATCCTGTGCGATCTCTAAAATCATGCACCAGCACGCACTTGGAGACAAAGAACTCCAACTCGTCATTCGAGTACTAGACACTACTGAGGCCGACCGTCAAGCCCAGCTTGCCCTTGAGGCTACTATTGAGGATTACACTGCTCTTGATCGTAAGAGCTTTTTTGGGCAATGCGATCCCAAAGATCTGCCCGACGCCGTGATTCAGACAAAGAAATGGTTTGAAGAGCGGCTCTTGGAAAGTGGAAAGAGCGGCGACGAAGTTAGCGCCGTAATGGATAAATTCTTCAATAAACCCGACACAAGAGAAGGAAGTTACACGCTCAAGGTCAAAGAGACCGCGGTCGACTATAAAATACGAGAAGAGTATCCGAAATTCACTCCGGAAATGCGCGTCATACGCGTGATTAAAAACGCCAATAGCCTGCTTGAATCTCCCGCGGCTGTTGATGACGCTTACGCTCGCCGCAAGCAGAGCGCATCGACCAAAGAGGCCCTTTATACAGATTTCAAAAAAGTGCTCGTGGACAATGGCAGAACTCCGGTTGAATCAGGACGTGGAGCGCAAGCAGCCTTGAACCATTGCCAAACCGTGGATGTGACCCTCGAAACGGAAGGGGCAATAAAAGGATTCCTCTACAAATTCCGTCAACCCGTAGCGGCGCGATACTATCCCGAGCTAAAGGCGGCTGATGGCGGCCCCTTGATTCCGAATGCAAGTCGTGAAGACTTTGTGCAGGCGTCGCCGGCCGTGTTTAAAAGAGACATTGAGAATTATAGAAAGTTAGGAACCTCAACAATGAGAGCCGTGGATGCTTCGTTTTTCTTGGAAGCTTATAATACAGCCCGGTTCATTGAAGAAAACTATGGTGTGATTCTCCGCCCGAGGCACGCCGGAATTTTTGTGAGCGCTGGCCGGTATGGGGGCGCTCAGGTCTTTCGCGCTGTTGAAGAACAGGCAGAAATCACAGGACTTACAGATGATGAAGTCCTAAGCGACGACTTGATCAAGAGGATGGGTTTAAGCTACGAAGCTGATCCTGCTCTAATTCGATTTTTTATCGATGCTTTGGTGCAAACAATACTGCGCTCCCTTGATGTTGAGTTGAAATTTCCTGGAGCAAGCCTAGCAGAATTGCCCCACGGGAGTGTGATGAGTTTTGTTAGAGATAAAGAAAGCGACGTCATGAAGGTTAACGTTAACTATCCGCCATCAACGAAATGACGGCGTCATACAAGGAGTTCGCTATGAAACCAAATAAAGGCCACGCTCGTTTTCTCATCAGTCTGTTCAGCCTATGTCTTTTAGCGCAAGCAGGAGTGACAAAGGCAAACGAGTGTACAGTTGCAGTAATTGACGCCGCACATGCCCTCAAGGAAAGCACGCTCCATCTCGTACTTCGGTTCGTGCCCGCTACCGCTCGGTACCGCCTAGACATGGCAATCAGCCGTGAGAATGCACTTCCTCAGGAAAAAAGATTTGAAGAAATCGATCTTGAACGTTTGGGTGATGCGGTCACAGAGGCCAGAAATTGGCTGGGTAGTTCATTGCGAATAGATGGAAGATACGCGGGTGTTGAAATTGATGATGCAGTTGATCGGCTTTTTAAGCAGCCCTCGCAGCATGCGATGCAGCTCAAGGTGAACGAAAGACCTTATCAGTACGAAAAGAAATCTGAG
Organism: Parcubacteria group bacterium; assembly: GCA_016203935.1. GTDB lineage: Bacteria > Patescibacteriota > JACQLU01 > JACQLU01 > JACQLU01 > JACQLU01. The sequence continues at coordinate 2,500 of JACQLU010000043.1, read as the reverse complement.
GAGTCTCAAGCTAACTACCGGATGACAGATCCGAAGGGCCAGCTTTTTGAAGCCAAGGCATTGACTGGTGACTCATACAACGAGAGGAAAATTCTCAGTCAATTTAAGCGGCGAACTTATCTCGGCGAAAAGGGGTTCCATCTGGAACGCGGCGATGAGGCCAGCATGGCGGCCGTTGAGGCGCACAAGCACCTAATGGGTTGTATGTTAGCGTTGAACGCGCTTGAAAAGGCAGGCGCACCGGTAATGGTCTGGCAATTAGGGCGGGTTGACGTGAACCCTGCTATCTACAGAGACAAATTCGATCCGAAAAGTGGCGAACGCTTGGCGAGCATCTCGCCGTGGCCAGAAACTGAAGCGGCCTCGTCTTCCACCATGAGCAGAGAATTTGGCGTGTTTACAAAAAAAGCGGTAACGCCGATGAGCCCAGGGTATGCGACCCACCTCTTGGCAGTGCATGAGCTGGCGCGCGATGCGGAAAAAGAAGATGGCTATATTTTCGACTCTGATGCAATCGCCTGGACGGTATTCGAGGGCCGAATAAGAGGCCCAGCTGGCTACAATGCGATTAGGCGCACGATTGCAGAAACTGGCGGTACCGATAAAGATTTGAGTATACTTAGGATCGTTGACGCAATCCACCAACAGCTCCCATATATTATCGATCCTGCGATCATCAATAAATTCGTATGCGTTTTCGTTGATGAGATCAAAAGATCCGTTGTGATGGACCTTCACTACCCCGCACCTTCACTTTATGAAAATGCCAGCGATGGAACCACAGCGCAGTTTAAGTTTATTCCAGATCAAGATGATCTTTACACGATGGACCTTAGGGTAAGTTTCCCTGGGCAATAGGAGGGTTCCGCCATGAAAACGAAATATATTGCATGGGTTTTTTGTTTCCTGCTCTCGGCTTTAGCGGCAAAGGCAGATGAGTGCGGAATGACAGCCGCCAGATTAGCCAAGACGATCCGAGCGGACACGTTAGCCATCGTTATGAGTGTCACGCCTGATAATGCCGGCCTCGAGCTACGGACTCGCATTTATTGCAGCGATGGCGCGATTAAGGAAAAAATCCATGATGGTGCGGACATTATCGAACAGGTCCGGAACGCAAGAACCTGGTTTACAACCGAGTTAGTTGCTCGTGATGTTCCGTTGGAAGAAATCGATCATGCAGTGGATGAACTCTTTAGACGGCCGGAGCAACGCAAAGTGACGATGCGACTCAACGGGCGCGATTATACCCATACACAAGACAAATCAGTAACTGATTATACTTTCAGCGTAAAGAAGGCGGACGAACTCGTTTTCGAAAGAAGAGCTGGAATTGACATTCTCTCTGACAAAAAACAAACCATTGCGGCCATGAAGCAAGCATTTTATGTAAAGGAAAAAGACTTCAACTTAGCCGAAGGCAAATCCCAAGGGGATGCAGCTAAAAAAGCCTTTGCCGATCTGGCCGGATGTCAAGTGGCTTTGAAAAAACTAGAGGCCGCTGGCATTTCCAGCTCCGTTTGGCAGGACGAAAGAGATCTCGTTGAAAATAAGAACTATATGCCCCTCCTGCATCCACAGACCCTAGAGCTTTTGCAGCCGAATACCAGGGCTGTGGATCTGGAACAGGTTGAGGCGTCTCTTTTGAAAAAGAGCTTGGACTATTATGCAAAGAGGTCCTCAGTAAATATAGGGCCTGAATCCGCCACGCGATTTTTGAGCGCCTATCACTTGGCGACTCAGATCGAAAGGGAGTTCGGCGTAACCTTAGACCAAAGGCAATTTCCTGCTCACATCGGGTTAATGTATCTGGAAGGCGCGAAATCTCATGAGATGATTCGTACCATGATTGATCTCATCGGCGATCATGATGCCGATCTCGTCAATTCTTGGATGATCGATAGCGTTGCAACCAAGCTACTTGGGGTCGACTATGGAAAAATTCCAGAGTTTGTCACAAAACTCGTGGAGAGAATCCAATTCACTCTCGCCTCCGCACCAAGGTATCCTGGTTCCGCGCTCTTTGAACTGCAAGAGCCCTACTACACAGCGAGGTTTGGGTTTGATGCAAGCGGCCTGCTGAGAATCCAGGTTGAGCAGCCGCCTAAATGAGCGGTACGCGGACGTGAGAACACACTAATCCAGCAACGCCGAGAAATTCCGCGTCTTGTGTTGCTCACGCGCGACCGCGCGGAACTGGTTCTCGCGCACTCGCGCTGCCTCGAATGTTTCTTTTCTCACGAAGCAGCCGCGAGATAACATTGAAAGTCTTGTTAACCGGGGAAGCCGAATGCCTGTATTTATTCCTAAATACTTAACGATTTCTGGAGAAAATCTGGCGCGCAGATCGATGGTGCGTGTTTCTACGTCGTTAGGTTAGATGGCAAATAATTAAAAGCACTGTCATTCCAAATAGTTGAGCTATAGTTTATTATTTACTATAAAACACAAGTATAACTAGTGTTTATTTACTTAAAATAAACCAAACGCTAGACATAGT
>JACQLU010000056.1 GCA_016203935.1 Parcubacteria group bacterium | reverse complement strand
CTTCCAAAACCTGTAATTTTTTGATAAAGTTGGAAGTGTAATTAACAGCTTAGTCGTCTCTTTTCATTTCTCTCTATCTGCGCTACGGTGAGGGCGCAGAAGCTTTTCATAATCCCCTACCCATGTCCACCAGTGATCTTACTGAAGTCCTTCGGCAACTCAAACAGATCAGAGGCGATGTTGCCGAGGTGCGCCGAGAGATGGCGACCAAGGAGGAGTTCAAAGAGCTCAAGGTGCAGGCCATCCTGAAGTATGTAAAAAGTTCATAAAACTTGCCATCCTGACTAGGCGGTTTCTTTACGTGTTTGGGGTGGGGGATTGGTAGAGGAACTGGATCATGTAAAGTTTAAAGGCCGCGGAGACTTTCCCGTGGCCTTTTTCCTGCGGCTTCTAGCTAAGTTACCCTCCGCTTTCTCCTCCTATCTTCATAGTCACCTCCTTTCCCAAATCTACGGTCTGACTACGTGACATAGTATGTAACGATATGGTGATAACCTCCGTTGGGCGCTGCACGCGCTCTTACGGAAGAGATCCTATAGATTTAAGATTATGCCGTCCTAGCCTAGGAATATACATATATATATAGATTTAGTCAAGTCCCAGACGAGAAAATCCCCTCTTCTGGTTCCTTTGCCCGAGAGTCACAGCAGTGCCGGCCAATACTGCGGCGCTTTACATGATCTAGGATTCCACCCCAATCCCCCACCTGGTCCACCGTGACCATCAAGAGGTAGAGGAGGACGGCCGAGCTTCTTCCCTTTAGCCCGGGCGGTCGCGAGTCCTGCCTTCACCCGATCAGTGATGATATGTCGCTCAAACTCCGAAAGCGCCGAAATCACCGCGAACATGAAGGTGCCGGTGGGGGAAGTACGTGAGAGGCGTATGACCGGGTGGGTGGTGCGAGGGAGAGGCAGAAGTGATTATCGAGATACAAAAGCCTACTCCTGGCTGCCGACTTGCGGGGTGTCGGTAGAATCTTTTTGTCCTGGTCGCTGTAAATTCTCTGTTCGAGGATTTCCATTGCGCTGCATGTGTTCTTCAATGCGTTTCACACGCAGCATGAGAATCACATACTCTACCGGCAGTAGGATACCGACGATGAGCAAAAAGTAGAATATGACGTTCGTAAAGATGGTGCGTGGCAGCGCAGGGCGAACTGCAAATACCAGTATCCCCACCATTAGCAACGAGAAGAGAACAAGAAGTACCGCGCTTCTACGGCTTTGCCGCCCAGTGAGTATCACTGGCCCGCGCGGTCCTATCCACAACTTGCCACTTTTCAAGAAATTGGCATAGCAAGCAGCGTGATACTTCGCATAGGGAAATTTCGGATAGAACTGGGCAACGGCGATAAAGTCACTCTGGGAAAGAATTGGTTTCCTACAATAATCACACCACACAGTGTGGTCTCTTAATAAGGGCTGGTTCATAGGAGGAAGTTAAAGATCAAACAGTTGAATAGAAAACCCCCTGTAGCTCCACCCGCTGACCCACTGGCACCAAGGCTAATGCCGTCGGTACCACCGCACAGAGCAATCTCACCAGATAATGATACAGGAGTAATCCCGAGGACGGCGCTCCAGCACTTGGCACTGCCACTGATCTGCTTCCGGCGAGCCTGCACCGCGCTTGCCCCTCCTGTGAAGACCTCTATGTCCCAGCAGTATGGCGCCCTGAGAGCGCCTGCATGAACTCACGAGGGTGGCTAGTTGTTACGGTATAAGTCTTGGTGACGCCAAAAGCATGAGTCTTAATATGAAGGGCTGCCCCAGGACGAGCCAAGAACTTTGAAACTCCCTGGCCCCAAATGTGTGGCCTAAAAAAGAGGTACTGGCCACCACTTACATTGGTGATTGATACTTCACGAATCTCGGTTAAAGGAATCCTTCGCTGAAAAATACCAAACCCGAAACGGAGATGTTGCGATGTCACCTCAATAGTGAGCGACCACTTATTGGCGGGTAACCAGATAAGTATGGCAATGAAGGCAGAATAAATGAGAAATGCTGCGGCGTTCTCTACAGTCTGTATATTGCTTATACCTTCGAACAATAAGGCAAGAAGTGTCACGCTCCACAGTACAATGGCAACTCTGTAGTACGTGGCTGTTGGTTGACGTTCAGAGTAGATGATAAAGCCTACGTCAGAGTTCCCGGGCAAAACTGAGTCCAATGGTACTCACCTCCTTCCTACAAGCATAAGAGAGATGAATTGCTGTCGATGGGAACTATACATTCCCTCCCTGGTCGCTCTACTGCCCCCTGTATATCACAGGGTTAAGAGCCCCTACCTGAGTTTGACCTGAGGTTTGGCATACTTATTGTCCCATACGCAGCGTCTAATGTCAGTGCCAGTGCTCTTGGGATCTAACGCGGAAGCTAACACAGACAGATCCCACTTCCCTCCCTCTGGGGGCTCCCTCACCCTCACCACGCAGCTCTATCTATGTGGTTTTATTTGGCTTTCACGAATTATCAAGTATTTAAAACATTTTCTGCGTCTCTCATCAGTTTCATCGTAGCCATTCATGGTTCTTCTTGGCGAATTCGCCACAGAATTTCTTATTTTTGAAATCACGGTTTACGCTCCATTCATTGAGTCTCAAGCGTAGTTTCTAAGTGTTTGATCTTTTGGGGTCTCTAGTATTTCCAGAAAAGGGCGCACGATGCTTGGTACTATCAGAAATAAGCATTCGCAGTTCTTTAATCCGATCCCGCAAAGCTGCCGCGAGTTCAAATTCGAGGTTTTCGGCGGCGAGTTTCATGCGCGATTCAAGGTCCTTAATCACGCGGGAGAGCTCCTCTTTGGGTATGTCGCTTGCGGGCAGTTTTCCCGGTAACGCCTCCTTGACCAGCCGAATGGTCGAACCCAATTCTTTCGTGATCGAGCGCGGTGTAATATCGTGGGTGCGATTATATTCCTCTTGAACCTTGCGACGCCTTTCGGTCTCGGCGATGGCGCGGCGCATCGATTGGGTCATGCGGTCGGCGTAGAGAATAACAGCGCCGTTCACGTGGCGCGCCGCTCTTCCCATCGTCTGGATGAGCGACGTTTCACTTCGTAAGTACCCTTCTTTATCGGCGTCGAGAATGGCGACCAGTGACACTTCAGGAAGATCAAGCCCCTCACGTAAGAGGTTTATACCGACGAGGACGTCGTACACCCCGGCGCGGAGGTCGTGGAGAATATCAAGCCGCACTAACGTCTCCACATCGGAATGGAGGTAATGGACTTTGATGCCAAGTTCGGTAAGGTACTCGGCGAGATCTTCGGCCATGCGCTTGGTGAGGGTAGTGATCAAGACCCGCTCGTGGCGGGCGACACGCTTTTTTATCTCCTCTATGAGGTGATCAATTTGTCCTGCGGTCTTCTCGATCGTCACCATCGGATCGAGAAGTCCAGTGGGACGGATGAGCTGCTCGACCACTTGGCGGGAGCGGGCGATCTCGTACGGCCCCGGGGTTGCCGAGACATAGACCGTTTGATCCTTATGTTTCTCAAATTCGGTAAAGGCGAGCGGACGGTTATCAAGCGCACTTGGCAGCCTAAAGCCGAAATCGACGAGCACTTGTTTACGTGATCGGTCGCCCTCGTACATGCCGCGGATTTGGGGAATGGTGATGTGCGATTCATCGATAAAGAGCAGGAAATCGTCGGGGAAATACTCTAAGAGAGTAGCCGGTGGTTCGCCGGGGTTACGCGACGATAGGTTCCGTGAATAGTTCTCGATTCCTTTGCAGTATCCCACGGTTTCCAGCATCTCAAGATCATAGTTCGTCCGTTCGTGAAGTCGTTGCGCTTCCAAAAGTTTTCCCTGCGCTTTGAGTTCCTGAATCCGCACGGTAAGGTCGTCGCGAATCGCCCCAAGCGCTCTCACGAGTTTCTCTTGGGGGGTCACGAAATGTTTGGCCGGGAAGATGGTGACCTTACGGGGAGATTCCTTCGTCTCGCCAGTGATCCGATCGGTAATCGAGATCCGTTCTACCTCATCGCCAAAGAGCTCAATGCGGATCACGTCTTCGCCCGATGTACTCACGAGCTCAATGGTATCGCCGCGCACGCGGTAGGTGCCGCGGGCGCGCTCGATGTCGTTACGGACAAATTGAATATCGGCAAGGCGGCGCAAAAATTTCTCGCGCTTAAAGGGGCTACCAGTAGTCACCTCGATTTTGAGGTCGGAGTAATCTTCGGGTGAGCCGAGGCCATAGATCGCCGAGACCGAAGCGACGATAAGTACGTCGCGGCGACTAAGGAGCGCTTGAGTGGCGGCGTGGCGGAGCCGGTTGATCTCTTCATTAATTTCAGCATCCTTCTCGATATAGGTGTCGCTCGCGGGAAGATACGCCTCGGGCTGGTAATAATCATAGTAGGAGACAAAGTAGTGCACCGCGTTTTCTGGAAAGAACGCTCTAAATTCGCTCGCGAGCTGCGCCGCGAGCGTCTTATTGTGAGAGATTACGAGGGTTGGCCGATTCACCTTTTCAACCACCCACGCCATGACCGCGGTTTTGCCGCTTCCGGTTACGCCCAAAAGGGTTTGGTCGCGGTAGCCGCTCGTAAGACCCGTGACCAACTTTTCAATCGCCTGCGGCTGATCGCCCGTCGGTTTAAATGTGGCGTGCATGCGAAACTCGGCCATAGATCAATGAGAAATGGTCAAAGGGATAAAAGGATGATAGGATAATCCAAGATATAGTTGAAAGCTCAAGGTTTAAGGCTCAAAGAAGTATTATAGAACTTTCAGCTTTGAGCATTGAGCTTTTAGCGAGACGATATGATCTTTTCTCTCGAAGGTACCATAACCTACCAGGCTCACCATACCATAGGAGTCGAAGTGGGACATATTGGCTATCGAGTGCGGGTAGGAGAAACGCTCAATAAAAAGTGGTCGCTTGGAGATACCGTCAAACTCTTTACCTATCAATATGTGCGGGAGGATACGGTGGAGCTCTATGGATTTCCTACGGTCGAGGCGCTCGAATTTTTCGAGTTGCTCCTCTCGGTTTCTGGGGTCGGTCCTAAACACGCCTTAGCGATCATCGACTCGGCTCCGCTTACGCTCCTTAAGGACGCGATTGCGAAAGGCGACGCGAGCCGATTTACCGTGGTGAGTGGTATTGGGCGAAAGACCTCGGAACGCATCATCGTTGATCTCAAAGGTAAAATCGATCTCATGCCACGGCACGACGGCGGGTTTTCGATCTCGCCGAACAGTTTTGAAGAAGTATTTATGGCGCTTGAGAAGCTTGGCTACAGTAAAGAGGAGGCGCGTACGGCGCTCCGTGAAGTGCCGAAGGATGCTCACGATACCGAGGTGATCCTACGGAGTGCACTCAAGGCGTTAAGTCGCTAAGCGTTTGGTATGGAGAGATCTGTGGTGTGTGTCGAAGAAGAGTCGCGCCTCAAGTGGAATGATTTTTTTATCCGTCAACCATACACCCCTTTCCTAGAGAGCTGGGAATGGGGGGAGATACAGAAGAAGGAGGGACGGAGAGTAAAGCGCCTCGCGGTCATTGAGGGGGATGCAATGGTAGCGGCGGCACACGTGATTATCCACGAACTTCCACTTGGGTATTCGTATCTCTATATTCCCCACGGGCCGGTACTCGCTCGTACCGATACTCCCCAAGAGGATGCCCGGTTCTTTTCCAATACATATTGGAAGGATCTTTTAAAAGAGAGTATCCGAGTTACCCAAAAGTTGCGACCATTATTTGTTCGGGTTGAGCCGAAGCGAACCGGAGTTGACCTTCTTATGGGTGGCGACGAGGATGGGCAAAGGTATCGCGTCGCGTCACGATCTCTCCAACCGCGGGTTACCAGAATCATCGATCTTACGGCAACTGAAGAGGAACTCCTTAGGCGCATGAAGCCCAAGACGCGCTACAATATTAAGCTGGCCGAACGCCATGGAGTTACGGTGCGTGAGGGAAATTGGGAGAAAGACCTCGATACTTTTTTTACCGTACTTTCCGAGACGGCGCGACGTAGTCGCTTCTCGATCTTCCCGCGTGAGCATTATCGTCATATTGGCGAGGAACTGGGGGGAACCGGACTCGCCTCCCTGTTTATTGCCGAATACCAGACAACTACCCTTGCCGCCATTATCGTGGTATTCTTCGGGGATACTGCTACGTACCTCCATGGCGGGAGCAGCGAGTGCGGGCGTCCTTTGCAAGCTTCTCATCTTATTCAGTGGCGCGCGATCAAGGAGGCGAAAGCTCGCGGCAAGCGTTTCTATGACCTCTGGGGGGTAGCGCCACAGGGAGAGAAGGGACACGCGTGGCAGGGTATCACGCGGTTTAAGGAGGGATTCGGCGGGAGGTTAGTAGAGTGGATAGGCGCCTTTGATTATCCTTTACATCCCTTGCTGTATCGGATGTATCGGCTTGCCACCAATGCACGCCGTTTGTGGCGGTGAAGATCAAAAAGCGATCCTAATCTACGAATGGCATCCGAATGATCCTAATGGGACTACGAATATTCGGTCGCCTGCGGCGACCATTCGGGGCATTCGGGTGTAATTTGTAGTATTCGGATCGATCTATGCGCATCACCAAAGGCGAAGTCGGGGTCAAAGGGAGGGTAACGATCCCCATGCGACTTCGCCGCAAATTTAATCTTAAGACCGGGGCGCGTATCACTTGGATTGCGGATGACGATCTCATCTACCTGGTGCCCGAACGCCAAGGCGGGGCGCGTAGGAATTTACGAGCGCTTGAGCGGCAGCTTAGGATCGAAGCGTAACCGGGGATAACAAGGAAAGGCATGAGTGTGAAATTGTGGATACGGCGTATCACGCCGCGATTTCTCATCAACTTCTATCACGGGGGTGAGGCTCTGTTTGCGAACCTCGTATTTGGTTTTCCCGCCCGGCGACTTACCGTGGTGGGAGTAACCGGCACCAAAGGAAAAACCACCACCGTCCATTTAATCGCCGCCATACTACGCGCGCAGGGGATACCAACCGGCTTCATCTCGACGGTAGCGTTCGATGTGGGCGAAGGCGAGAAGCCCAATCATTTAAAGATGACCTCGCCGCCCGCGTGGGTAATCCAACAGTGGCTTTGGGGGATGATCAAAAACGGAGTCAGGTTGGCAGTCTTAGAGGTCTCTTCGCACGCGCTTACCCAACAGCGCTTCTGGGGCATTCCTTTTGCTACCGCGGTCTTCACAAACCTCGCGCCGGAACATATTGAGTATCATGGGGGGTTTAGGAAGTATCGGGAAGCGAAAGCGAAGCTTTTCAAGAAACTTCGCGGCTCGGAGTCTAGAGCCCGGAGTTCGGAGAAAACAACTCCGACCCCCGAGCCCCGACCCCCGAGCACAATTATTGTGAATCTTGACGATCCAGCCTTTGACTATTTTGCCAAATTTTCTGCCGATCGATATATAGGATATTCATTGACCGGTAAACATTGGTCGAGAGGAGATACCGTGAGTGCGGACACTACCGAATTGACGAACCAAGGATCTTCCTTTACGCTTTCCACCGATTCGCAGTCGGCGCGTGTTTCGCTTAAGCTTCTGGGGCGATTTAACATCGCGAACGCACTTGCCGCGGCGAGCATCGGTGTCGCCCATGATGTTTCGCTCACAACCATCGTTTCGGCACTCGAGGCGTTTTCTGGCGTTCCCGGACGGATGGAGATGGTACAAGTTCGTGAGGATCAGCCGATTACCGTGATCGTTGATTACGCCCACACTCCTGAATCGCTTACCGCGGTCTATGAGACGGTGAAACTACTAGAGCCGCGGCGCATTATCGGTGTGCTGGGCGGCACCGGCGATCGTGATAGGGCAAAACGACCCGTGATGGGTGAGATTGCCGGCCGAATGGCGGATATAGTGGTCGTCACCAATGAGGATCCTTATAGCGAAGATCCAGAAAAGATTATTGATGAGGTGCTCGCCGGAGTTTTGAAGGGAGGAAAACGTCTCAATGAGGATCTCTTAAGAGTGAGCGATCGAGGCGACGCAATCCGGCTTGCCATCAAGCAAGCGGAGGCCGGCGATGTTGTGTTCATCACCGGCAAAGGCGCAGAGAATGTTATCGTTGAGGGCAATCGGCGGATTCCCTTCGACGATCGTGAAGTAGCTCGAGAAGCTTTAAAGAGACGATTTGACGGGTGAAGAAACTGCTACGATACCAAAGCCCACTTATTGTCACGTCGATGATCTTCTTTATTGATACTACCCAAGATCAAACTACGGTCGCTCGGATAGAAGAGAAGGGTGTAGGTATGAAAACGTTTAAGTCTCTCCGTGAAAAGACGGTTGACAGCATACTTTTGGCGTACACAAAACTCGTTCGTCGGGGGCTCTCTTCCCGCGACTTCATTCTCGTGGTGACTGGCCCGGGGATGTTTAGCGCGGTCAGAAGTGGAGTGGTTGTGACCAATATCTTGGCGGCCATTTCCGGTGCCAAGCTTATTGCCATAGATCGGCCTAGCCTCGCCCGAGCCCTTGGCATGATCGTTATACCTTCTCTAAGGGGATACTCTCAACGGGAACTCCATAAGCTGTGGAAAATAGTCCCCGAGTTTCCCCCTTCTTTCTACCCAAAAGGAGGTGTTGCAATCCCTTTTTATGAGAAGGGCCCCTCAATTACCCGGCCGAAAATCATGCCTTGACAGGTTATCCACAGGTATAGTAAAGTACTGATATGACAATTAAGCTTCCTTAGTGGAAATCCTTGGGGAAAAACTAATTTCCTGAGACGTAAGGAGTTTTTTTGCTATGCGCAAAAATAGTCTGCCACTCCTCGAAAGACACTTTTTTACCCGCCGCCAGGCTATTCTTCCACTTCCTTCTTTGGCGCAAGTCCAAGTCGAATCCTACGAATGGTTTCTCAAAGAGGGGATCCGCGAGCTTTTGGATGAGATTGCACCCATCAAAGACTTTACCGGTGAACAGTACGAACTCTCCTTTCGAGACTACTACTTCGACAACCCTAAGTTTAATGACGTCGAATCGAAGCGACGCAACGCGACCTTCGAAGCGCCTTTGCGGGTAGAGGCCGAGCTCACCGTCAAAGAGACCGGCGAAGTAAAAGAACAAGAAGTTTTCTTGGGTGATATCCCGCTCATGACGAGTCGGGGTACGTTTGTTATTAATGGCGTGGAGCGCGTCGTGGTAAGCCAACTCTATCGTTCGCCCGGTGTCTTCTTTACGAGTACCTATTTTAAAGGGCGCAACTGGTATGGCGCCAAAATTATCCCCACGCGCGGGGCATGGCTTGAAGTCGAAACCGATCCTACCGGCGTCATCTCGGTACGTATCGATCGCAAGCGTAAGGTGCCGGTCACGGCACTTCTGAGAGCTTTTGGGTATGGAACGAATGAAGAAATTCTCGCGCTCTTTCGTGACGTTGAGACCGACCCCGAGCTTGCCTATATCGGAGAGACACTGAAACGCGATCCCTCCCACAATCAAGGCGAAGGCTATAAAGAAGTCTATAAGCGCATCCGTCCCGGCGACCTCGCCACCGTTGAGAATGCACGCTCGATGATCGACGCGATGTTTTTTAATTTTGAGCGGTATGACTTTGGCAAGGTGGGCCGCTACAAATTGAATGAGCGTCTTAAAGGTGCCTTCCCCAATGATCCCGAGCATCGGGTTCTCATTCCTAAGGAGTTCGTCGCTATTATCCACGAAGTCATTCGTCTCAATGTCATCCAGGGACTGGCCGACGATATCGACCATCTGGGCAATCGTCGGGTCCGTTCGGTAGGGGAACTCGTACAATCGAAGTTTCGGGTAGGGCTCTTACGTACCGAACGTATCATTAAAGATCGGATGAGTAGTTCGGATCCGGCGACGATCACTCCGACACAGCTTATCAATATTCGTCCGATTGTGGCGAGTCTTCGGGAGTTCTTTGCCTCCTCGCAGCTTTCTCAGTTCATGGATCAGACGAATCCGCTTGCCGAGCTTGAACACAAGCGTCGGCTCTCGGCATTGGGTCCCGGGGGTCTCTCCCGTGAGCGGGCTGGTTTTGACGTACGCGATGTCCACTTCTCTCACTACGGGCGTATCTGTCCCATCCAGACACCGGAAGGACCAAACATTGGGCTCGTGGGACACCTTACCGGCTATGCACGCATCAACCCCTATGGATTTATCGAGACGCCGTATCGTAAAGTTCTCCATGTGATCAAAAATACCGACGATAGTCTCGTGGGGCACGAGCTTGTCGATGAGGTAAAGGATGAACGGGGGAGAGTCGTGGCTACGCGCGGCAGCACCGTTCAGGAAACGCTCGCCAAAGAACTTGCGAAGTTGCCACCACAAGAAATACCGGTACGATCCTACGTTTCCGAGACCGTGGAATACTTTAACGCCAACCAAGAAGAAGCGTATGCAATCACCCCGGCGGATACTCCGCTCGATGAACAAGAACAATACAAAGATTCTATGGTAGTCGCGCGGGTGAGAGGCGAACCTAAGATCGTTCCGGTACGCGAGGGTAGATACTGTGACATCGCCGCCCAACAGATAATAAGTACTACCACCTCGCTCATTCCTTTCTTAGAGCACGACGACGCGAACCGCGCGCTCATGGGCACCAATATGCAGCGTCAGGCGGTTTCGTGTGTGCTTCCCGAACCGTCCATCGTAGGTACCGGGTACGAACACCGCGTCGCCATCGATTCCGGACAAATCGTGATCGCGAAACGGGCAGGCAAAGTGGTGAAGGTTGACGGCGCCCACATCGTGGTACGGGTCAGGGATGGCGGCGAAGATGAATATACGCTTCTCAATTTTGTCCGTTCCAATACGTCAACCTCGATCCATCAAAAACCGATCGTCGATGTAGGTGACGAAGTAGCCGAGGGCGATATCCTCTCTGATGGTCCCGCGATTGCCCAAGGCGAACTCTCGCTGGGACAGAACTTGCTGGTCGCATTCATGAGTTGGGACGGCGGCAACTACGAAGATGCCATCCTTATCTCCGAGCGGGTCGTCGCCCATGATCGCTACACCTCGATTCATATTGAGGATTTTAGGATTGATATCCGCGACACGAAATTAGGTCCTGAAATCGTGACCCGCGATATCCCCAACGTCAGTGAAGAGAAACTCAAGGATCTCGACGAGAACGGCATTGTGCGGATCGGCGCTTCGGTCTCGGCGGGCGATATCCTCGTAGGCAAGATCACCCCTAAAGGCGAGACCGACCTTACCCCCGAGGAGCGGCTCTTACGGGCGATCTTTGGAGAAAAAGCCCGTGACGTGAAAGATACAAGCTTGAGGCTTCCCCACGGCGAGCACGGCAAAGTGGTCGACGTAAAGATTTTTTCGCGTGAAGAGGGACATAAGCTTCCCACCGGAGTGATCCGCTCGATTCAGGTTTCCGTGGCGCAACTGCGCAAAGTGCAGGTGGGCGATAAACTCGCCGGCCGGCACGGCAATAAAGGTATTATCTCGCGCATCGTGCCTATCGAAGATATGCCATTTTTGGAAGATGGCACCCCGGTTGACGTTATCTTAAATCCGCTCGGCGTTGCCTCACGTATGAATATCGGCCAAATTTTAGAGACCCACCTTGGTTGGGCCGCGTCGCGACGCGGCCACCACGTCGCCTCACCCGCACTCGACGGAGTCACCGAGGAGACGATCAAGGCGGAACTCAAAGAAGCGGGTCTCCCTCAAGATGGCAAGGTCACCCTCTACGACGGGCGCACCGGGGTGCCGTTTGATCACCCGGTGACGGTGGGGGTTGCCTACATCATGAAGCTTCATCATCTTGTGGAAGATAAGATCCATGCCCGCTCGACCGGCCCCTATTCGCTTGTGACGCAGCAACCCCTCTGCGGCAAGGCGCAGTTTGGCGGTCAGAGTTTTGGCGAGATGGAGGTGTGGGCGCTTGAGGCGTACGGCGCGGCCCACACGCTTCAGGAGATGCTTACTATTAAATCCGACGATGTATTGGGGAGAAGCAAAACGTATGAAGCAATTGTGAAGGGCGAAGAGATCCGTAAGCCCAATATTCCGGAATCGTTCCATGTGCTCGTGAAGGAACTCGAGAGCTTGGGCCTTTCGGTAGAACTCATCGGCGCGCGCGAGGAGGGTGCCCTTCCCGAATCGGCAGTCTCGTCGGCCGCCCAGCTCTTGGAGGCCGACGACGAAAAATTGAAGGATCGAGACCGAGAGTCTCCTCGTCCCGAACTTAAGATTGAAGAGTAACCCTTTCGTTTGGAATTTAGAATTTTCTGATGGTGTATGCCTCACGTTAACTTTCAATCGATTCGCCTTAAACTTGCGTCACCCGAGAAGATTTTAGAATGGTCGCATGGCGAGGTGACCAAACCCGAGACGATCAATTACCGTACTCAAAAACCCGAGCGTGACGGTCTTTTTGACGAGCGCATTTTTGGACCCACCAAGGATTGGCAGTGTTATTGCGGCAAATACAAACGTATTCGTTACAAGGGCATTGTGTGCGATAAGTGCGGAGTGGAGGTAACGCGTTCGATTGTCCGCCGCGAGCGGATGGGTCACATAAAACTCGCCGTACCGGTCGCGCACATTTGGTTCTTCCGTGGCATGCCAAACTCGCGCCTCGGGCTCGTCATGAACCTTTCGGTGCAGGATCTCGAGCGGGTCATTTACTTTGCCGGCTACATCATCATACGAGTGGATAAGGTGGCGCGCGAAGCGGCGGTCAAGCAACTCGCGAGTGAGTACGCCGAAAAACAAGAAGCCCTCAAGGCCAGCGTGGAGGAGAATCGCCGCGCCATCCGCGAGGCTCGCGCGAAGGCCCTTGCCCATGCGGCGGGTGACGAGGCGAAGACAAAAATCGCCGCCGACTCGGAAGGAGCCGAGGTTCGCTTGGGCGATCATTATCAGGAGGGACTGAAACACCTCGCCGAAGCCTACGCGAAAGCGAGAGCCGAGATTGAATCAATCAAAAAGAAGAAGATCATCTCCGAAGGAGAATATCGCGAACTCTCGTTAAAATACGGGCAGATTTTCGAAGCCGGGATCGGCGCCGAGGCCTTACGGAGACTTGCCGAAGAGATTAACGTTGAGAAGCTCGCCGAGCGACTCGCGGCCAGACTTTCCTCGGCCGAGGGGGCGAGACGCCGCAAAATTATCCAGCGCTTGAGGCTTCTTCGGAGTATGCTGCGGGCCGGGATCCGCCCGGAATGGATGCTTTTCACCCACGTTCCTGTAATCCCCCCTGACCTAAGACCTATGGTGCAACTGGACGGCGGGCGATTCGCCGCTTCTGATCTCAACGATCTCTATCGACGGGTGATCAACCGCAATAACCGGCTTAAGAAATTGATGCAGATCGGCGCCCCCGAAGTGATTACGCGTAACGAGAAACGAATGCTTCAGGAAGCGGTCGACGCGCTTTTTGATAATTCGGCCCGACGGGGCAAAGAGGCGGTAGCGTCCACCGGGCAGAAGCGGAAGCTGAAATCGCTTGCCGACATGCTCAAGGGTAAACAAGGCCGTTTCCGACAGAATCTCTTAGGCAAGCGCGTTGACTACTCCGGCCGTTCGGTAATCGTTTCGGGACCCCATCTTAGAATTTATCAATGCGGACTTCCCAAGGAGATGGCGCTCGAGCTCTTTAAACCGTTTGTGATTCATAAGCTCATCGCCGGCGAACACGCCCACAACGTACGCAGCGCTTCAAAACTCATTGAATCGGCAACCTCGGTCGTGTGGGATGCGCTCGACGAGGTGATCAAAGGACGCTACGTGCTTTTGAATCGCGCTCCAACCTTGCACCGTCTTGGTATACAGGCCTTTGAGCCAATTCTCATTGAAGGGAAGGCTATCCAGCTTCATCCCTTAGTGACCACGGCCTTTAATGCCGACTTCGATGGCGACCAAATGGCAGTTCATCTGCCGCTTACCGGTGCGGCGGTTATGGAAGCACGCGATATCATGCTGTCGTCACTCAATCTCTTAAAACCAGCAACGGGTGATCCCATCGCGACCCCCGATAAAGATCTCGTACTTGGTGTCTATTATTTGACACGGCTTAAACCAGGCGCCAAAGGTGAAGGAAAGGCCTTTTCCTCGGTCGAGGAGACGCTCTTGGCCTACGACTACGGTGAGTTGGAACCGCAAGCAAAAATCAAGGTGCTTATCGATGGGACGATTCTCGAGACGTCGGCGGGAAGGCTTATTGTGAATCGGATCATTCCTCCCGAACTCGGATTCCAAAATACTATGTTCGATAAAAAAGGACTCCAAGGGTTGGTTGCCAAGTCACTCGAGCGATTGGGGCTTAGGCGCACCGCCGAGTTTTTGGATGCGATCAAAAACTTAGGCTTTAGCGCGGTACAGAAGTCGGGTATCAGCTGGGGCATGAACGATCTTAAACTTCCCGAGGCTAAAAAACGAATCACCGAAGAGGCACAGGCCCGCGTCGCTGAAGTAGCCGAGCAGTATGAGGCTGGACTTTTAACCGACGAGGAACGCTACAACCGTGTCATCGAGATTTGGACCGAAGTGAAGAATAAGATCACCGAGGAAGTAAAGAAAACACTCGATCCGTTTGGCTCGGTCTTCTCTATGATCGACTCGGGTGCCCGTGCTTCCTGGGGTCAGGTGACCCAGATGGCGGGTATGAAAGGATTGGTTGCAAACCCCGTCGGCAAAACTATTGAACTTCCTGTGATTTCCTCGTTTAAAGAAGGATTCTCGATCCTTGAGTATTTCATCTCTACCCACGGTGCGCGGAAAGGTATGTCAGATACGGCATTAAGGACCGCCGACGCCGGCTATCTCACACGGAGGCTTGTCGACGTTGCCCAAGACGTGGTGATCTACGAGGAAGATTGTAAGGATACCGAAGGGATTGCGATGCTTGAGAGCGAAGCCCGCATCATCGGAAGAACCCTCGCGAAACTCATCGCGGGGCGGATCCTCGCCCGTGACGTAGAGGGGAAGAACGGAGAGCGTATTGCGGCGCGCGGCGAGCTCGTCACCAACGAGCTCGCGCAGAAGATTGAAGCCGCCGAGGTACCGACGGTCTATGTCCGATCGGTGCTCACCTGTAGAGCACTCCGCGGTGCCTGCCGGCAATGTTATGGGGTCGATCTTGCCACTCACGCCTTGGTGAAGATCGGCGAGGCAGTGGGGATCGTGGCGGCGCAAGCCATTGGCGAACCGGGCACGCAGCTTACCCTGCGTACCTTCCATACAGGCGGTGTAGCCGGCCAAGATATTACCCAAGGGCTTCCCCGGGTCGAGGAGCTCTTTGAAGCACGCGATCCGAAAGGTGAAGCAACCTTAGCCCAATCAAGGGGACGCGTAACAGTACAGCATGACGAGTCGACCGGCCAATACGCCGTTACCATTCAGGGTGAGAAGGAAGATCGTGAGGTCTTTGCTCTTCCCAAACGGAAGCGCGACCTTTTAGTGCGCGCCGGGGATCGCGTGGTGATCGGGCAACCACTCATGATGAGGGATGGGGAGATAGTAGCGGCCACCAAACCAGGGCGCGCAGTGGTTCAAAAGAGTGAACTTCTCATTTCAATGATGGAGGTTGAGCCCGAAGCCTATACGTTTTCATCCGACGTCAAATTGACGGTTCATGATGGAGATCGAGTCACGCCTGGTACGCCCCTCACCGAGGGCAGTTTAAACTTACGAGAACTTTTGAGACTCTCGGGTCGCGGGGAGGTGGAGCGTTACATCGTGCGCGAAATTCAGAAGATTTACTCGGCACAAGGGCAAACCATCAATCATAAGCATATCGAAATTATCGTGCGGCAAATGTTCTCAAAGCGCCGGGTCGTCCATCCGCGTGATACGAATTTCCTTGAGGGCGAGATTATTGATGTGGCGAGTCTCAATCGCGAGAATACCCGGGTCACCGCCCAGGGGAAGCGCCCCGCCACCAGTGAAGTCTTACTTATGGGCATTACTAAAGCTTCGCTCACCACCGATAGTTTTCTTGCGGCGGCATCGTTCCAAGAGACGGCGCGAGTGCTCATTGACGCGGCCATCCGCGGTAAAACCGATCCTTTGGCTGGACTAAAGGAGAACGTGATCATTGGTCGTATTATCCCAGCGGGTACCGGGCTCCATGAATACCAAACCGCCCTTTCCGCTGACGCCGAGTCCGCACCTTAGGACGGTATCTTGGGAGGAGGCGTCTTGATACACCTCGCTCCTTTCAAGCTATAATAGGCGTGAGCGCCTTTATTCATTATGCTTGCCACATGCGAGGACGCCTCGATAAGAAGCCAAAACCGACCCTTAGCTTCGCGCGCGCCCGTCCCAGTACTCGGCGTGCCCTCTTAGCGGTAACCTTCTTCACGCTCGCGATTGTGATGATCCTCGCCGAAGTTGGGATTGCTGGACCACTCGGGATGATGCTTACGCGTACCATGCGTTCCTTGCTCGGGTGGGGTCGTTTTATTGCACCATTATGGCTCGTGTTACTTGCGGGAAACCTTATCGCGTATGAATTTAGGCGCGAACGTGAGAAACGGGGCCTCGATGCTGAGGGCGCCGGAGGAGAACCGCGTCGGGACGCGGCACTCATTAACTACTATGGGGCTGCGCTTTTTCTCTTTGCGCTTCATGGAATCCTGCATCTTATCGCCATTGAAAATTCCTCTCAAGTACTCGCCGTGATTCCCTTGGGGCAGGGGGGAGGATACCTAGGTTGGCTTGCAAGTTTTGCAACCCTTTTGCTCCTGGGAAATATCGGTGCCATGGTAGTTCTGGGCGCGCTCCTTCTGGCTGGTTTTTTCATAAGTTTCAATAGCTCGTTTCTCTCGCTCGTATCGTTTATGAGGCGCAGGGCTACGAGTCTTCCCCCGGCATCCCAACCGGTGGTCGTGGCCAAACCGATCAGTATGGAGGAGCAGGGGGGGCATTTTGTCAAGCGTATGCTCCCCACCACCCCCAAAGCGGTGAGCGCTTCACCCACCGAACCAATGGTCGGTACCAGCGACTATGTACCACCGGCGCTTACGCTCTTAAAGCGGCATACCAAAGAGTCGAATAAACCGGATAGCGGCAACATCCATGAAAATATAGCGATCATCCAACGGACGTTCGCCAATTTTGGGATTGAAGTCACCATGGGGGGAGTCAATGTGGGTCCCACCGTCACTCAATACACCTTAAAACCGGCTGAGGGGGTGAAACTTGCTTCCATCACTGCGCTCGCTAACGATCTTTCGCTCGCGCTCGCGGCGCATCCGATACGTATCGAGGCTCCCATTCCCGGGCAGTCGCTCGTCGGCATCGAAGTGCCCAATCGGGTGGTTGCCATGGTCTACTTGGGTGATCTTTTGGAACCGTTCGTGCGCGAGCGACGGCACGCGGGGGTATCGCTCCGGGTCCCGGTGGGGCGCGACGTGGCCGGGCAGCCATTTACGGTTGATATTGGCCGTATGCCGCATCTTTTAGTCGCGGGCGCGACCGGATCCGGCAAGAGTGTCGCCATGAATAGTATCATCCTCTCACTTCTCTATCAGAATAGCCCTGATGACCTTCGTTTCATCTTGGTTGATCCTAAGCGCGTAGAGATGGCGCACTTTAACGGTATTCCCCATCTCTCGACTCCGGTGATCACCGAGGTGAAGAAGGCGGTCAACGCGTTTGTGTGGGCAATTGGCGAGATGGATAGTCGCTACCGCAAGTTTTCCGAGCACGGCAATAAAAATATCGAGTCGTATAATGAGAGTGTTGATCCGGGGGCGAGACTTCCGTACCTGGTTATCGTCGTGGATGAGTTAGCCCACCTTATGATGAGTGCGCCCCACGAGGTAGAGGCGGCGATTGTGCGACTCGCGCAATTAGCTCGCGCGGTGGGGATTCACCTTATCATCGCTACCCAACGGCCCTCGGTCGATGTAATCACCGGGCTCATCAAAGCCAATATTGGTACCCGTATGGCGTTCTCGGTGCCATCGGTCGCCGACTCTCGCACGATTATTGATAGTGCGGGGGCGGAGAAATTAATGGGGAACGGCGACATGCTTTTCTTATCGAACGAAGCGACGAAACCTCGTCGTGTGCAGGGAGTCTATGTCTCGGAGGAAGAGGTCAAGGCGGTCACCGATTACCTTCGCGGGTACCGGTTACCTGACTACACCGAGGGTATTACCGAGCGTCACCCTTCCAGCGGATTTGCGGGTGAGGTGGTGGGTACCAATGAAGAGAATGACGACACACTTTTAGATCAGGCGATTGAGGTAGTCCGTCAAGCCAAGAAGGCGTCGGCGTCGCTCTTGCAGCGACACCTCCGCGTAGGGTACGCCCGCGCCGCGCGAATGCTCGATATCCTGGAACAACGCGGTGTCATTGGCCCCGGCGAGGGAGCAAAGCCGAGGGAAGTCTATCTCGATCGCCTATCACCTGGGGCTCACAGATCAGCCTATGGCGAAACGGAGGGATCAAACTTTGCCGAGGGCGACGATGACGAGATTGGTGACGACGGCGAAAACGATGATGATCAAGTGAAGCCCGTCTAAGCAACAGAGCCTTTCGAATGCTCCTATGGAAGATTCGTTTAGTGTGATACTCCGTGCGCGGCGCGAAGAGTTCAAACGTTCGCTTCCCCAAGAGGCGCTTGAGACAAAAATCCCCCTTCGGTTCCTTACCGCGCTTGAGGAAGGCCAATTTGACGAATTACCCGCCGAAGTCTATACCGTAGGACTCCTACGTCGCTACGCCCATCATCTCAATCTCAACCCCGAGGGAATTGTACGACTCTATCGGCAAGAGTACCAACGTGCGCGACCAGTGACGAACGAGTTAGTCCCTCCGCAGCCGCTTGCGCGGGTGCCGATCGTCATTACCCCACGGCTCATCGCGATCACCGCGCTCACCCTCTTCTTTGTAGGGGTCATAGGCTATGTCGGGTTTCAGATCTATACGTTTGTGCGAACCCCTTATCTCACCGTGTACGAACCAGCGTCCAACCTTGAGGTGACCGATGACGTAATTTTGGTTGCGGGAGCGACGGATTCCGACGCCGAACTCTCCATCGATGGGCACCCGGTCGTCGTGAGTGAGGCAGGCACCTTTCAAGAGGAGATTGAACTTTTGCCCGGGACGAACACGATCTCGCTAAGGGTGGTGAATCGTTTTGGGCGAGCGCTGGGGAAAACGATCGTAGTCTTCTTACGTACTAAGTGAGAAGCGCCTTCTTTACCCCGTTAGAAGCAGAACGCCCCGCGGCTTGTCGCAGGAATGAATGCAGTCTGTTTTTAGCGAAGACAGGGTTTAATGCCCCGTGTGAGCTTCTAACGGGGTTTACTCGCTACGGGGTTGGAGGTGACAAACACGGTTGGTTCTTGTTATAGTGAATGGTTCTCCTTACTTCCTAACTTTCTTTTCTATGGCAAAGACGAAATCAGGTGGCAGTCGGGACGAAAACGAGACGAAGTCGCAACCGCCTAAGATTAAAGCGGCCGCGCTGGCCATTGCGCAGATTCAGGAACGTTTTGGCGAGGGCGCGATTATGCGGATGGGAGAGACGCCTACCATGAAGGTCGACGTGATTCCGACTGGTTCCATCGGGCTTGATATTGCCCTCGGCGTGGGCGGTGTGCCCCGCGGGCGCATTGTCGAAATTTTTGGACCCGAGGCCTCAGGGAAAACCACCCTTGCCCAGCACATCGTTAGCGAGGCGCAAGCGCGCGGCGGTATCGCTGCCTATGTCGACGCCGAGCACGCCCTCGATCCCACCTATGCGAAGAAGATCGGCATCAAGCTCGACGAACTTCTCATCTCTCAACCCGATACGGGCGAACAGGCGCTGGAGATTGTGGAGACACTCGTCCGTTCCAACGCCGTGGACGTGGTCGTGATTGACTCGGTAGCCGCGCTCACGCCGCGATCTGAAATCGAAGGCGAGATGGGTGATGCGCAGATGGGCGCCCAGGCGCGCCTCATG
>JACQLU010000060.1 GCA_016203935.1 Parcubacteria group bacterium | reverse complement strand
CTCTTCAATTTTGCTTCGACTGGCGGATGGAACTTGGGCAAAGAAGAAAACGGCGGCGCGTACTTCAACAAATTCAAAATTGTTGAACTTACGCCGGAACAAGAAGCGTTGGTCACAAAAATTGCTCAAAATGCCTATCGGCCGTGTTGTAATAACTCAACTTTTTATCAAGATTGCAATCATGGCTCCGCATTGCTCGGACTTCTTCAGCTTGGCGCGGCGCAGGGACTAACCGAAGACGAGCTTTACAGAGAAGCCCTTGCGTTCAATTCTTTCTGGTTCCCACAAAACTTTATTCAAACCGCGCTCTATTTTAAGGCAGTGAAAAATGTCGATTGGGAAGATGTTGATCTAAAAGTAGTTATGGGTAAAGTTTATTCAAGTGCAAGTGGAGCAGGTCTTGTTGTGCAAAAAGTAAATGAGTTGGGTCTTGTCCCACAACAAAAAGGCGGTGTCGGATGTGGTGTGTAAACAAAAAACTCGTTTTCAAAACTTTCTGTTCCATAAAATCCAGCACTTACTATAAAAATCACCATTTGCGGCAGTATCGCCTTTATTGAAGAGATGGGGCACGCGCGAAAGGCGCTCGAAGCGCTAGGCCACGAAGTGAAGTTACCACCTTCCGAAGTTATGGATGAAAATGGCCGAGCTATTCCTGCGAAAGAATACTATGCGCTAAAAAAGAAAGCTTCCATAGATGAACGCTGGATTTGGGAAAGAAAAGGCGAAGAGATGAGAATGCACTTCGATAAGGTTCTCTGGGCTGATGCGGTCCTCATCCTCAACTACGATAAAAACGGCATCCCCCACTACATTGGCGCTAACACGCTCCTTGAGATGGGTCTCGCGTTCATCACCACAAGAAGATCTATCTTCTGAATCCTATCCCAGAAATCGCCTACAAAGAGGAGATTCTCGTCATGAAACCCACTATTCTCAGTGGTAACTTAGCCTTGATAGAACAAGAAGTACAGACGAGCTCTCCTACAATCTTGTAGACAAAATCCTAACGTAAGGATGAAGAGAACCGAAAGGCGCTTAAGAGCGTCTTTTAAAATTGTTCAAAATGTGGTAAGACGGTGAACCCCGTTAGAGGCTTGCACGAAGCTTTAGACTCTTTGTTACGCCAAGGTCAATCAGGGGACTCTCCCCACGGCAAATCACAGGCCTCTAACGGTGTGAATAACATTGTTGATCACCCTGTGGATAAGTTGTTGATTAGGTGTATTGATAAAATAGTTGTTGTGTGTTATAGTAATAGTACAGTTTATCTCCTAACACCCACACAAATGCCCGTACCTATCCGTGTGCCTACCCAAAGCTTCGACGATGGCTTCTTCATGTTGAACCTCGTGGTAGTTACGCTTGTGGTCTTCAACTTCGGCCTCTTCGCCCTCACGACCTTGGCGTAACAAAAGAAGTACATTGGTATACAAAACCCCGACTTAGGTCGGGGTTTTCTGTTCTGTGAATGGGTAATTGCTTGCTATCGCAAGTCCTATGATCCCCCACCATAAGAAAGCAAGGTCATTCTTGAAGTAGGAAGTATCAATGAGCCCATGGATGAGAATGGCTACTATAGCGGCCGCAAGTCCTGCACGTAAGAAGCGATACTCCCTTCGAAAGCGATCCTCGGCACGGAGATTCACTATTAAACTACGAATGGCCGCAAATGCCATCCAAAGGAAAGCGAGCAGCATAAGTAACCCTCCTTCCAACCATAGCGCGAGATAGAGGTTATGAGGATGCACCACGTTCCATTCGAGCGGCGGGAAATAGAGACTGGGAAGGTAAGTAGCATAGGGAGTCTGAAAGACCCCAAGCCCTAATCCCAAAAGCGGGTGGCTCTTCCCAAGCTCCACGGCAGTATGCCAAATCTGCATTCGTGCCTCAAGCGACGTTGAGGTTTCGGAGGTAAGCCAAGGGATCAACCTACTCGGCGCGCCACCTACTAGGATTAAAACTCCAGCGACCAGGACGGAGGAAAAGAAGATTTGCCATCGCTTACGCGGAATGATTAGCATAGCAAATACCCCCGTGCCGACGACTAAAGAGACTAATCCTCCCAGGGAATGGGAAAGCACAAGCGCGATAACAAACAATACCTCTATAAAGACGAATAGGAAAAGAACTGTGCGTGTCTCTTTTATCGTTCTTGCGTTTTCTTTCGTCTTCGCAACCCAGTGAGCAATGGCAGCAAGCCCCATGAGAGCGATCGGCACAAGATAGAGTGCGATGTAGTTGGGTGATTCGTACGGACCATTGACCCTCCCATCACCCGTGGTGAGTCCCCCCACCCCCTCGCCCATCACCAAGATCGCAATGGCTACTCCCCCTATAAGGAGCCCAACCGCGACGCGCCAAAGATCGTTCACGGTATGACAGGTAATGAGAATAAGGAAAAAGAAGATCGTTGGTAGGACGAACCACCCCTTCCATACCCCAAGGCTACGTAGGGGTTCTGGGGATATGAAAAGCGCGACCAAAGCCGCTCCAAAAAAGATGATGAGTGGTAGCAGAAGCTTCCGTGGTATATAGATAGCCCGACTTAGCTCGTCTCGCCCTTCCACCAGCCACAACAAAAAGATACCTACCACCGTAACTTCCAATAGACTCGTAGGGATACCGACGATAGTAAAACGGACAAGGTACGCGGGAAGCAGTGCCGCAGTGAGCGGCGCTCCCCACTGCTCAAGTTGTCGTAAGAGTATTCCTCTGCCACGCAAAGAGAATGCCATAACTCATCCAAATGACCAGCATAAGGTGCGCATAGAGAAGACTATTCACGAAGAACGAATGGATAAAAAGTCCTGCAGTTGCCGCAGCAAGTCCTAGCCCGTATCCGCGCAGGAGCGGCTCAAGGGTTCTTGTACGCCAGACCTTCCATGCACTAAAAAGTATCGTGGCGAGAAGCCAAAGAAACGCACTACCTCCTACTACTCCGGAGGTTGCGGCAATAGTAAGGAGCGAAGAGTCGAACCCACTCGCCGCATGCGTCTCTTTGCTCGTGATAAACCCGCGTTCAAAGCGCGCGTCACGAAGGAGATTATACCCTACTCCCAATAAGGGAGCATCTCTAAGAATAGTTATGCTCTCCTGCCATGACTCGATCCGGGCACGTACAGCCGGATCATCCAAGATACCGGCGAGGCGTTCCTGAAGACGCGGGACGGTCACAACCCCTAAAAGGCCGAGGCTCACCACCGCCACAACAAGGAGTCGTGATCGTACCATTCCAAGAATCAAGACCGCTACAAGAAAACCGAGATAGGAACTACGGGAGAAGGTAAAGATAAGCCCCGCGATGAGGACGAAGCTTGCCCCTATCAAAAACCAACGATGCCGGTGAGCGGTCCGGGGTTTATTTTCGCCAGTTGCCGTAGTTCGCTGCTTACGTAGTGGAAGATTTAAAAGCATCCCTAAACTCATCGCGCTTAAGAAGAGGAAGAACCCGCCAATGAAGTTAGGATCAAACCATGTAGAGAGGAGCCGCTTGAAATGTGGATCCCACCCATAGACCGCGTAGCGCGAGAAATCGGGCAGTACCCAAAGTTGCAAGAAGCCCACGAGCGCAAGGAGTATGCCTACCCCGAGCAGCAGCCAAAGGTAACGACTCCATGGCGCGTGAGAGCGGCTGCGACCAACCTCGTCAACAACCACCCAGAGGAATGCTAGGTAACTTACTAAACGGATAAGATAGAGGCTGCCGCCCATGAGAGCTTCTCCTTCGGTACCTACACTGGCTGCAAGGAGTGAAAGTATCAGTATGCCAATCAATACAAAGAGGGGTAGCGTCAATGGGTTGGTAACTAACGCTCTTCGTGTAAGCGCTCTCTCAATAAACCACGCAACAACCGAAAGAGCTACCACCAGGTCGGTGGCTACCACCGGAGTGCCGAGTATGGAGAGGCGCAGCGTTTGTCCCAAAAGCACGGTCGCGAGCGCCGCAAGGATCCCAATCCGTGGCGATAGGAGAATCGCTCCTCCGATCACGCTCGCTATAACCACCGTCAGTATGATTTCGGGAGCCCCTACTACCATATACCCAAGCAGTGCGCTCATCACCACTGCCGCCGCACCAACGGCGAAGTTGCGCGATGAAACCGGAAGTGACAAGCGTATCATACAAACCAGTGAAAGATCATGAGCGGAAGACGGACTATCCGCACCATAAGACTTGCGAAGATTCCATAATGCTTGCGAAAGAACTTCGTCTGCGAGGCATAATAAAAGCGTTTTTGTAGGCGCCGGTTTTTAAAACTTCTGCCTCCGTAGTGTACGATCTGCACCGCGGGATGCACGATCACTTGCTTTCCCTGCGCGCGCACCCGCCGGCAGAGGTCTATGTCTTCAAAATAGAGAAAGAAGGCTTCGTCAAACCCACCGACTTCTCTCAAAAGCTCTTTTGGCATCGCGAGCAGAGCGCCGCTCACCCAGTCGCTCTCAAAGGGATCGTTCTCTATCCCATGCTTGGCTTGAGGAGGGAGTATATGGTTAAACCAAACCCTTCGCAGAAGATAGTTTTGCAGGCTAGGGTCCTTGCCGTACGTAAAGCGTAGTCGCCGACGACCTTCATCGAGGAGTATCCCGCCTACGATACCAACTTCAGGATTCTTGGCCAAATAATCGGGAACGAGCGAAAGTGAATTATCAATAAGTTCGGTATCGGGATTAAGAAAGATAAGGGTCGCTCCGCTTGCATGCTTGGCAGCTTGATTACACGCCGCACCAAAACCACGGTTGGTATCATTCGCCATGAGCGTCACCGTATGCCGGCGTCTACCCGTGAGTACCGAAGTCAAACGCTTCCTTTCGTATTCGTCCGAGCCGTTATCAACTACGATCACCTCAAACGAGGCGTCTAAAAAGCGCTCAATCGAAGCGAGGAGGCGAAAAAGATAGGCGGTGCTTTGGTAATTAACAATAATAATCGAAGTCATAGCCGAGAGAATGACTCCTCATTAAGCGCGCTCATAAGGAGCGATTCGAATCGCCTACTCACGCTCTCCCATTCCCAGGCACGCATCGCCGTGACTGCCTCGCTCGCAATCCTCGTGCGGAACGTTCCGTCCACGATCAGTTCTCTAAGCCGCTCGGTAAGGATTGGTATATCACCCGGCGGAACGATACGCGCATCCTTATAATCGTGCGCGTACTCGGGGACTCCTCCGACGTTGGTCGCCACCACCGCCATCCTACACGCCATCGCTTCCATCGGCATGAGCCCCCAGCCTTCTTCTCGGGCCGGATGAAGAAAAATATCGTGGGTCTGGTAGAGTGTTCGCAACTTTTGTTGAGAAGGTTGGACGAAGACGGTACCGAGTGCCAACGCCGGAGCGAGAGGCGCCGTGAGCGCTTCGGTGGTGATAAATGTTGCCACAAATGGGATACCCTCTCCGCGAAGGCGCATAAGCGCATGAAACCCGTCGCTACTTCCCTTGCTAGGTAGCGGGTGGATAGGCATTAAAATCTTAAGTGGAATATTGGGAGGCTTGAGGCCAAACGGGGTAAACCACGCCGTATCAACGCCGTTACCTACCGGCGTAGCGGCAACGCCGAGACGCTCACGTAAACGTGCGGCGAGCCACCGCGAGGTGGTAACACGCAGAAAGGGCAATCGATACGTCGCCTCAACTTCCTCTCGCTTCCTTGTCCATGTTTCGTAACCTTGAATAAAGTAGACTTTCTTCCCCTTCTTTGGCGATAAGGGGGTAATAAGGTCGGCGGTTTCGTTGGCTGTCGCAATCACAATATCAGCGTCGGGGGTGGTGTGCTCATTTACCTCGGTTACCCGCCTTAGGTTCGCGCGTAGTGGCATCCACCTCACGTGGTCATGTCCCAACCACGCACGCGCCTGATGCCACAGACGTTTTGCTCTCACCCCCCACGGGTTGTCATCCGGCCGCAGCTTAAGGGCATGGATAATAATCACGCCGTGTCCGCGGCTCATTAAAAAATTCGCGTGGGTCAACACCACCCGAACCCCGCCGGTGATCTTCGTGGTGGGAACGATACACGTGATGCGCATGGATGTTTCCAGTTACGAAACGGGGTGGTGTATATGTTCTTCCTCGGCGTGCACGCGCATCCACACCGTCTCCTGTATAAATTCCCACGTAATGGCACGGGTAGCGAGCGCACTTACGCCATACGTAACGGCTCCCATCGGCAGGAGTAGATACCAAGGGAGTTCTCGAGCAATATATAATACCACTCCCATCGTCCCCGCACTAAGCAATACTTTTCCTAAACGCGCCATGTCGGGAGCGAGCTCGGTAGATTTCCAAAGCAACCAGAGTCCTACGATCGTACCCACGATCTCGGCACCCAAGAGCGCAACACTCGCTCCCACATACGACCAGCGGGGAATCAAGAAGAGCGCCAGCGTGACACCCGTAAGGAATAGTATCGTGGAACGTACCAAGGCTTTTCTATAATACCCGAGGGCGATGAGGCTATGCCCAACAAGATCGTTCGCAAAGATAAAGATAGCACTCGCCACCGCGATACGTAGGACTACCGCTACCTCACTAGTCGCCTGGGGAGTAATAAGGCTCGCCAGCGCCTCCGCAATGAAAGTACTCCCTACGGCAATAGGAATCACGGCGAGCATAAGGAGGTGAAGGGCGGTTTGAAAAACCTCACGCTGCCGCGCCGGCTCCCGGGTAAGCGCTGCCAGAATAGGAAAAATAAACCCTACCAAGATAGCCGGGATCATGATAAGACCCTCAAGGTACTTTTGCCCCAACGTGAGGATACCTACCGCGTGCGCGCCGTCGCGCGAAAAAAATGAGACGAGGAGTGTGTTGAGTCTAAAAAACGCGGGTCCCAAAATGGTAGCGGCCGCAATGATAATCGCCCGCGAGAGCATTCCGCGCCAAAACAACCAATCCACCACCCAACGAAGACGTAGCCTCCTCGCGAGTGCCCCGTACACCATGAAAAAATTCGTAAGTGTCCCGACGGTGATAACGGTCATAAGCAACGGGAGGGTGGGGTTTGTGGGAAGCAAGAGGGAGAGTATCACCAATGATAGAACTTTATCCGCGAGATCAGCAATCACCACTATCCCGATCGAGAGGTCGCGCTGAAAAACGCCGGTGGCAAGTTGCACCAAGGAGAGGGCCATAAAATTCACCGCCCCGATAGCCACCGCCACCTTCATCTCATGGGTATAGGGAAGCACAGCAAAAAGAACCAGCGCCACCGTATACACCCCAAGGAGCGTCAGCACACGCAGGGTGAAGGCGCGATTAAATGTCCGCTCAGTATCCGCCCGTGACGCCGAGATGTCGAGGGTAGTGGTAAGATACACCCCGAGGTCGGCAATCGGATAAAAGAGGATGAGAAAGGCAAGGACAATTGAATAATCGCCATACCCCGCGACTCCTAAGGGCGAGGTGGTGATGAGTCGTACAATAAGCAAACTTAAAAAGAGCGAGGTAAGTCGCCCTATAAGTTGCACGACTGCGTTCCCGGCAACCTTACGTCGAAGTGTTCCCACAAACAATTGCTTACAAAGTCCGCACACGAAGCGCAGTGACCGGAGGCACGATTTTGGTTTCGCGCTTAAGCGCCGCCAAAAGTGCCTCGGTGCGCCACGTAAGTTCACTTGCCGTGGTAACTCCCAGTACCGTGAGTTCAACTACTTCAGTATGGATACGAACGGAGCGTACGCGCTTAAGAAGACGCTTTGGAAGTTTCGTCCTTACCACCTTTTCTACCAATACTTCACGGGAAAGCGAGATCGTCTTCTTCCCGCTCTCCTTTGATAAGGAGAGTAGCTCCTTCAAGGCAACAAATGAATGTTCCGTCATGCTATTGCCGTTTGATCGGCATCACGAGATAAAGGTACCCGCTTTGCTCGGGGTCGCTCAATAACCCGGGGGCGGCGTTGGTAGTACACGTGAATCGAATCTTTTCTCCTGAAAACGCCGCGAGTCCTTCGGCAAGATAACGCGCATTGAAAGCGATGGCAAGCCTTCCTCCTTTCACCTCGCCCGCAAGCGTCACGGTGCTCTTACCTTTATCATCCGACTCGGCGCTTACGGTAACTGTCCCGGCCTCGGGGTCGAGCGCGAGGATGACGTCGTTACTGGTCGCGCGCACAAAGAGAGCGCTGGTCTTGACTGCTCGCAAAAAGTCAGCGCGTTTTCCCACAAACTCACTCCCCACCGCGGTGGGGAGAATCTTTCGATAATCGGGGTAGGTTCCTTCAATGAGACGTGAGGTGAGCTGCGCGTGGGGAAGCGTAAAGAAAACCTGGTTTTCCGAGAGCGCAATCTGTACCTCTTCGTTCTCTTCCCCTCCCTCGAGAAGCGTCGCGACCTCTTGGGCGCTTTTAATCGGAAGGATCACGCGAAGTTCTTTGGTAGGTTGAGGTGCCGCTCCGAGTTTCATTACCCGTTCGGTAAGACGGTAACTATCGGTCGCCGCGAGGCTTAATTCGTCTTGGTATAACGAACAGAGGACACCCGCAAGTTCTGGCCTCGTCTCCTCGATGGCAGCTGAAAACATCACTTGTCGTAGTCCCTCGGCGAAGAACCTTCGGGGGAGAGTCAATTCAGTAGCTCCTAAAGAAGGCTGCGGGATGAGAGGAAACTCTTCTGCCGGAAGCCCACGTAGCGTGGAGGTGGCGTGTTCGCCGCGCATGGTAAGGCCGTCGTCTCCCACAATAAGCTCAAGCCGTTCGTCGGGAAATTGATGGGTAAGGTCGGTAAAAAGGCGGGCGGGTACGGTAAAACGACCATCCGCTTCCACCTTGGCGCCTACCGTGTAGCGAACTCCTACCTCTAAGTTGGTGGCGAGGAGAGTGAGTCTTCCTTGGGCGGCTTCTAAGAGAATATTGCCGAGAATAGGAAGGGTTGCGTGGCGTCCCACAATACGCTGTACGAGTATAAGCGCCCGTTCTAGATTGTCCCGAATACAGAATATATGTAAGTTTGTTGTTTTTGTAGTTGGGGGTGTAGTTACGGTGGATGGGGAAGGCATACGGGCGTTTTAAAAAGGAAATAAGCAAGGACCCGTGGGGGATAATTCGGTTGGAAAAGGCGGGATAGCCTTTGATCTCCTAGGGAAATAATCTGCCGCTTTTCAGCAGTGAGGGGAAAAGTGAAAACCACACACACCTTTTCTACATGGTATACAGACGTTCGCGAATCAAGGTAATACTCTGGCGAAGCGCGTCGTCACGCTTGGTGAGTCCGTCGATTTTATTACAGGCATGCATGACGGTAGTATGGTCGCGCCCCCCAAGCTCGTTGCCAATGGAAGGATAAGAGGCCTTGAGCTCCTCGCGCATAAGAAAGGCAGCGATTTGCCTTGGCACTACAAATTCCTTGCGGCGCGAGGGGCTGGTGAGATCCTCCGTGGTTACGTCGTAGAAGCGGGCAACCGCTTCCAGAATACGCCGGGCCGAAGGGCGTGTGTGGCTCGCCGCAATGACACCCTCCAGCGATTCTTCTACCGAGGTCAGGGTGGGAGGCGTGTTACTTAATTCGCTATGAGCGATGATGCGATTTAATGCCCCCTCGAGCTCACGGATATTAGTGGTGAAGTGAGACGCGATAAAGTGTATGACAGCCTCCTCGAGCGTAACGTGTTTCTCGATCGCCTTGGAACGAATAATTGCCATGCGGGTTTCTAAGTCAGGCGGCTGGATATCGACGAGCATCCCGCCTTCAAAGCGGGAACGGAGACGATCTTCGATCATGGGGATAGCCCGTGGCGGTCGGTCTGCGGTGATTACAATCTGCCCCCCGTTTTGTTGGATGGCATTAAAGGTATGAAAAAACTCCTCTTGTGAGCGTTCTTTGCCGGAAAAGAACTGAATATCGTCGACCAAAAAGAGGTCGGTCGTTCGGTAGCGATTCTTAAAGCCGTTCGTCTGCTGTGTCCGAATTGCTTCAACGAGCTCGCTCGTAAAGCGCTCCGAGGTAATGTAGGTTAAGGTTTTACCGGACGAGCGTTTCAAAATTTCGTTGCCGATCGCCTGCATGAGGTGAGTTTTCCCGAGCCCCACCCCGCCATAGATGAAAAGCGGGTTATAAGCAACGCCCGGGGTGGTGGCGACCGCAACTGCTGCAGCGCGCGCCAACTCGTTGTTGCTCCCTACCACAAATCGCGCGAAGGTATAGCGGGGATTTAATGACAGGACTCCACCACGCGAGGAAGTCATCCCCTCATGGGTAGGCGAGCTCTTTTCGCCCCCCACCTCTTCGCTCTGATCCTCACCATGTTCTTCGGCGGCTAATGGTGGGTGGCGCGAGACGATCTCGTACGCAACTTCACTCACCAGCGGGAGCGCTTTCCTAAGCGCTTGGACGATGGCGTCGTGGTATTTATTTTGCAGCCACTCTTTGGTGAACGCATTAGGAACTCCGATCACCGCCTTACCATTCTCAAGCGTAAGAATAGAGGTGCTTCGAAACCACGTGCTGAAGCTCGCCCGTGAGAGGGTTACCTCAAGTTCGCCAAGAACCACACGCCATAACTCTTCATTCTTCATAGGAGGGTGGATAAGCTGTGGAGAGAGAGAGGAAAAGAGACGAGGGTGACAAAAGTCCTGCTTTTCTTGTTCATCTCATCCTAGCACGATCACCCAAAAAGCAAAAGCGAGAAACCACGTTACGCTATCTATTTTGACGAGAGGAAGCGGTTTTTGATATACTCACCACCGATGTCCCTTAAGGGCATCTCCTTACTCTCTTTAGCTCCCTCTCTATGAAGCGAACCTATCAACCGAAACGACAGAAGCGAGCGCGGCGACACGGCTTCCTGATACGGATGAGCACCCGGAACGGCCGGGCGGTTCTTAGGAGACGCCGCACGAAAGGACGAAAGCGTCTTACCCACTAGCCGAGGCGCGCTCGTATAGTATGCTCCCCAAGTCCTATCGGCTTAACCGAAGCGCGATTACCCGCGTGGTGCGACAGGGGAAGAGTTTTTCCCATGGAGCCCTTCTGCGTTTGAAGGTTCTTAAACTTCCGCGGGGAGCGCGGCGGCCGGTAATTGCCATTGTGGTGAGTGCGAAAGTAGCGACCCGCGCAGTCCTCCGCAACCGTATTCGCCGGCGCGTGCACGGGGCGCTCGCTCCGATGGTAAGAAGGATAACACCGCACGCGCTCGTATTGTTTATCCAGGACCGGACGGTCGCGCGCATGCCATTTGTCACCTTAAGCGAGGAACTCGATACTCTTTTTAGAAGAGCCTTACTCTATTAGTATGAACGGATTTTTTACCGAGATCTTCTTTCGCCCCATCCTAAATCTTCTCGCGGCGCTCTATAACCTCATCCCGGGACACGATCTAGGGGTCGCAATCATTTTGGTTACCCTCGTCGTGCGATTCCTCCTTGCACCGTTTACACGGCGCTCGCTCACCACCCAACTCGAGATGCAAAAGATACAACCCGAGCTCGCCGGGATCCGCAAGCAGTATGCGCACGATCGTGAAGCGCAAGCGCGGGCGATGATGGAGGTGTATCGAACCCGCAAGGTCTCTCCATTTGGATCGCTCACACCCTTGTTCATTCAACTCCCCGTCCTTATCGCCCTGTTCCAAGTCTTAAGCGCCGACCTTGCCAGTATCGAACCCCGATTCTTCTATTCGTTTGTGACGCCGCCTCACAATATTGACCCTACGCTCGGGGGCTTCCTCGCGCTGAATGAGCCGAGCATCATTTTAGGAGTCTTGGCCGGCGTAGCCCAGTTTTTCCAATCACGTATGTTGGTGATTGCCAACCAACCAGAGGTAAAGGCCGACGATACTGCGGCTATGGTTTCGCGTCAAAGCATGTATCTCATCCCCTTGGTAGTGGGGATTACCGGCGCGCGTTTTCCGGCCGGCATCTCCCTCTACTGGACTGTGAGTACCCTGTTTGGACTGGTACAGCAGTGGCTCATCCTTAAGCCTCGGACGGCGACCAAAACGCAAGTCACCGCTTCTCCCCCGCTTTCCCCACCACACCCATGACTCCTGCTTCGTTAGAAACCCCCACCATTACCTCGGTCGTCGAGATTCTCTCTGACCTCTTGCAGAGAATCGGTGTTATCGCTTCGGTGGCGGTCGAGGACGACGAGGAGAATGAAGTGCCGCGGCTTAACATCCGTACCAAAGAGGCGCGGCTGCTTATTGGCAACGACGGTACAACCCTTTCCGCGCTTGAGCAGCTTTTAAAGACACTCTCCTATCGAAAGTTGAGTACCCCTCTCCTCTTTACCTTAGACGTTGATCACTATCGGACGCGGCGTATTGAGCTTGCCCGTATCTTGGCATTTCGCGCCGCGCGTGAAGTGGTGGAGACAGGAAAACCAGTTGAGCTTAGGCCCATGTCATCCTACATACGGCGCGTGATCCACAGAACGCTCTCGGAGCATTCCCAAGTGGAGAGTGGTAGTGTCGGCGAGGGTGCGCGGCGCCACGTGGTGGTGCGCCCTAAAAAAGAGGTGGAGTCGATTTTTTGATAGGTCCTATTGGTCCTATAGGACCTATTTGATTTTGACGTCGATCGGGTCACTCTCAACCCGGTAGCCGCGCGTATCGGTTTGGACCGCGGAGAGCTCGTAACGGCCCTCGCCCGGCGATACGGTCCAGACGATACGATAATAACCCGTCGCTTCATCGGGCACGACCGCAATACCAAGGGGAAGCGTACGGTCCTCTTGACTTGCGAAGAATTCAACTTTGGCGGTACCGTTTTCGCCGCCGCGCGCCTCGGCTTCGAGCATAATAATATTGACAAAATCCTTTTGGGTAAACGCGTCCCCGTCCTCGGGAGAGACGAGGCGCACGTTGAATGGCGGGATCGCTCGTTCGGTTATAAACGGGACGGTGACTTTTCCGGCACGACCGCTTAGGTCACGCGCCACGATCGTGAGGGTGTGGGTTCCATTCGGTATGCCCACGAGTGAAACCGAGGACGGAAACGGCGCGGTTTGTCCCGAGGCCATAAGCGCCCCATCGATACTGATCTCTACCTCTCGTATCTCTAAAGGAGAATCGACCGTAGAGACAAGGGTGAGCGTATCGGTGGTGATCCGCTCCTGCCTACGCGGCGACTCTACGTGGATCGTGGGGAGATCGTCGGTGACCGAGGCGTCGTCCGCTTCGGTGGGCGGAGCTTGATTAAAGCCGTTTTGACTTGCCCACGCGAGTACCGCCGCTTCCCAACGGTTAAATTGGGGATCAGCCTCTGGTGCACGCGGAGGCGGTCCCAATGGGTCGCGTCGATCTACATAGTAGAGAATGGAGTGGACGGTACCAAACGAGCGTTCGTCGATAAGTTCTTGTGGGGTGAGGTCGCCCGCGAGTTTTCCGGTTGCGCGGTCGATCTTGAGTTTGGTTTCGTTCGCGATAAATTTTCCGTTCAGCATCGGCTTGGTGACCGGAGGCAGCACCGGCGGTGATGGGAAACGCTCAATCGGCGTATCTTTAAGGGCTTCGCTCATAAACCGATTCCAAATCGGCGCCGCCACCACCGAGCCATCAGCCGAACCGCGCATCTCGTGGTTATCGTTATTGCCTACCCAGACACCCGTGGTGAGTGAAGGAGTGTAGCCCATGGTCCACGCGTCGCGGAATTCATTCGTGGTGCCGGTCTTGGCAGCTACCGGGCGGGCTCCCAAGGTAAGGTAATTCCGCGCGCCAAAGACCGGCGCGCGGGCGTTGTTATCGGAAAGGATGCTGCTCATCGTGCGGGCGAGCTCTTTGGGAAGCGCGGGGGAGGATTCATCCCCGTACTCTTCGAGGATTTTACCCTTGGCGTCTTCTACTCTCAGAATCGCCGCAGGTGTGTGGCGGATTCCTTCGGCCGCCAGAACACTAAAGGCGGCGGAGTGTTCTAAGAGGGTCACCCCTCCCCCGCCGAGCGCGAGGGCTAAGCCATATTTTTCGGCATTACCAAATGAGGTGTAACCTACCGCTTCGGCGGTGGCGATTGTTTCGGGGATGCCGGCAAGGTACAAGGCCTTCACCGCCGGGATATTTAGTGATTGCGCGAGCGCATCGCGCGCCGCAATCGGTCCACGGAAGGTGCCGGTGTAGTTACGCGGGATATACTCTTTGCCGCTGCCGTCGGGACCGAAGTTGGTCTCGAGGTCAAAGAGGACCGTGGTGGTTGGATATCCTTTTCCAAAGAGGGTCGCGTAGACGAACGGTTTGAATGAAGAACCTGGATTGCGCACTCTTAGCGTCACGTTGACTTGCGGGTCAAAGCGGCAAGTTGCGCCCGAGGTGCACCCCTCGGGAATCGGCGGACTAAAGTAATCAGCCGAGCCCACCATGGCGAGGATCTGTCCCGTCCGCGGATCCAGCGCAACGAGCGCCGCATTCTGGGCGTCGTGATTCCCGCGGTTTTTGATGACCCCCTCCTCGATGGCACGCTCGGCGATCTTCTGCTTATCATAGTCGAGTGTGGTGATCACCTTAAGCCCCCCCTGTTCGACGAGCTTCTCTCCGTAGGTCGCGACGAGCCCTTCTTTGACGTAGAAGACGAAATGGGGAGCCTCAATCGGTTCGCGGCGCTCGGAAAATACGGGTGGATTCTCCTTGGCCATCCCACCTTCCTCTTCGGTGATAAAGCCTAAGCTCACCATGCTGGAAAGCGCGAATATCCGACGCGCTTCGAGTGCCTCGGGGTTGGAGCCATACGGCGAATAGTAGGTAGGGGCTTTGGCAAGCGACGCCAGGGTTGCCGCTTCGGAAAGGGAAAGCTCCTTCGCGGGTTTTCTAAAGAAAAACTGGGCCGCCGCCTCGACGCCGTAGGCATTGGAACCGTAAGGAATCTCATTGAGGTAGAGTTCCAGGATCTCGTCTTTGGAGTAGCGGCGCTCGAGTTCAATCGCGAGCACCACCTCTTTGAGTTTGCGGGTAAATGTCTTTTCAGAGGAGAGGAGCGCGTTTTTTACGAGCTGCTGAGTAATGGTGGAGCCTCCTTGGGAGAGTTCGCCCATAGTCACATCCCTAAACAGGGCGCGGAGAATACCACGGAAGCTTACCCCACGATGACTATAGAAATTCTTGTCTTCGAGGGCAATCGTGGCTTCGCGCATCACCTCGGGGATTTCGTAGAGCGGGACCCTGGTACGTCGCTCGTTGCCATGGAACTCAAACAAAAGGTGGGTGCCGGTACGATCGTAGATACGGGTAGACTCAGGCGCTTCGGTAAGGCCGGTGACCTTGGGAAGATCACGCGCGACGACCGCAAACGCGATGACCGTCGCAAGGAGAAAAAGAAAGAGCAGAACAAGACCTGCTTTAAGGAGTATTTTGCCTAGGCGAATAGCGAGACGCGTTCGCCCCTCCTGATAGCGAAGGGGAACTTGCGGCGAGGTGATTCGGCGATGCCAGAAGTGAGGTTTTGAAGATCTATTCATAGAAGATGAATAGGCTTTCGGTGCGTTTGAGAGTATTGTAGTATGAGGAAGATTATATATACGAAAACGCGAAGGTAGTATAACGGAAAACGTTAGTTACATCAATGTCTCTTTTGTATGTCAAGGAGTACCACACGTGCGGCAAGAAATGATGATGAACTTCTTACACGCGGGGTAGCGAATATTGAACCTAAAGAGGAGGTTCGTTCCCTCTTCGCTACGCGTCACAATCTGCGAATAAAATTCGGTATTGATCCTACCGCGCCTAAGCTTCATCTTGGCCATGCCGTGCCGCTCCGAAAACTACGCACTTTCCAGGAGCACGGACACACCGCGGTATTGATCATTGGTGACTGGACCGCGAGGATCGGCGACCCCTCGGGGCGTGACGAGACGCGCCCCGCCCTTAGTAAGGAGATGGTCGAGAAGAATGCGAGCGACTATCTTGCCCAGGCATTCCTTATCCTCGACCGCGGCCGAACCGAAGTGCGTTACCAACACGAGTGGTACGATCACATGGGGCTTAGCGATATCACGGGGCTTATGAGCGGGGCGACCTTACAGCAGATGTTGGCCCACGAGACCTTTCGAAGGCGTCTTGATGCCGGACATCCCTTGGGACTTCACGAACTCCTCTACCCGCTCCTTCAGGGGTACGACTCAGTCGCGGTTACCCCCGATATCGAAATCGGTGGGATTGACCAGACCTTTAACCTCTTGATGGGGCGGACGGTGATGGGATGGTTTGGGGAAAAGCCCCAAGGCATTATGACCTTCCGCTATCTTACCGGCACCGATGGGAAAGCCAAGATGAGTAAGAGCCTTGGTAATACCGTGAACCTCATCGATGAGGCCAAGGAGATGTCTGGGAAACTGATGTCGGTCCCAGATTCACTCATCGGCGAATACTACGAACTTGCGACAGCCACTTCCCTTACCGAGGTACGGATGATTATAGAGAGGCTTCATAGCGGCGGGGTGAGTCCCCGTGATGTGAAAGCTGATCTTGCCGAGGCGATTACCACGCTTTACCACGGGAGTGAACAAGCCGCGCGCGCCCGCGAAGAGTTCGACCGCGTCTTCTCGCGCAAAGAGACGCCGAGTGAAGTGCCGTCTATAAAACTCGGGTTTGCGAGCGGGTCCCTCGTGGAGTTACTCGTCGCCGCAAAGCTTGCCCCTTCTAAGTCAGAGGCAAGGAGGCTCATCATCCAAGGCGGGGTGAAGGTTGATGGAAGAGTTGAAAAAAACCCTTTCAAGATTATTGACGTATCGGCCGCTCCTCTCTTTCAGGTAGGGCCGCGGCGCTTTGCACGCCTCACTCACGAGTAAAGATATTTTGTCTCCTAATGTTCTATAAAACTTTGGGTCCAAAAGGTGATGGCGTACGCGTCGGGAAATAGTCTTCGCGCCTCCGCAAGCGAGAGTGAGGCGTATTTTTGTTTTTGTTCGTCAT
This sequence comes from Parcubacteria group bacterium, assembly GCA_016203935.1. Classification (GTDB taxonomy): domain Bacteria; phylum Patescibacteriota; class JACQLU01; order JACQLU01; family JACQLU01; genus JACQLU01. Next base: position 6,957 of record JACQLU010000060.1, on the reverse strand, counting down.
TCCATTGAAAAGGATAGAGATACCGTTTTCCGAAGACCGCGATATCGCGATGGCCCTCCTGGTAAGAGCGAACGATCTTGGTGAGGAGCACGGGCCCAGTCGCTTCAAAAACTGCCTCGTGCTTGTGACGAATGAGTAGAGGAAATACTTCCTCCCAAAAAGGGTGACCTTTGGCGGAGCCGATGAGCGCGTTCCCGATGGCACTGGTGCGGAAAAGTCTGCTCTCCTCCTCATCGGTTTGGTAGCCAAAGGCAAGTGCGAGGCCGCCGAGGAGCGGTTCGAAATTTTTCAGACAGGCAAAATCAAGATCAACGTAAAGACCTCCGAATGCATGGAGCACGAAATATTTTATCGCATCCACCCGTTTGATGGGTACGTCATAGCTATCATAGGTCGAAAGAAACCAAGGATAGTAGGCTTTGATGAGTTCTCGTGAATCCTCTTCTCCCCACAGACGGTACTCCCAATCGGGGTGGCACCTCTTCCACGATTCGATCCACGCCCTTTTAAAGCGATTATAGGGAATCGTCTCTTCCGTGCGCGGCGGGAAAGGGTGATAGATTTGGTGGATAATTTTGGGTATCGCGATTTCCATATCCTTTAAGGAACCGCTAACGTTTTTCTGCCAGCACTCGGCGGTAGATTTTCTCGTAATGGGCGGTCATCCTTTCGACAGAAAAATGCGCTTCGACATGAACGCGACACGTCTCCCTTTTGATCGTTTCGATCTGGCGAATTGCCTCGGCCGCTTCTTTTATTGACGAGACGAGGAAACCGGTCTTGCCGTGTACGATGATCTCGGGCGCCGCGGCACGATTCCAGGCGATCACCGGTGTCCCTACCGCCATCGCCTCGATCATCACAAGGCCAAAGGGCTCGTCCCACTGAATGGGAACGAGGATGGCGTATGCTTCCGAGAGAAATTTTATTTTTTCTTCCCCACTAATGGGGCCAAGATAATCAACGGTTCCAGGCTTCAATTGGGGAGCTATGGCAGTAGAGAAAAATGAATCACGGTGGTTATAATCCCCCGCTATTTTAAGGGGGAGGCGCGCTTCTTTGGCGATAGCTACGGCGATGTCGGCCCCCTTTTCATGGTTGACATATCCAAGGAACCCAAGATAAGAACCAGAACATTTGCTCACAAACGGGAAGAGACTTAGCGGAACGCCATTGTAAATTGTCGAAAGATAGTTCAGCTCGGGGAGCGGGGCACGCTGCGCGTTGGAAACGGATACATACAAACGGTCAGGATACTTACCTAATAAAATCTTGGTATATGGGTAACTAAGGTTTCCATGGAGCGTATGGATCACTGGCGTTGGGCTATACAGATTAAAGAGGACACTCGTCTCGCTTATATGACTGTGAAGCAAGTCAAATTTATCTGCCAAGCTTAATGCTTGCGCGAAGGTCGCAAACGGTGTTGTTCCCTTATCAAAATCACTCATCGACCGTTCTCGATCGGTGAGCGCGGTGACGAGCTTTGCTGATGTCGTTGAACCTTCTGCGGCAAAAAGCGTCACCTCATGCCCACGGCGCACCAATTCTTCGGTGAGGTAAGAAACGATAAATTCCGCGCCGTTTCTCGCGTGTGGCGGGACAGCAACCTTGCCCGAAGTTACCTGGGCGATACGCATCTTATTCTATAGTTTACTTTCTAGTTCCTTTCTTTTCGCAAAATAGGAGTCAATCTCCCTCTGCGCCTCGCCGGTCCAGTGCTTGCGCCACGCGCGCTCTTGCACTTTAAGAAAGAGTTCTTCGGCGTCAAGGCGGGTTTTGGGATCGAGGTTTTCTAATGAGCGCACCGCACGGATGACTTCTGTTGCTCCTGCGATCACCATATCGGGATTCCACCACGGCGAGGCGCTCCAGAGTGAGCAGCTATGGAGTCCCCTATCCAAATAGGTGCGTGCATACGCATAATGGGAGTCCTCTTTATGTTCATTCACGACATTGATGGCGAGCGCCATAAGCTCATTGAGCGCAGCGTGGATGCCATTTTGGGGATCGTTCCAAAGGGGGTATGGTGCCTTACGGGCAAGATCGGCCTCGGTGGTTTCCCATGTCGAAGGTACCAGTGAAACCGTTTCGATGGTCGTAAAGCGATCAAAGAGTTCCGAGACAGTCACCGCGTCAATCGCTTCGCTCTTGGCGTCCTGTCTAAAAAAGGTATCTAAGAGCGACTCGCGATGGGGAAAGTGATGCCCATACGCTTCACCATCCGTGGCGGTGACGAGATACGGACGAACCTCGGTATACTCCTTGGCGAACGCCTTGGCTACTTTGACGAAATCCTTGGAGCGAAGAAACCCCGGAGAGGTAAGAAACCGCGAGAATTTACGTGACGCGAAGAAGACGAAAAGATTAAGATCCGCAATTTTGTAGAGCCGATCGTAACGGACTGGTCCACTAGTTTCACGTTTCGCAATCTCATCAACGATAATCCAGCGGTAGCCGAGTTCGGCAACGGCGCGCGCCACCGGCATACTAAACGCCATCTCGGGGAGGAAGAACCCCTCTGGTTTATAGAGGGCGCCAAAGTGACGGCGGTTCGTGGTATGATTCTCTTCGATCTGATGGACGATTTCCTCACGGGGCAGAAGCGGCAGGATAGGGTGATACTTGGCGGTCTCGGTGAGTTCAACCCGTCCGGTTTTAAGTACCCCCTCGATATCACGTAGCACATGCTGAAAGCCGTGGGTTGCCAAAAGCTCGGTGAGTGACCCTGAAATATTGAGCGTGAGTCGGGCGTTGGGGTATTTTTTGAGGATCCTTAGAACCGGCCGGTAACTCTCGTGCACGATTTTCCGCAGGATCTCACGCGATTGCGTGGGAGGCTGATAGATATGGAGGAAGTTGGCCCAATACATATACCGATCCGAATGATACGAATTAGATCCGAATGCCCCCAATGTCATCCGAATCTACGAATGTCCGATCCGAATAATTCGTATCATTCGGATGCGATTCGTAGATTGGGATCGCTTTTAGGATCATTCGGATGTCATTCGTAGATTAGGATCGCTGTGAGACTACTTAGGTCGAGGTTGCCCAAACTTTTTGCGTAATGTCTGTCGGTACATGAGAAGGTACCGTTTTGCCGGAATCTCCCACGAGAATGATTGATGCATGGCGCGCCAGACGAGGTGCACCCATTCGTTGCGGTGGCGGTAGACCTCGAGTGCGCGCGTAATTGCGCCGAGAAGCGCCCGCGGGCTATGGGTATGGAAGACAAAACCATTGCCCGAGGGGTGGGCTGGACTAAAGTTTGAGATGGTGTCGGTAAGTCCCCCGGTTGCGCGCACAATCGGGATCGATCCGTAGCGGAGACTGATCATCTGCGAGATACCACAGGGCTCAAAGCGCGACGGCATAAGGTAGAGATCCGATGCGGCAAAGATCTTCCGTGACATCTCCTCGCTATAGGGAGTGACGAGTGCGACATCCTTAGGGTACTTCTTGGAAAGCTCCCTAAAGAAGGTGAGGTACTCCTCGGCGCCGTTGCCCACCATCACGATCTGAAGCCCCTGGTCAATAAGATCTTCGGCAATGTCACGGATGAGGTCAAAGCCTTTCTGCTCGGTTAAGCGGTTCGAGATGCCAATCAAAGGCGACCCCGATTTCATCGTGAGTCCCAGCTCTTTCTGAAGGAGCTCTTTATTGACCGTTTTACGATCGAGTGAATCGGCGTCGTAGTTAAGAAAGACCCCCGGGTCAAAGAGCGGGTTATACTCGTGGTAGTCGATCCCATTCACAATGCCGTGAAAATCACCGCGGCGTTTTCGTAACTCTTTCTCAAGCCCTTGGCCAAATTCGGGGGTGAGGAGTTCCCGGGCGTGGCGTTCGCTTACGGTGTTGATCGCGTCGGCGTGGAGAATGCCGCGCTTGACAAAATTGATAAGGGCCAACAGGTGCACGTGCGCCGGTGAAGGGAGTGGCGCTATGCCGTCGTCCCGCTCGGCTTTGGAAAGGTAGCGTTCATTGAGTGTCCCTTGTCCCTGGTAGAGCATGTTATGGACGGTGAAGATTGTGGCGGTACGCGCAAAGACGGGATGCTCATGTTCGGTGGTACGGATAAAATAAGGCACCAACCCGGCGTGCCAGTCATGGGCATGCACAATATCGATAGGTTCCCCTAAGGCTTCCATCACGGCGATGGCGGCTTGATCGAAGAAGAAGAACCTAAGCGCATCGTCTTCGTACTGGTAGAGATTCTTGCGATTGCCAAAGAATTGGTAGTGTTCAATCGCGTAGACAAAAAATCCCGGCAACACCTCTGCCCGTTGGACGCTGAATGTATACGAATAGCTCGGGGAGAGGGAGACGGTGATATCACTAAAGACCCGTGTGAGTTTAAGTTCTTTTGGGTCGAAGGCGCCGTAGAGCGGGGTTATCACGGCGACCTTGTGTCCCATCTTAAAGAGCCACTCGGGAAGCGCTCTCGCTACTTCGGCGAGCCCTCCGGTTTTTGAGTAGGGCGCAAACTCGGCGGCAATATGCCAGATGGTGAGTGGTTCTTTAAATGGCATGGTAAGAAGAAAAGGCTTTCACATCATGCGACAGTCACCGCGAGAGGAGACGCGCGCACTTGTTTTTCGGCTCGTTTCATGACTTCTTCCTCAATAAGACGGACCACCATTTCGGCTACATTCACCTCGGTCGCCTTCACGAATCCTTGAAATTGCGCGAAGTAGTTTACTTCAAGGATAAAGTACCGGCCGTTCTTTTCGATGACGTCAATACCAGCATAGTCAAGTTTGAAGAGTTTGACGATATCGCGTGCCATCTGGGCGAGGGTGGGTTTAACTTCGGCAAGCTCAACGCTCGCGCCGCGGGCAACGTTGGTACGGAATTCGCCGGGCTTGGCAATGCGCCGTATCGCTCCTAATACCTTATCTCCCACCACCACCACCCGATAGTCAAAGGTGATGGGGATGTAGCGCTCAAAGAGAAACTCTTGAACCTCGGAGAGCTGGAGCGGATAGAGGATCTGGCTTACCCGGTCGATGCGGTGCACTTGCAGTCCGTGCGAGCCATGGATGCCTTTCATGATAAGGGGAAGTCCAAACGTACGGGCGATCTTCCTAGGACGTGTAGCGAGGTAGTACGCCCACGGGACCACCGGAAAGCCCGCGCTCGCCATGCGGTAGTGTTGCGAGAGTTTATCGCGGTCAAAACTTGACCGGGTGGCGCGGCCGTTTAAAACAAAGACCCCATGGGTCTCTCCGTAGTCCGCGAGGATCCGGAGCAGTGAGGCGTACTTTTGGGCATTGCGGTAGATGAACGCGTCAAATGAGGCGATGTCGTCTCCCTCCGGCATCCGGCGGATTGCCAGTTTGCCATTGACGCCGCTGATCTCGAGGTCGCGGTAGCGTACGATGGCGACTTCGTGGCCGCGTGATTTGCCGGCCCTGAGAAGCGTGCGGCCGGTCATAAAGTGTCGTGTCTGGTCAAAAATGAGAATGCGCATAGAAGTAAATTCAAAAGTCAAAGGTCAAAATGAAGGAAGTATATTAACTCTTTTTGGCAGGATCGACAAGGAAGGAGGTGAGGTCATGGCGCCCTACAATAATATGGTGGGTGAGGTCGGTGCGGTCAATAAGGGAAGCACGGGTCTCAATCCGCTGACCCGCAATGGTCAGGGTGAGGGGGATATAGACACGGTAGCTTGCTCCGAGAGAGGAGTAGATGATGCCGGTGCCGCGTACGTCGGGGTGGGCGCGGAGTTCCTTACGGAAACGCTTACCAAACGCACGGGCCTCGCGCCGGGTGGCGACGCGATGAGGAATTTCAAAGCGATCAATGAGCGTAAGGAGGTCGTGGTAGCCAAGCTTGGCGGCGAGCTCGCGGTCGATCGAGGTGAGCGCCGCGCCGGTATCAATGCGTGCGAGTACCTTATGGATCGTTCCATCTTTGCCAAGGATCGTGATCGGTTCCTCAATGCCGATGGTGGGACGATTGGCGCTACCGAAAGACTCTTTCGCCTCCATCCCGTCACTGAAAAGTTCTTGGGATACCCGAAGCGCATGCTTGACGCCCTTCACCGTAAGCCCGCGCACGCGGGCGAGCCGCTCGGCAAGCGGGGTTAAGTTAGCAATCTGAATGCCCATGCCCGGGCGGGCATTGAGTTCCAATACCATTGGCCCGCGCATCCGGTCAATCACCACGTCCACTCCCACATAGCCCAGCCCGGAGACCGAGGCGGCTTTAAGCGCCATGCTCACAATTTCATGCCAGAGCGGAATACCAATGTCTTTTAATTCCTTATGGGTATCTGGGTGTCTACCGAGGAGAGTGATACGTGGTTTCTCTATCATACCGTACGTTGTTACGCCACGGACGATGTCGACCCCTACCCCCACGGCGCCCTGGGCAAGATTGGCCCTTCCGCGGGAACGGATCGTAGGAAGCCTTAGCATCGCCATCACCGGCACACGGTTATACACAAGGATACGGATATCAGGGACGCCAAAGGGAGTGAGCGGCCTAAAAATAGGGTGGCGCACCACCCGTTCTTCAAAGAAGGCAATGTCGGGCTGCTCATGGAGGCTAAAGTTGCCATCAAGGATGTTGGCAATGTGGTCTTTGAGTTCCTCTTCGCTTACCATCTGATCGTCAATGGTAAGCCACCCACGGCTCGTAAGAAGAGGGACACGCTTACGGATTACCATAATCCCCTCGCCGCCCAAGCCGGCGTCGGGTTTTACTACGAAGCTCTCTAACGGGGAGCAAGGAAAAGTGGCCAATTCATAGAAATTATTGATTACCGCAAGGGTACGTGGCGTCGGTACCTGCGCTTTAGAAAGGCGCTCCTTCATGAGTAACTTGTGGTCGGCCATAAAGATCCCCCGCTCTTTATTAGAGGGGAGGAGGTAGAGAAGGTTTCTCGCATTCATGCCGAGGATGGGATGAGGCATCGCTCTAATGTCTAATGTTCAATTTTTAATTTTCATT
>JACQLU010000047.1 GCA_016203935.1 Parcubacteria group bacterium | reverse complement strand
GATCCTTCACTGCGTTCAGGATGACAGCAATGAGTTTTTAGATGACCTCTATAAGTATCTACAAGTATCGTACCGATGGCCATCGGGGCAAGTATCCATGAGTATCAGCGGGATGGCGGTACTTGGAGATACGAGAGCAAAAACTGCGCAATCTTCCCAAATGTGGGCGCCGCCGAACTTTCCGCCCACTGGGTCTGGGGGTCATCGATCTTCACGAGCGCGACAAACGCGGGATCATCAGCGGGTGCAAATCCCACGAATGAACCAATCGTCTTATGCGGTTCGTAACCTCCCCTGCCATCCGGAACCTGTGCCGTGCCGGTCTTGCCCGCCACCCAATAGCCGGGAACGCGTGCCGGTCGGCCGTGGCCATTCTCCACGACCGCTACCATCATAGCGCGAACGGTGGTGGCCGTCTCTCGCGTAACGACTGCTTGAGTTGCCCGCGGTTCAAAGCTTTTGATCACACCGCCATCACTCTCCACTTCCGCAACGATATGCGGCTGCATCATAGTGCCGTCGTTGGCCAGCGCGCTGAATGCCGCAATCACTCCCAGCGGAGTTGCCGCGAGTCCCTGTCCAAACGCTGCCGTCGCCAGTCGAACCTCATTCCACGCCTCATCGCCTCCCAGTTCAATGCGTGCTTCGCCGGGAAGATCGATACCGAGCAGTGATCCGAATCCAAACCGACGAAGGTAGGTAAGGAAACGTTCTTTGCCAATTTGCTGCTCGGCAAAGACTGCTCCCTCGTTATTAGAACGTTCCAGTGTTTGAATCATCGTCTCGGTTCCATACGCTTTGCGATCCGAATTACGAATAACGCGGTCGGCTACTTCTACAAATCCTTTCGATTCGTAGGTGGTTTCGGGAGTAATCGCACCGGTATCGATGCCGGCTGCCATCGTGAGTGGCTTTACTACCGAGCCGGGTTCATAGAGATCCTGGATCGCACCATTACGAAAGAGATCGGTATCTTCGGTCTCGCCATAGCGGTTCGGGTCAAAGGTGGGCACATTGGCCATGGCGAGGATTGCTCCCGTCTTAGGATCGAGTACGATCGCCGATCCGGCGGGCGCACCAAATTTGGTAACCGCATCAAGAAGGGTACGTTCCACAAAGTACTGGATCGCGGGGTCGATGGTGAGTACCAAATCAGCGCCGTCCTCTGCCGGCAGCGAGGCAAAATCGCCAAACGGAATCCATCGACCATCGTTATCACGCGCGCCTTGAATAAACCCCTGCTTACCTTCCAAAAGATCGTTATACTCCTCCTCGATACCGTATTGGCCGGTGCGCCGATCGCCGCTAAAACCCACAAACCCCACAAGGTGCGCGGCGAGCGTCCCTTGGGGATACTCGCGCCAGAGCTCGTCGTCAATCCGTACGCCGGCAAGTTTCAACTCCGCTACCTTTTTAACTTCGTCATCGGTAAGACGCCGCTTCAGTACCGAATACCACGAGGTGCCGTCACCGATGGCGGCGGTTACGACCGCGGGGTCGAGCGAGAGGGTCTCGGAAAGCGCCGTGGTAATGGCGTCGATATCGCGGCGTGGCATCTCTCGAGGCACCAGATAGACATAGGGATGATGCACGTTGGTAGCGACGAGGGTTAAGGCACCGGTGCGCACGTCGCGAAGAAAGATCCGCCCCCGCTTGGGATTAATGGTACGTTTGGTCTCGTGCTGGGCTTGTGCAATGGCGACGTAGTCACGATGCGCGACCACCTGTAAATACAAAAGACGCCCCTCGATCACGAGAAACGCCGCAAGGGTAAGAAGCGAAATGATCGTCAAGCGTCCGTCACGCATAGGGGGATAGTGAGGAAAGCGAGCATCACCGCGCTGCTACCGTATCGGAAAGCTTCACCACCCCGTCTGGTTTAGTAATGGGCACAAGTCCCATGCGGGCCGCCTCTACTTCCAACTGTGAGAGCTTTGAGACTTCGGTGTAGGCGCGCAAAAGCGTTTCGTTCCGCTCCGCGACCTCACTCAGGTGAATATCAAGCTCGCGGATACGAAATCCTTGGGTGGCTGCTTGGGTAATTTGGCTTAAGTAGAGAATCAAAAGGAAGAACGTCACTAGGACAAAGGTGAGTGTCACAAACGCCGAGCTCGAGCGTCTTCCGCCGAGCGGGTGACGCACGACGGCTACTCGTACTTTAGGTTCGGTGGGGGAAGCGGGAGGCATAATGGATTACCTTTTTTCGATTACTCTTAGTTTGGCGCTCCGCGCGCGAGGATTACGCGTAACCTCAGAAAACGAAGGACGGATGGGATGTGGGGTGATCAAGGTTCCGCGTGGTGTTCCTCGCGCTTCGTGGCGAATAAGTTGCCCGATATCCTCGTACCCGCGGCTCTCGATAAGGAAAAAATGCTTCACGATCCGATCTTCTAACGAATGAAACGTAATGACGGCAAGTCTTCCTCCTTGGGAAAGCGCGGAGAACGCCTGGGGAAGAAAGGTCTCGATAGCTGCGAACTCGTGGTTCACCGCGATCCGAAGAGCTTGGAAGACCTTGGTGGCGGGATGAATCTTTGCCGTCTGTTTTGACTTGACGCGGGCAACCAAATCAGCAAGTTCCCTGGTGCGGGTGAGGGGGGTGGCTTTACGCTGGGTAATAATAGCGGCTGCAATCTTCTCTGCTTCCTCTTCTTCTCCGAATTCGGTAAAAAGCTTTGCCAACTCTTCTTTGCGGGCGGTGTTCACGATTTCGCCCGCCGTGGGGATCTCTTCCTTACTATCAAACCGCATATCGAGCGGTCCATCGGTAAGAAACGAGAAACCGCGCGCGGGATCGCTTAACTGCCGAGATGACAACCCTAGGTCGGCAAGTATCGCATTCACATGGGGAATATAAAGCTCGCGTAACCTTTCTCGCAAGAAACCAAATGATGAGTGGACACTGCTAACCCTGGGTTGTGAAGCGAGGGACTTCACGCGTGCGGTTGCGATCGCAAGCGCCTCCTCATCCCGATCCATGAGGAGAAGGTGTCCCGTGGAACCAATCGTTTCGGCAATCGCGAGCGCGTGTCCGCCTTCACCTACCGTCGCATCTACCACGACGTCACTGGGCTTAAGGTTGAGAAGCTTGATCGTCTCAATAAGGAGTACCGGTTCGTGTACTATTGATGTCACAGCGATTAACCTTAAACCCCCAGCTCGCTCATCTTCTCAGCAATCTCGCTACTTCCCTTTTCTGACTCGCTATCGTACTTCCGCCAGCCCTTCTCATCCCAGATTTCGATTCGATTATAGACGCCGATGACCACCACCTGCTTCCCCAGTGAAGCAAACTTTTTAAGATACTCGGGGAGTACAATGCGGCCTTGCCGATCAAGTTCTACTTCAGCCGCGCCGGCGAACATAAGCCTGGCAAATGCCCGGCTATTCGCTTGCGAAATGGGAAGAGTCGCCAGTTTCTCGGCAAGTTTCTGCCACTCGCCTTTGGGATAGAGAAAGAGACAATTATCAATGCCGCGGGTGACCACGGCGCCTTGCGCAAGTTCCCCCCGAAACCTTACCGGCACCGCGAGCCGCGCTTTAATATCAATGGTATGGGTATATTCGCCGAGGAACACAAACGTTTTGATACTGATAGATATTTGCTCGTCGTCTCTTCGGCGACTCGCGATATTTGTAGATACTCGTTGTACGTACAATGAATATCTATGAATATCGGTCGCGAGAGAGCGACCCAGTATCTATGAATATCTGCGGCTATCCCCCATATCCACCACTTTTCCCCACTTTCTGACACTTTTCATCATTCTCAACCACTATACTTCTCCTGCTCTCCACCTGTAAACCGAACAGACACCAAACTTACTATTAAGCGCTTAAGAAGAGGTTAATAGCCGTTTTAGCAACTGAACATTTTTCTTATCCACAGTGATATAGAAGCGGATCATCGCGGATATAATGAACCCCCTCTTAGGTTAAGAGGGGGCTGGGGGAGTTACGAGTCTCCTAAATACGAGATCTTCTATGGACCAAGTGGATGCTTCTTAGCAACCCCTATTGATCGCGGATAATCTGGCGGCGTAGGTTCAATCTTTTTTATCACGATCAAGAAACGTTCATTGCGAAGGGAAGGCAGGTGTACTGATTCGATTCGCATTACGGCACCGCCTAAGATGGTGAGGCTCTTCTCGGCACGCTTTAGTTCTGTACTCACCTCTCCACTCTTCTGTGCCACGAGGAGTCCATCACGCGTAAGAAGCGGCAGCGCGTACTCGGCAAGCACGGCAAGTTCGGCTACCGCGCGGCCGGTAGCAAGGTCAAAGGACTCACGGTACTCTTTCTTATGTCCTACAACTTCGGCACGTTCCTCCAATACCTCGGTTTTGGCAAGGTTCAATTCACTTGCGAGATGGCGAAGGAAGGAGGCTTTCTTCTTATTGGCCTCGATAAGGACGAGTTTGGCTTGAGGGCACATGATTTTCAGCACCACCCCGGGGAACCCCGCGCCGCTTCCAATATCCACGATTCGTTTCGGGTCTGGCATCACCTTGAGCACACTTGCCGAGTCAAGAAAATGCTTGACGACGATCTCCTCGGGTTTGGTAATACGGGTAAGATTGAACTTCTGGTTCCATTCCAAGAGGAGATTCGCGTAGTGCTCGAACTGCCCAGCGATTTTGTTAGAAAGCGTGAGACCAAAAGAAGAGAATGTATCGAGAAATAGCTGACGCATAAATAAATGCGATCCCAATTTGCGAATAACATCCGGATGATCCGAAAGTAACTCCACCTCTCCTTCCCTTAAGATAAGGGGAGGTAGGGAGGAGTTATGAAAGAAGGAATTTGAGTCATTTGACCGATCTTCACTATATATTAAAAGAAAAGCCCTCGCCTCACAAGTTGATCAAAGTGAGTTGAGGGCTGCGATCGATCTTAAAGATGTGGCGCTGCATTCACGCTGAGCACCTTCTTAATGATCGATCGATGAGGAAGAAAACTACTGACCACCTTGTGGACACGGCGAGGACCCTGCACTCCGCTACAGGAGTAAAGATCGATCGCAATCTTCCCGTTAAACCGCTTTCCCTTCTCTCTGGGTAGAAACGTATAGAGATGCATCTGGATGCCAGATTCGGAAAGAAACTGGTAAAGCGATGGGCAACCAGGTTCATCACCATCAGCGGTTAAGTTGCAATACACAATGTTCTTCTCGTGGTCAAACCTAGTATCTCCCTTCCCTCCGCAGCGCATCTCTTGTACAGGGCAATTCCGAGAGGGGAAATGTGAAACATAGGTAGGACCAACAGCGGAAAGCTTCAACTCTGCGATGACTGCACGAAAAAGCTCTACCATTTCCTCGGGGTTGTTGAGCAGAGGAAGCCAGCGTAGCCTCGCCGTCCAAGCGAGAAGAGCCTCGTAAACGACTCGCGTGGTCTCCATGTCTTTCCCCTCCTTTCTTTGAATTTCGCAGATTCTTCTGCGTTGGTCTGCGTGACTATCGTGAAGATAATCCTGCAGATGGCGAAGAAGAATTACTTAGACATGCATGCGCGCAATAAAAAACCACCATCAAATAGGGCTCGTGATGGTGAGTTTAGAATTTCTTGTGAGCAGGTTCGCTCATTCGATTACACCTGTCGCGCGGTTCTCTTACGCTTAGTCTCATCGCTTGGGATTCGGTGCGCGCGACATGCGTAGGCTGTTCCAATTCCGCTTGCGAAAAAGTTGTAAAAAATTTCGACTAGTACTTAGTATAGAGAGTGTAAGAATTTTGTCAATACTTTTGGCGGGAAAAATTTTGAAAAAGAAGAGCGTCGGGCACAACACGCACCCGACGCCTAAGACGACTTCGGTTACATGATCACCGAGATTTCATCCTTCTCGATGAATCCGTCTCCGTTGTTGTCATGAACATATATTCCTCGTACGGTGAGAGTCCCGTTCACGTTTCGACAACGCTCGGCGATCCTCGGTACGGCCACCCGTAGCAAATCTGCGCTATATCTGTGCTCCTTACCGAGATCATCGAAATGACCACCACGAAGTTCCGCCACTTTCCCGCAACGACTGTGAGCATATGCCACTATCGTAGAGACGTGACCCAGCCCCACGAGAAACGCAAGCTCGTCTAGTAACAATGGTCCTAGTGGCCTCTCTGGCATGGCAATCTCCACTATAGGTCCAGCCACTTGGAGCCGATACCGTTCGTGCGGAGCGGTGATGCCAAGGAGTTCGTCAGCAATCGCCTCCGATGCCTGACTCCACGCACCGTCCGCGCAAAGAACGTATATTGCCCGTTTAGGAGCAACAATGAGTCGGTGCGGCATGCCTTCCCCTTTCTAAGAATACTTCCCCCCACGATCGTCGACTATTCATCGAGATATCTCCTCCTTCTTCCCCCTCCCTCCTTAAGTCTCGCTTTGAGCCACGCTACACTCCAAGCTTCAGACACAACAGCTTCAGAATGGTAGTGAACCTGCTGCGACGAATCTACAAGGAAGGCAAGAAGTCCCACACAGCGATGCCAAGAGGTGCCTCCCCTTCGAATGATTGAATGCATCTCATGGAGAGATTGCATAAGCGATGAGCACTCTCTTGCAACATACTCATCGTTGCACGAAGCTTTCTTCGAGGATGTCCCGACCACTATGAGACCAAAGTCGTCGGTGGTGAGACACGCCCGCGCCTCAACGACTTGCTCAACCTTGTTCCCCTTAGAGACGACTAATCGGCGGTCAGATAGAACCATCGTCTTCAGGGTGGCCTCAACTGCTTCAGTCACTTCGGTTGATGGCTGTGGCGTTGAGTAAACCAGAATGTTATCAACGCTCTGTAAAGCGACCGGCGCGCGCATAAAACCTGACTCCATGAGCTTTCCCTCCTTCCAAACTTAAAACCGCTCGCTTACAGCGGTTTTCTTTAAGGTAACATGGTGACCCTCTCCCGTCAACCGTCACGCCAAAGTGAGGACCGTCCTCACTAAGTGGGGACGGTCCTCACTCCGCAGGGAGAACACTCCTTACTCTGAGTTCTCTGCCGAGGTGAGCGCAATCTGACCATTTTTCACTTCGGCAATAAGCGGGACTACTTCAATACCGGGAATTGCCTCAGTTACAATCACAACTGCTTTTCGTAAATCCTCGGCATGCCGCGCGCGAAATGCCTCCCACGAAGAAAACGCTTTATTGCCGCCATACGCGCCGCAGTCGTAATGGTTGACTAGGAAAATGCGTTTAATGTCATGAAGTTTCTTGGAAAGCTTGAGTTGCTCGATCGCGATACCGTCCGGATCATCTACAATCTGCTTGGCAGCGCCAGCAAGCGCAATAATATCAAATGCCTCGGCGCCAAATTGCTCCCTCACGAGCGCCGGCACCGCCTGTGAAAACCGAAAATCGATGCACATGAGAATCGCATCGTGGGTGTGGTGATCTGTGGAAAACCTATATGACGACATATTTTTTGCGAATAGTGTTTGTCCTTTTATTGGAAGATGCAGACAATCCTAATTCTTTTTTAAAATCTCCCCACGCGACGTATGCTCCCTGCGCGTACTCCGCCTCCGCCTTCTCGAGGCGTCTTAGTATTCCAACGTCACTCATGATTTTGGGCGCGTTTCGCTTTTCAATTCTCATGTTCTCAAGAACATTAGAATAACTCCCCAATCCCCTCTTGCTCTAAGAGGGGTTAGATTTTACACTTTCCTTCGGCGTTTCATGAGCTCGTGGGCGCGAAGCTCAATAAGGGTGCGCTCGAGAATGCGGCGGGCTTGGATCTGTTCTTCGGTGAGCGCTTCGCGCTTGGCGAGAATCTCTTCTGCCCTGCGCTTCGCTTCCTCCGCCTTGACGACATCGATCTCCTCTGACCGTTCGGCAAGATCGGGAAGCAACACCACTTCTTTATCTTTCACTTCGATAAAGCCGCCACTCACCGCCACGAACCGCTCGCCGTCAGGTTCTATGATCGTCACCACGCCGTCGCCCAAGGTTGAAATAAGCGGCGCGTGATCGGCGAGAATAGTCATCTCACCGGCGGTGCCGGGAACGACAACACTCGCAACGTCTTGAGAGTAGACTTCGCGTTCCAAGGTTACGATTTTCAATCTGAATGGTTTAGGCATAGCGATGCGAATGATGCAAATGATTCATGCGAATGACGCGAAACTCTTTCATAACCCCCTCTCACTCCCCCTTACCTTAAGGGGGAGAAGGAGAGGGTTACTTCGCATTATTCGTGTGTAATTCGCATATTAGTGTCGCTCTATGGTGACCTCGTCAATATTTCCCTTCAGATAGAATGCCTCCTCTGGCTTATCATCATGTGTGCCTTCGAGGATTTCCTTAAATCCACGGATAGTTTCGGAAAGTGGCACATACTTGCCCGGCCGGTTTGTGAAGGTCTCGGCGACGAAGAACGGCTGCGAAAGGAAGCGTTGAATCTTGCGGGCACGCGCAACGGCAAGCTTATCCTCGGGCGAGAGCTCATCGATGCCCAAAATGGCAATGATATCTTGAAGTTCGCGGTAACGCTGAAGCACCCTCTGCACCTCGCGCGCCACCCGGTAATGTTCGTCGCCGACAATCTTAGGGTCGAGCACGGTTGAGGTTGAATCGAGTGGATCCACTGCCGGATAGATGCCGAGTTCGGAAAGCGCGCGCGAGAGCACCACGGTCGAATCGAGATGCGCGAAGGTCGTTGCCGGCGCCGGGTCGGTAAGATCATCGGCCGGCACATAGACCGCCTGCACCGAGGTAATCGAACCATTCTTCGTCGAGGTAATCCGCTCCTCAAGCTTACCCATATCAGTAGCAAGATTTGGCTGATACCCTACTGCCGAAGGCATACGGCCGAGTAGTGCTGAAACTTCAGATCCCGCTTGGGTAAAACGGAAGATGTTATCGATAAAAAGCAGGATATCCTTATGCTCCTCGTCGCGGAAATACTCGGCCATGGTGAGCGCGGAAAGCCCCACGCGAAGACGCGCCCCGGGCGGTTCGTTCATCTGCCCAAAGACAAGCGCCGTCTTATCGATTACTTTGGAGGCGACCATGTCGTGGTAGAGATCGTTCCCCTCGCGCGTACGCTCACCCACGCCGGCAAAGATGGAATAGCCACCATGCTCGGCCGCGATATTGCGAATGAGTTCTTGGATAAGTACCGTTTTCCCTACCCCGGCGCCGCCAAAAAGCCCCACCTTGCCGCCACGTAAAAATGGCGCAATAAGATCAATCACTTTGATACCGGTCTCAAAAATGACCGCTTTGGTATCCTGCTCGGAAAATGCCGGCGCGGGCCGATGAATGGGAAAACGCCTTACCCCTTGCACCCCTTCTTTACCGTCAATCGGCTCGCCCAAAAGATTAAACATCCGTCCCAATACGGTGTCACCAACCGGCACCGAGATGGGAGCCCCGGTGTCAACGACCTCATCGCCGCGCTTAAGACCGTCGGTAGAATCCATGGCGATGGCACGGATCTCGCTATCGTTAAGATGCGCGGCAACCTCAAGGGTAAGCTTGGCCGCCGTGACGGTAAGCGCAGAATAGATTTCGGGAAGTTTCTAGGGAAAGGCCACGTCGAAGACGGGACCGATCACCTGAGTAATTACACCTTGATTGTTCATAAAAACAGTTTTCCTTACTAAACCATGAAAATGTCTAATG
>JACQLU010000046.1 GCA_016203935.1 Parcubacteria group bacterium | reverse complement strand
GTTTTACGGTCTGTCACCTAAGGGAGAGTTGATGCAGTATGTGGTTGACGTGTATCTTCTCACCCTATCTCGGTCACTTATTGATTCGACGACCTTGATTCTCGCAGAGCAGACTCCCTCGGTTGAGATGCTGCCATGATGCCGGTGAAGAAAAAAGAGGAATCGTCTCTCCGTGCTGCTTATGCAAGAATTATTCTTCGGACACTGAAGCGCTTGTTTCCGAATGCGGAGATGATGCTTACATACAGAAATGACTGGGAGCTTCTCGTTGCCGTACAACTTTCCGCGCAGTGTACGGATAAAAAAGTGAATGAAGTCACACCGGCATTATTTGCTCGATACCCCACACTTTCCGATTATGTGAAGGCCGATCCACGTGAGTTTGAGCGGCTCATTTATCAAACGGGTTTCTATCGGAACAAGACGAGAAACATTCTTGCGGCTGCGAAGATGGTCAAAGAAAAGTTTCACGGAAAAATCCCAAAGACAATGGCGGAGATATTGCAAATTCCCGGAGTTGCACGCAAGACGGCAAATGTCGTCTTGGGGAACGCACACGGAGTAGTGGAGGGGATCGCTGTCGACACCCACGTGAAACGTCTTGCGCATGTACTCGGCTTATCTCGTGAACATGATCCGGACAAGATCGAACGTGATCTCATGCAAGTGTTTCCCCAAAAAGACTGGTTTCGCGCAACCTATCTTTTGATTGAGTATGGCCGCAAATATTGTCCCGCGAGGAAGCACGATGAGACAAAATGTCCGCTCGGGCATTACGAAAAAGAAAAACCGGCGGAACCAATCGCCCGTTTGAACCAACCAAAAAGCAGAGTAGAGGTTACCTAGAAAACACGACTTATGGGCTTTCTGTTCTCGTTGTATGTACGCCCCAATTCCTTTCTTACTTCATCTTTCATTTCCAGAAAATCCGTGATGTGTTCATATCCAGAAAGATATCTTCCCAAAATCCGCTTAAACGGAATTACTTTTGCGTATTCCGGGTGATACCCAAATTTAATTGGATCCGTCCTTACACCTGTCGGCAGTTTTATACTCTGAATTACGAAACTCCCGCAGGGGAGTTTCGTAATTCAGAGTAATTCAGCCTCCTGTTTGTAGCGGGACTACTGGTGCATCATCCTTTTTTTGACACAAATCATAAAAACGACCCCGTAAAACAGGGTCGTAAGTGCAGATACCTTAAAAATACTTTTCTAATTTTTCGAGTTCTTCCCAATAACGATCAACCGCTTCCTTTGCCTGAGCGAAATCTTCCTCCGTCCAGTGAGCGAATCGCCCTTGTGGAGAAAGGTACTCGGAAAGCGTCGCCCTTCCTTCGGGACGATACGTGATCCTCCACTTTCCATGGTCACATTCAACCAAAGGAAACGCACGGGTCTCTACCGCAAGGTAAGACATCTTCAGTGAATCACGAGGATCAACCTTCCATCCGGGATTGCATGGTGCGAGGACATGAATGAACCGAAGGCCCTCTCCCTTTGCGGCAATCGCCTTCGCAAGCTTCATCTGAAAATCTTTCAGATGATAGATCGATGCGGTTGCAACGTACGGCACGCCATGTGCCGCGATGATCTTCAGGATGTTCTTCTTGGCTTCCCTTTTCGCACCGGGAAATGGCGTCGTCTCCGTGATCGCACCACGCGGAGTTGCAGAGGAACGCTGCCCCCCGGTGTTCATATACGCTTCGTTGTCGTAGCAAATGTAGATGATGTCCTCGCCCCGCTCCGCAGCGCCTGAGAGCGCCTGGAAGCCGATATCGAAGGTCCCTCCGTCTCCGGCGAACGCAATCGGCGTGACATCACTGCAAAGCTCGATCGATGCACGTTTCAATCCGGATGCAACTGCAGCGGCGGTCTCGAAGGGACAATGCACCAGTGGGACACGGACCGGTGTATACGGATTTGGTCCCGCAATGATCGACCAACAAGAAGCCGGGAGTGCGATCTGCGCCTTTTTACCAACGGCATCAAGTACATGCCGCATGACGAGCGATGCGGTGCAACCCGCACACGCGCGATGGCCAGGGTTCAAGAACTCCGAAGAGCTTCTCATCTTCGCTTTCGACTCCACCATCACTGGTTGGAGAGCAGACGAGAGCGGTGAGACACCACGCCAGAGAGAATGTGCAGTGCCGAGAGCTCGTGAGAAGTTAACCTCCTCAATAATCTCGGTGAACACATCTTCCCGAAGCGGAACGCCACCAACTCCAACGGTAAACCCAAATATGGGTAACATCTTTCCACAAAGCGCACTGCGCACTTCTTGAAAGATGATCTCGTGTTGATTCACGTCAAGAGCAATGACTTTTTTGACTCCGCCTAGTGCCGCATTGATACGCTGCGACGGGAATGGACGAAAGAGCCACAACTTGATCGCGCCAACTTTGACTCCTCTTAAGCGCATCTGATCGACCGCCTCGTGAACAATGCGAGTCGTACTTCCCATGACAACAATGGCAATATCTGCGTCATCCATACGATAGGTCTCAA
This sequence comes from Parcubacteria group bacterium, assembly GCA_016203935.1. Lineage (GTDB taxonomy): Bacteria > Patescibacteriota > JACQLU01 > JACQLU01 > JACQLU01 > JACQLU01. Next base: position 1,169 of record JACQLU010000046.1, on the reverse strand, counting down.
CAGGGTCATACCCTCTTTGAAAATCGCGGCCAAATTCACTTCCGACCCCTACAATCGTTTCCATCGCGGCTATAAAGTCATCGGCAAAAGCGTTCTTAATTCGGAAGTAGTAATCCGGTGCCCCTGAGGCACCAACCGAGCGCGGATCGCTATTGTCGAGCGCGTGTGGTATGCGGAGTTTCGGGGCGAACCTGTCTACCGACTCTTCAGAAAGAATCGTGACGGGTTCTTTGGTGTGACTCAAGAGAAAACCGTCAAAATTGACCATCACCGGAAGACATGTGCGCTCGGCGATGACAAACGCCATAAGGACCGAGTCGTACACTTCCTGATTGCTCGCGCAGTAAAGTTGGATCCAACCAGTGTCACGTTGAGAAAGCGAGTCCGTGCGGTCACAGGCAATATTCCACGGTGGCCCTAATGCACGATTCACGTTCACCATGACCACCGGAAGCCGAGCCCCTGCCACCCAATGCGACACCTCATGCATATAGACTAATCCTTGTGATGAGGTCGCAGTGAAGCAACGTGCGCCTGCTTGCGCAGAGCCAACGAGTAATGCGAGTGCGGAATGTTCCGACTCAACCGGAACAAATTGGCAACCGACAAGCTCTCCGGAGGAAACAAGTTCCGACAATTTTTCGATCACGCCGGTTTGGGGCGTGATCGGATAGGCAGAAATCACCTCCGGTCGTGCTTGCGCAGCCGCTATTGCAGCCGCTTCGCTACCGGTCAACACCTTCTTATCACTTGACATCGTCCCCCTCCTTTCTCAACAGAATGACTCCTCGTTCGCAAACATCCGCACAAAGAAGACATCCCTTGCACACATCGTAGTCGATGACGTACCTACCGTTCTCGTTCTTGGTAATGCAGAAGTCGGGACAAAAATTGAGGCAACGGTCGCATGCGGTACAAGTGCCGCAATTGATACAGCGTTCCGCCTCGCGTTCCGCCTCCGCAGGAGCGATCGTCGTCGTGGTTTCTTCAAACCGTGCGAACTCATCATGCGACAACATTCGCTCGCCCGTAATATGTGGATCTTTTCGACGCACATTCAAGTATCGAAACTTGATATCACTCGCGTTGACCACCTCAGTGCTTCGTCCTGTGGCGGAGCTTTGGCTTACTACAGAGTGAAGTGCCAAGATCGCTCGTGCCGCCTTTTT
>JACQLU010000042.1 GCA_016203935.1 Parcubacteria group bacterium | reverse complement strand
GAACAAGTTCAGGCAACAGTCTTTCTGGAGAGACTGTCAGACCTGAGAAGATGGAACCTCACTTCAAACAAGCCGGACGACCCTCTTTCTCAACCCCAGTTTACAAATCCGAGCTGGAGTGGTTATCCCTTCAGCACCGCGACTTGGCGCCGCCCCAGCCATACCGACTCCAACGATGATACTCTTAAGAAAATTCTTGGCGTTGACATAAACCCTTCCCACCTGGTCTTTTCATCGCCAGATGACTACGCGTATGGCATCGTCATCGTCTTCACGAGTAGTTCCTCGTCCACCGAGCCCCTCCGGGTTCTTCTCGACGAGATGAACCTTCGACTCTACGGATCGGCATGGGGACTACTTGGGACACAAGTCAACGGATATGATCTTTTTAGCCAGCTGATATACGGGGCCCGTATCTCACTGATCGTCGGTTTACTCTCCGCCTTTATCGGCATAATGCTGGGGCTAATCATCGGTCTCATCGCCGGCTACATGGGCAAAATCGTTGACGAGGTCCTGATGAGATTCACAGACATGCTCTTGGTTATACCAACCTTGCCTCTTCTAATCGTCCTTTTGGCCGTCCTCGGGAACACACTTGCGGGCGGAGGAACCGTCGTTCTCATCCTGGTCATCGGTTTTCTTGGCTGGATGGGCTTCGCAAGAGTTGTACGCGCACAGGTACTCTCCCTCAAGGAGAGGCCGTTCGTTGAAGCCGCGAAGGCCGCCGGTGCCGGAACGGGCTACATAACAGTCCGGCACATCGTACCTAACATAGTTGGCCTAATCTACGTGAACTTGGCTCTGGCAGTTCCCGGGGCCATACTGAGCGAGGCCGCTCTCAGCTTCCTCGGGCTGGGGGATGTTACTGTGCTATCATGGGGGAGAATGCTTAACCAGGTCCAGGTGAGTGGGGGCCAACGAATATGGTGGTGGGTTCTTCCACCGGGCCTTTCAATCGCGCTTGTCTCCCTCGCCTTCGTCATGATAGGTTTTTCCCTAGACACCATCTTCAACCCCAAACTGAGAGAGCGACGGTAAATAGTCCTGACCGAAAAAGGCGAATAACCCCTCTTCCCAGCTACTGACGTGGAAAAATAGGCTCCCTAGAATCGAGAAACGGTTGGCACTGTCTTGAGAGAGTTTTCGAAAACATCGGCTCTCTTCTTGGTCGCGCTTGCGTTCCTCCCCCTGACCCCTCTTTCAACCCGAGCAGACTATGTCGTGTCGATCGGGGAAGACGGAGTGATGGTCCGTATATCCGGGACGTTTGCCCAAGGAGTCCCCAACATCTCTGCGAATAATACCGCGAGCGTTTTCACCAGGATCCCTGCATTCCATATCAGCCTGTCCGGGAGCAATGCATCTCTTCTGACGTCACTTCTGAATGATTCCCTCAGAGACAGATCTCCCTTGGCTTTCGTAAACAGTGTTTTCCTGACAGCGACGTCGAATGAAACCTCGATTCAGTACGAGCTTTCGTTCGGGGTTGCAGGGATCCTGACGACCAGAGCTGGAGTAACCAGGGTCGACTTATCGTGGAGGTCATTCGCAATCCTGGACGAAGTCCTTACAGGAAACATATCCATAAACCGTGTCCTTCCAACGTATCTGCAGCCTCGAATCACCCTCTTGGCCGAACAGCCCCCCACCCCCGGCCCGTTCCAACGACTCGATCTCTGGTATCTCAACGACTTTCCAACACCCGCTTCAAGAATCACACCCTCCACCCAAGACCTCGTACTCTTCAACTTTGAATCTCTCTCTCTGCCTCTCCAGGATTGGCTCAGGACTTTCGACCTTGATACTGGGGTGGTTAGATATCAGACCGGTACAGGGTTCAACCTGACTTTCATCGTTCGCATCACCGAAATTGAAGAGACAGCGAACTTCGCAACAGACGCTATTAACAAGATCAATGTGTCAATCGAGGCCCCTTACTCAACACTTCTGACTGGGGACGAGCTATTTTTCGAGACGCAAGGCGAATGGGAATCCAAGGTGATGGTCGCAATTGTTACCGTCAGCCTTGGCCTGCTCATTGCAACCCTGCTATTCGAGAGGACCTTGTCCGGTCGTCGTTTCGCAGGGAAGAGGAAGAGATAGCCCGGACGACGAGAGACGTACGGGAAGGAAGAGTTCCAGGGGTTGAAAGAGCTTTCCACCTATCTCCATAGGTATACAGAGTTCCTGGCAGTTAGCAACTCTTATATTCGAACACCTATAGCTTCAGTATCGGAAGCGCTTAGAGTGAGAAAAAACAAATTTACAGCAGCTGCCCTAATAGCCACTTTCCTACTCGCACTACCAATCAGCCCCGCCCGAGCCCAAATGGCACAGATGTTCGTATCGCTGGGTAGCGCAGGCTTCGGCGAACCCTTCATTGCAGACGTAATGGTTTCAGACCTTGAAGACCTCGCGGGATACGACTTCACAGTCTTCTACAACCCCGACATACTGGCAGTAACAGGCACCAGCCTTGGCAACACGGCCTTCGACCTTAACGACAACGGCGATGTCTCCGACGACCCCGTTTTCATCGCAAGAGCAGAAGTATTCAACACAATAGGCGAGGCGCGATACGCCGTCGTCCTTTTGGGAGGGCTGTCAGTTACACCAAGAACCAGCGCATCGCTTCTGAAGCTGACATTCATGGTGGACAGTTCAGCATCAGCGTCCGACTATCCCCCCAGTATCTGCACAGGTTCCTCCTCGCTAATATCCCTGATTCCGGGAGTGGGAACCATCGAAGTGCCCCACACATCGACATGTGCCTCCTTCATGCCCTCACCCGATGTTGCCTTACGAAGCGTCGGATGCAGAGCAGACCTAGGCGGACTTAACACCCAAGCCCACGGGTTTACAGACGGACTATTCTGCAGAGTCGTCAATAATGGAGCTCAAGCAATAGAAGTCAGAGCTGACTTCTTCTGGGGGACAGGATCAGCCTCATCGCCAACCATGACCCTTCAACCCGGCGCGGCAGCAGAACTTCGATCCAGCATCACCGTACCAAATAACAACGACGTATTCATCATAACAGGCACCCCGGTTCGGCTCATAACCCTGCCCGACAGCTCAGTACTTACAATACCAGGCGAATCCGACACGTTCAAGATAGTCGTCAACGTACCCTAAGACACTTCGACCGGCCACGCAACCCCCCCCCGGAATTCTTTCTTTTATAATACTCAGACGAAGTACGGCTCTCTTGCCAACATAGCAGAAGACCGGCTCCAGGAACAGCAAAGTCCTAACGGCAGACAGGCGCAACACTCGGACTCAATCCAACGATATCCCCAAGCTTACGCAGCAACCGGCGAGTAACTACGTCCCACAAAAGCTTTTAATCCCATTGGCAGTAAGCGGGATTCGTTTCAGATAAGAGGATCATAGATGAGGTTTCGGTCCACACGTTCTGTTCTCCTCGTTACGCTTCTCGTCCTATTTGCCGGTATGCAAATCCTGCCTGAGTTGCAGGTAGTTAAGGAGGCGAATGCCGTCCACGGGGGCAACCTGCCGATTCTTGGTCTGTTTAACGAACAGAGAAAGTCCAACGCGGTGATAGACCCTGGGATACAGAACAACAATCTCTTCCAGATGGATGTCAACATCACAGATGCGGGACCGTGGAAGTCCTTTGACATTAACCTCACATTCACTTCCGCCCTTGCGTTCGCGGGCTCATCATTCAAGGCACCAGGATGTCCAGCGTCTCAAGGATGCCTTTTCGACGGGAAGACAACTTTCATACCAGTTGGTGGCAACGTATCGGGGACTGGGTTCTACCGGTTTACAGCAGTAAACACTGATACCAGCACTCCCTACCTCAGCGGTACTGGGATCATATTCAGAGTATGGTTCAAGGCAGTGGGCAACTCCGGTCAGACCGCCATAACCATTAAGAGTAGTTCTATCATACAGAACCCCGCCATCCTACCCTACAAGCCGATTCACGGATACTTTGATTCTGGCACAACACTCTTCGATTATCCATTCACCAGAAGCACAGATACAGCCACCGTTCTTCGAACGGTCTCCGGCACCAACAGCACGCCTAGTGTGACAGTGACGCTTGGAACACCCGTGGGAACAGCCCAGCCGGTGACGCTTAGCGCCATAGGTCTCCCTACAGGGGCCACGGCCGCCTTTAGCCCTTCTTCTTCCTGCACGCCCAGCTGCACTCGATCTCTCACAATAACCGTCACCGGAGGTCCGTCCGGCGCAACGAGGACTCCTTCAGGAAACTATAGCATTGCAATACTCG
>JACQLU010000041.1 GCA_016203935.1 Parcubacteria group bacterium | reverse complement strand
TCTTCATATTTCAACCTTTCTGCCTTCGTGGATTTCCACAGAGTCACCAAGTGATAGTAAATCCCGGCTTCGTCTCTTCGCTCCTCGTTAACCCATCCAATAGCCACCCATTGTTCGGGATCATCGAGGATCTGGTCTAAGTAATAAGGTCCATAGAACAGCTCCTGTACTTCCTCGAAGCCAAGGCCGCGCTTCTTTCTCAACCGCTCGCTTTTTGTCTTGTCGAACTTGAAGCGCATCTGAGATCAGTATAACTGTTATACCATTAATTTCAACAACTTATTATTAGGTATTTATTCCAACTACTTAGAGCAACACAAATCCAGCCAATGATTAGTTGACTCTATAAATCAGCTCTGAGAACGACGAAGCCCACCGATCTGAAAAATCCCTCGAAGCCAAAATACAAGGGCTGCATCATCTTGAGTTTTCCGTCTTTTGAGATTTTGGGGAAAGTCGTTACCGGCGCGCGGCTCGAGCTCCTCACGGCCATTCGCGCCTACAAACCGAAGTCCATTCAAGCGCTCTCGCGCTTCGTGAAACGGGACTTCAAAAATGTCTACCAAGACGTCAAACTTCTCGCGGAATACGGGCTCATTGAACTGAAAGAAAGCGGCGCCAGAAAGGCAGCCCTTCCCATCGCGAAATTCACCGAGCTTTTGATCGCTGCTTGATCGGTGTTTGGTTTAGCAAACAGAACGGCTGCACCTTGTGGAGTACGTCAGGAAAAGTTTACGGAGCCAGAGCTTCTTCTAATGCAGCTTTTTCAATGGGGATTATTTTAACACCATGACATTCTTCAGAATCAAACGACACACACCCGCCATCTCCTACTTCAAATAATAATTCCGCTCTGTTTCGGGCTATATCTGCCTTGCGTGATGCAGCAAATTCTTTGGTTCTCTCAGCCCAGCTTCTTAGAAAATCCACCCGCGCCCTAGGTCCAAATCGCGCCATTTCCGTACGTTCTGCTTGGTACACTTCTATAAGCCTCAATAAAGCCCCTGCATCTCCAACAGCAATCATGCGAAATGTTGTGGCCGCGATCGGATGCCGCATGCCTGCGCGTATGGCGCGCAATTCAAAACTATCCATGCGCGCAAATAAGGCATCATAAGCTCTTTCTAGTCCACTGTGAACTCGTCTTATCCTTTCATCTAATTCTGGCAGGCTTATTCCCATGGCTCTCTCATTGGAAATACTATTTGCCTCGGCATGTATCCCATTAAGACTGCTCACCGCAGCATCTATCTCCGCTTCCAATTTCTCTAGCGCCCTTCCCTCCGTCGAGAGGAGAAGAGCGAGACTTAGTGCTATTCCCAAGCTTCCTAAAATTGTTTTCCTCATACGTTACTCCTGTTACTATATCTGCTTAGAGAGCATCTAGACTTAGTGGCTCCCACACAACCTTTATTTTTCCGATTACATCACATACTGATTCATTACATGTCACGAGATGCTCATCTATTGCTACTCGAATGCCCGACACCAGCAATAATCTCGCTCCTTTCAGTCTGTCGAGAGCCCTCCGCACTACAGCTCCCTTCTCTGGGCATAAGACGGGCACAGAAAGATCCTGAATCATTTTCCTCGCGTCTGCGACTGCTTTTTTCCACTCCTCCACGCTTCTCTGAATAGTCTCCGCCACTGTTGAAGCATGCTCTCTTAAGAATAAATAACCAGTCCTACCCAAGAATGCTGAGGCTTCTAAATCAGAATTAGTGAGTTCTCGAATTAAACGATCCCCAATCCGATCAATGCCCGTCACGCAACCTTTCCCAGAAATCTTTCCTAAGCGGTCCAGTTCTACATTATTTCCTTCCATTCTGGCATCACCGCCTTGAATGACCGCTACGAAGTCCTCAAACCCCCACGCTCCCTTGGGCGTGAAACTAATACATAAACCTACTGCCAAAATCCCAACAAACAAATTTAGTGATTTCATAAAACCCTCCTTCGCTAACGTTCCACACTCAAGGGGCCGCCACGCTCTCAACCCACGACCCACGGCTGCCCGGCGCGATCGCCTCCACTGTACATTTGAAGTCATCGCACCGACGCAATGTCTTACCTAAGAAATCTCCGACAATCACGGGGATGGCGTCCCCCAACGTCCTTGCGGCTCCACGAAGCGTACTCACCGCCGTGCACAACTGAGAGGGGTCATCACTTGTCACCATAGTCGCCTCGCGAAGCTTCGCGACGGCCAGTGCGAACGGCTCCCTAACCTCGCGAATCGCGGTTTGAACTCTTGCGCGTCTCCCCTCGTGCGGATTCTCGAACGCTGCCTCTCTGTGGTCGGTGCCCCTAATCGAATCTTTAAACGTCAGCCGTTCGTATCCGCTGATATCCTGTACCGTTACTAATTTTGCCATTGACACCTCGATATCTGTCATCAGAACCCGTTCTGCTCTCTCAGCGTCGTCAACAATCTTCTGCCCCACTCTCAGTCGAGTCTCTGGTTTTAGCGTGCGGCATCTATCCAGAAACACGTCACTGTCTGCCCTCCATATGACACGATCGGCCAGGACTCTCGTGGCTGTGTCATGCAGAAACCTTGGCGCAGTGCCTTGATCCGCCACCTCTTGTAATAATGAGAGGTTATCCGGATAGTAGGGAAACTCTGTGGTGAATGTGCTTTGCCCGTTTGCTGCCCCTCCAGAAATTCCGATTGCTATGCTCCAGATTCCAAGAAATACCGTTAATTTCTTCATGACACGTAAACCTCCGTCGTCTTCAGATGGCTGCTCCTTACTGCCAGTTCAGCGCCAACTATTGAACAAGAACCCATTTATCCTCCTCCAAAATTAGCTCTCTCGCCCCCTCGCCGCCATCCATCGGGCGATAGCGTCTTAATAAGAAGTCGATGGCATCAAATGTCCTGCTATGACTGCGATCAAGTGCGGCTTTAAAATCGGAAAATGCAGAGCATGTTAAGTCAGCGTTCACAAATGCAGCAATTGCTCGGCTTCTCTCATACTGAATCTCATTAATCATTGCGACAATTTTGGGCTTGGCTGGAATCCTGCTCTTCCACTCTAGCTCCGCCGAGGTTGCATATTTTATTCTTTCACCAACCTTCCCATCCAAATCCACCAATGCTTCGGTCTTCTCTAGTTCTTCCAAAATATTGCGATTAAATGTTTCGCCAACCTTATTGACTTGCTCCAACAGACCCATTCCTCCGGCGTGCCTTGCTCGTTCCGAAAAATAGGGGCATCTTGCTTCCCAATCTGCAAGCTGTCTCCTCTCCCTATGTATTATTCCTATGCCCTTTATCGCTGCGTCCTGTAACGGCTCAGGTGTTACTCTGTCTTCAACCAGCGTTACCATCTCAACTTCTCCCCTGCCCGCAATCAGTGCGTCTGCCAGAGGAGTTGCTCCCGCCCTCAGCGGCACCAACGTTACAAAGAGCGCGCCGATGAATAAAAAATTGGGTTTCATAAAAATCTCCCTCCGATAACATTCCTCACTTACTAACCTTCGTAACCTCCACTCCTGCAGCAACCGTGCGGCCACCGTCGTGGGTTATGTTGCCCGGCAGTTCCGTCGATCTCGTCGCGTCGGTTGTACGGAAGTAAAACTGCGGCCGATATCCGTTGAAAAACGGCGTATAACGTTCACCCTCTTCTTTCGTCAGAATGTACGCTTCCGCCTTAAACTTCTTATGCGGTGTGATTGAACCCGGCTTGGCCAACACCTGCCCACGCTCCACTTCTTTAGTCTGGTGGAGTGGCCGCAGAGTGTAAGGGAGACGGCCGCGAGAAAGAAGGCAGGTTATTGATTCGACGTGATGTGGTACTTCTTTCTTGTTTGTTTGAGCTACAAGCCGCTGCAGTAAAATATCTGCTGCCAGAAACATCTTTGCTCCTGCTGCTAGAACAATCTTTTTCTCATCCTCAAGGAGGCGTGGATAATTGTGATGCTCCGTCTTAAGCAGGTACCATGTCTGCGCTAGTGCCTTTTCGTGTAGCCGCTGATACCGTCGTTCATCTCTTCCAAACTTCTTCTGGTATGCATCCACGGCATTTCTGGCAACTTCTCTTACTAATGTTAGAATTGGTGCAGCTGGCCTCGCGCGCTCTTGCCTTAAAGCCTGGTCCAGATGTACCAAGTAAAGTGCTCCCTCTTTTATTCCTGCTCCGGGCTGTAACAATCGCAACCGCTCTCCACCACTCTGTATAGCGCACGCCATGCGCAACGCCTCTTGCGCTTGATAAGCTATTGTAGAAAATTCATCACGCCTCTTGCGTTCCCAGTGGCGGGTGCCTTCTCTCCTTTTCTTGTCCGTCACGAAGTAGAGATAACCACGGTCGGACTGCATTTCACCGAACACGGCAGATTTCGTCTTAGTTGTGGCCTCTTCAACCGTGATGACGCCTTCTTTTCCAACTTTAGCAGCTGGGTTGGCGCTGTCAGGACCCCCACCCAACTCAAGCGCAAACATTTCAGTTTTGACAGCCGCGGGTTCATCCTCTTGCGCCCTCGCAGGCAGCGCGGCCCCAATCCCAACAACAAACGTGCTGAGCAAAATCCATTTTAAGTTTTTCATGACACATCATCCTCATGTGCTGACGTTCCTTACTCACTCAATTGGTATCGAAC
>JACQLU010000038.1 GCA_016203935.1 Parcubacteria group bacterium | reverse complement strand
CTCAAGTTCATCTCTGCGCTCAAATCCAAAAAGATCATATGCATAAGCGTGTTGCTCATGATAATCAATTTGGCCGACATAGGGCGGCGAAGTAAAAATACCATTGATTCTTTGCTTCTTTAGAATCTCGTGGAATTTTTTATTTCTCTTTTCTACTTCTTTGGAAATATCCACCGTTCTAGAGTCTGCCGGAAGAACGGCATAATGCGAATTTGTCTTTAATTTTGCGAAGGTCTTGAGCCGATACACTGTATCAATCGCGTAACGATCAAACCACGCTTTTATCGAGAAAAGAGGCTTGCAGATTTTCTTGTGCTTCCAGCAATAGTAGGTTGTTATTTGCGGCTCTTTGAGTGTGGCTAAATCCGAGTGTGTCGTTGCGCGGCACGATCTAATTGTTCGGCTTAAAATTACCGCCAGAATCTTTTTATCCTTGATGTCTTTGATTTTTCTGATCTGCTCAAATGCAAAATCAATCTCTTTGCGGACATTTTTGATATACCACTTATCCAAAAAGTTTTTGGCGGAAAAATGATTGAGCTCAATGCCGTATTTTTCAACAAGATCACTGTAGACTATTAGAAATTCTTTTTCTTTTCCCGCCGCATATTTACTCTCATCTATCTGCGTGTTTTGGACTTTATATTTAAATTCTGGACTTGGAAAATACTTATTATTGAAATCAGTCATCCGTGCCAGTAGCTCACTCTCAAAAGCTGTAATTCTGCTATCTGCTTCATAACTTGCGATGACTTGCTTTGTCCTTTTTACCTCGTCATCAAGCAAAGTAAAATCATAGGGAAGTAATTTTGTTTCCGTAATCATACAATTGAAATGCGATATATCAACGCCGATGGCGTGCATACCCATTTCATGTGCTTGCACGAGTGTTGTGCCAGAGCCGGAAAACGGATCAAGAATAATATCCCCAGCTCTAAAATAAACATCTTGCTTAAAGTCATCCGTATGATCGTCAATGAAATACTGAACAAGTTGTGGAATAAACTTGCCCTTGTAGGGATGTAAGCGATGGACATGTTTGGTTGTGTCTTTCTCTCGCAAATGATCAAAAGATAATGCCCAATTTAGATCTTTACCAAGTTTTCTTTTCCAACTCAACTCTCGTTGTCCACGATATGATCCATAATATTTTCGTAGATCATTCAAATCAATCAGAACGGTATTTCCGCCGTTATATTTCTTAACCTTTCCATATTGAACCAGATACGAGATGTTTGATTCGCTGATGTCGCGTCCCAAAAATTGGCTAGCCCAGTGACTCGCTTCTTTAATTGTTACAAATTGCCTCGTTTGCTGAATAGTAGTCATAGCTTTAAAGATTTTTAAGACTACTTTGTAGGACGGTCGCTCTCAAGTATTGCTCCACGAGACGATTAAATTCTCTTATCATCGCTTCAGTAATTCCTAAATCTCTTTCCTTTTCCAGCGGCTGGAGATAAAGATCCTTCGACGTTGGATTAAAGTAAGGATCCTCCAAAAAATTGAAGTAAGGGAGTTCGCCGGTGACGATAATTATTTTGGCCTTCCAGAAGTCCCTAATTCTTATAAGTTGCTCTCCCAGTTCCTCTCCTGATTTCGTATAAAACTTAAGGTTAGTCCTGCGAATGGCAAGAAATTTTACTTCAACAAAGAATGGCTGCTTTTCTTTGATTATAAGGAAATCCGGGATCGAGCGGATCTGTTGACTCACCTCATCAGATCCTCCTAGCACGTTCTCTTCAATTTGTGTGAGATTCTGGAGTACCGCCTCGTACCCAAAACGATAGACGCGAAACTTGGCACGGCGAAGAAGCTCATTCACGAGCGTCTCGGCAATCCTTCCTTTCACTACGTTCTCAAGCTGCATATAGGCAAAAATGAAATTCCATCCTATTCTACACAATTGGCAGCAATCTGCTCTGGAAACCCAAGCTCCCACCTAGTCTTACAGGATATTCCCCCATTGATGTCATGTACGATCGTCCATTCATCTTCAGTATACGATGCGAGAAATGTATGCGTATATAACTCATTCGGAATATCCACGTCTCCAAAGACATAATTTGGAATCTCCTGCCAAATGGATACTCTTACTTCATCTGCTGCCGTACCATACTTCTCACTAAAAAGACGTGCGACAGCTTCTTTCGCACTCTCATGTTTACGGATCGCATACGCCAAGAAGTCTCCCCCTGATTGAGCAGGAGAGATGCGAAAGTGTCCCCTCACAATAACTGAACCACCATTGGTAATGTCTCCTATGGTTGCCGGTGCTTCCGGGACGCCATACCAAACTGTCATATCCCTACCTCCCGATGTTAACTCAAAACATGGACAGCGGAGTTGACCGATCGCTCCTACCTCTCCCATTAACTGAATCTCTCTGTCAAATCTAGGATTTGCTAAAAATTGTGCGACATTCAAAATTCTATTATCCTCTTTCGGCGCTTTTCTAACCCGATTCTGCCAAAGCAATGTCACAAGGATACCTAATGAAACAATCATTATACCAAGAGAGATCCTCAAGAATTTAGAATGCATAGGGGAGTATTATGTTTAGGAATGACATTTTTCATTCTCGGCGATTCGGCCTTTTACTACGTTTTCTGGGTTCATCATCGATAGAGATAGAAGCGGATCGGCGCGGATCTATACGCAGATTGACGCGGATTTCTTTTTTTCATCATCGCAGAAAATGGCTCTAAAATCAATAAATCCAGCACCTACCTAAAGTATTCCGAATGTGCCGGAAGAAAGATGCCCGCGGTTGCGGGCTACTTAGTTTTTGATGGATTTGCTTACCCCGCGCTCGCGTCGCGAGTTCCACGGCCAAAACCGTAAGAGCCCTCGCGCTGAACGAACAGGATTCGGTGAAGTCCCCTCTCCTCTCTCGCCGTCGCGGACGAACACCGCCCTTCTCGATAATTGCGCCCGCTTTCGAAACCACCTACTCCCCCGTGCAAGCAGGATCCATGGGCGCAATCGTCCCTTTCTCTCAAGCGGAGAAAAGACGAGCTCATCGGTGCCGGCTTCCGACTTTCTCTGCTCCACGGTCCACACTATTCGATAGCGCTCTTTGAGAAGAGCAAACTCCTCCTTGGTAAGCCGTTTCCCTCCTCGGTTACCGAGCGGTACTACTACTGGTGTTCCCCTTAGCTCCCTTCTCCCTTCGGAACGAACATGGACGTCGAGGAACATATCGATGTAGGTTGCGAGACTCTCTACCTCCTCCCCTACGGATATACGGGAAGTTTCGATTCCTTCGCGGGTATGACTAGTGGCATCCATGGTGCGTCCTCCTTGGCGTTATTTTAGAGATTTGGCGAAGGGAATGCAAGATGTATCTTAACTTATGCAGTATAAAAAGAAGCGGGTTGATGTAATCGCGCCGCTTCTGGAAGATGCTACCAACTCCCTCCCCCGCCGCCGCCAAAGCCGCCGCCGGAGAACCCCCCGCCACCACTGCCGCTCCCTCCGGGTGCTCTCGCAATCGCGGTCGAAAGCGAATGTGAGAAGCTATCAACCTTTGCACTAAAGGCAGCAACCGAGAATGGATATGCGCCGTAATACCACGCTGGTTCCGGAGGCTTTATACCCATCTCGGACATGGCATTCGCGAGTCTCTTCGTCACCCCAAAGACGATCGCGTAGGGTAAGACTTCCATAAAGATATTTTCACGTTCAAAGAACGGCTGTCGATATTTCTCAGTGCCGCTCACGAAAAGTTTATACCCTTTGGCCCGTCGAAAGAGTTCCCGCCCCTGCGCAGTGCGGCTCGGCATGGCAAAGGCGAAGATAAGGAAAAGAACACCAACTATCGAGAGCGCCGCCCCTCCACCAAAGAGAAGATCAATAACACTGATCCCACCAAGAATGAGTAGCGCGCCACCCACAATCGCGACGATGACACCAATAAGCAGCGTTTGATTCCTCACCGCATGAGGATTTTTGGTAAAGAGTTGCCTTTGGGTAATCTCCTCGTAAAGCGCTCGTTTTACTTTTGCAAGATCGTCATAAAAGGTGTTCTTTAATTCCGAGAGCCTGACCTCGCGTCCCGTGGCAAAGAGTGAATCTAAAAGGAGCTGTTCATAGGAAAGAAGATCACCCGTTTCTTTATCGGTCCGCGTAAGCAGATAATCCGTCTTGCCAAAGATCCACTTCTTCTCAATTTCAGTGATCGTAAGATACCCGCGCACAGCGAGATCAACAATCGTAGCCGAGACATCAAGGGTATCGGCGCGTTCATCTATAAGGACGCCGATCTCGGCGGGACGCAGTGTGCCGGGCGGATCGTATTCGGCCACGATCGTTTCATGGCTAGCGAGAGCAACTTGTTCTATAGCTGACGATTCGGGCAGCGCCGAAATCTCGGTATAGCGAAGATCGCGGCCATGGCGCCACCAACGCCGAATAAGCGAGAAAATCCCAATACCCAAGGTGACCAAAAAACTAAGAAGCGTTGCCAGAGAACGAACCATCTCCTCTACTCCGCGTGGCGGGGTAAGAGTTACCACCGGCACCAGCCCCGATGCGAAATCGGTAACCACCGAGAGACCCTCACCGGCTACGAGTGGTCGCGTGCTTTCAAATTGTGCCGCACTACTCGAAGTGCGCACGACTCCACATTCCTCTGGCGATCCCACCACCCCGACAAAACAGAGCGCTCCCTCGCGCATGCCCTCACGCGGCAAGCTTACCAAAGCGCTTGCGCGCTCAATCATCACCGGCCAATCATTTCCGGTAACATTCCAATAGAGCTCATCAAATCCTTCAAATGATCGCAGTACCCCACGCACCGTGTATTCAATCCGGTATCTCTGGATCCCCGAAATGGTAGTATCGGGATCGCCGATGCGGATCCTAAGGTTCGCGCGACTTTTAGTAACCTCAAACGGTTCCGCGGTACCGCCGCGTGTCACGTCGAGGACCGTAACCTCGGTGTAGACCTTTCCACTACTCGGTAATTCATACAACAACGGCATATCGCGAAATATGCCGTGCTTTTGTAGTGATCCAAAATCAACCGCGATCGTCTCGGCTACCGTGAGAGTCCCATCGGGTTGTATACTAAGCGCACTCGCAAAATCGGTAATGGTCCAGCCCTCATCGGCCTTTCCTGACAACGGGAAGAACACAAATAGTGAAAGCCAAATGGCGAAGAGAAGCCGTTTCATACCTCTTTGAGAAGTGCCGCATGCCGCTCTTTAAGTTTCTTTAGTTTTGGATTGATCACGAGCTGGCAATAGGGCGCGGTTCTGTTTCGTTCGTAATAGCGCTCGTGATACTTCTCGGCAGGATAGAATGCGTTAAAAGGCTCCACCTTCGTGACAATCGGTTTTTCAAAGACGCCGTCCTTACCTAGCTCGGCGATACACTCTTCGGCGGCGCGCTTCTGTTCTGGTGAGGTATAAAAGATCGCCGACCGATACTGCTCACCCACATCGTTTCCTTGACGATTCATGGTGGTGGGATCATGCGAAGAGAAGAAGACCGAGAGCAAATCTCGGTATGAAATTACCGAAGGATCAAACTCGATTTTAATCACCTCGGCATGCCCAGTGGTGCCGCTACTCACTTCTTCATACGACGGATTTGCCTTGGCGCCACCCGAGTAACCAGAAGTTACCGAGGTAACTCCCTTAAGTTCATTATAAATCGCCTCGGTGCACCAAAAACATCCACCACCGAAGAGAGCGATTTCAGATATGCGCGCCATATCAAGGTGTCAATTGATAAAGCCAGCGAAGGTCGTATAGTAATCGTATGCAGGACTCGCGTAGACCATGATGCGATTTTCTAAATCCAATATGATAAGTCTCTTGACATCATCACGAAGAGTAGTATCCACGCCGTGTGCATTCCCTTGGAGGACGAGGTAACTTCCTATCCATTGTGGTTCTTCCCACACATCGTATTCAGTTGGGAAGCGCAAGACCTCTGATGAAGATTTCGATTCAATCTCGTACGCGACCAACGTTGCACGTCCTTCTTTGGTGACCACGTAATATATATGTGAGCCGTCGGGAGCAAAGAAAGGAGTTTCCTTCCAACCTTTGTCATCCACGATACTAAAATTGCGGCCGCTGCTATCTACAAACGCGAGGATATTCTCCTTATCTTCGTAGACATCTCGATAGGTAAAGGCGATCTTCGTGCCGTCGGGTGAAAAGTTGGCCGCGGAGAATTGTGCGTCGCGTTTGCCAAACTTTTTAGCGAGATTTTTTACCTCCCAAACATTGTCTGTGGAAACAAAGAGTCCGGGATGACGATAGCCTTCTGAACTTGGTTCGAGTACAGAGAGACCCACGGGAGACCATGTAAGGGAAATGTGTCCTATATGCTCATCGTCCTTTCCTCGGATCCAATCGTATGTGCCACTTACTGTATCATACATGCCGTACGAGGCCCCTTCGTAATGCGCTTGTGAGAAACTAATATAGCGACTGTCAGCTGACCAGCGAGGACGAACCAAAAAATAGGTACCATGTAATGCTTCGACTGACCATAAAGGCGATCCATCAGAGTTCTCTGGTTGTGGCTGTATGATTGTGATTAGTGGGATGTGCTGCACAGTAACGAGAGAAAAAAGTTTGAGGCCATCCTCATCGATGTAGGCAATCTGATTTTTGTTCGGCGCTAATGCAATATTGGGAGGGAGCGCATCCCAGAGGTTACCCGCCGAAAAGTCTCCCTCTATCCTCTCATTATACTCGAACAAGATAGTCTCATAGCCCTCCACCATAGACCTCCGCACCACCACGGTGTGATAACCACTCTTTTGGGCAAGGATAATCGCTTGAAAGGGTGATGTGCTATCGGTAACGAGCTCGTCGACAGGAATCACTAGATCTTGAGAGAAACTCTCTTGGCGTATTACAAGTGGTGCACTTGGGATTGAGGTGGGCGTGCTTTTCGCTAATGGAGTTGCCGAGAAATGTTGAGGAGGGACGGACGGCAACGATGGCGATGGCATAATATCATCTTGCAACTCTTTCCCTATCTCAAGGATTCGTCCAACATTCTCAACCACAGGAGACGACATCGTGCGTTTCTCCTGCGCGTGTTCCAATTTGGGCACCGGCCCATCATTCCGCGCAATGAGTAGTATAAGCGAAACAATGCCTACGAATGCCAGTTGTCCCACCGTCGTCTTAAAGAATGGTTTTCTTCCCAAGCTATGTTGTGGGCCGGATGTTGCAGGATTTAATTGCTGAGATTCCATAAAGAAATGCACCTTGCAGGATAGTGATCAAATTCTGTAGAAGATATCACGTATCTTTAATAAATTCAAGCGTCTAGGGGTATTCCGTACGAGCTCCTTCACTTTGTCGCTTTACCCCGTTACTTGAGATGCCCTGTGGTCTCGCTACAGGGTTACTGTGTTCCCCTTCTGTACTTGCCACAGGGTTCTTAATGCCCCGTGGTCAAGTAACGGGGTTTACTTGCCCGGATGCACCAAAAGCATCCGCCACCGAAGAGAGCGATCTCGAGATTCCCGCTTTGCATAGAAAATTTGTTTTATTTTTCCTCCTTGGACGAAAAACCAAAATAGGTATCCTTCAAAAATTGTGTAAACGCACTCATTTCCGCGCGATACTTCTTCACTTTTTTTGATCGCATTTTCTTTTCTTCCTCTGAAAATTGCTGTGTGGTTTCAATGATTGGCTGATAATCTTTTCCGCCATTATGGACCCTAAAATGCCCCACCCCTTCTGTAATTTGTAACTTGACGTCTGGCTCCACCTTTCTCCCCTTATAAAATGCTTCCAAAAGCCTATCAGCCTCGATGCGTAATCTTTCGTTTTCTTCTCTCCATTTTTTGTATCCTTCTGTTTCTTCGTTCTGCGAACATTCTCTCATGGCTTCCCAGTAGGCTTCGTCAATCATTGCGGCAGCAAGCTCTTCAATAGTAAGATTGTATTTTTCAGCCACTTCCGCAAAGATTTTATTCTGGCCGACAAACCGTTCTTCTGGCTCATTTGGAGCAGCAACCTCAACGTAAGGAACGGGCAAACCCCTTTCCACATGACCCTCGCAAGAATCAGATGTAGGCAATCCGTGTGCCTTAAACATTACTACGGTTTCTCTTATACCTTCATCTATTGGTCTTCCTGTTCTATCAACGATACTCTCTACTTCTTGTTTTAGCTGTTCCAACTTCAAATTCTTTTCTTGATTTTCTATCGGGGTTTTTGCAGACCCATTCAAGTTTTCCATAGAGCTTATCTCAAAAACAGTTTCCATCACATTTGTCATTCCCGCGTCGCGACGCGGGAATCCAGGTCTCGCTTTGATTCCCTGCTTTCGCAGGGACGGCGTCTGGATCCCAGATCCTGGTCGCCGCAGGCGACCGAGTCTGGGATGACAGATAACGTATTTTTGAAATACGCTCTCACAAGACGCATCTCGTGCCCCGCAAAATGGGGCGCGCCGCTCAATCACTCCTGAAAAGACTTTACTAAGAAATCAACACTCTTGCCTATTATTCCTTGGGATTCTTTAAACGTCCAACTACTGTGTCGGTAGCCCTCAAAATTCTCTACCCTGTGATGAGGTTGAGCATTTGTGCTGATTGCCTCACGATTCTGTTGGTCAACATATTCGTCTGCCGTACACTGGACAATATACATTGGAACTTTGACTAACCGAAGTTTATCCGCGATTTTTGCCTTGTGGGCTTCTTGCCAGAATTGGGCCTGAATAATCTGTCCATTCTCCTCAACTACGCCGTTTTCAGAGGAAATAAAATCATCAACATTCGGATCGGGCGCCCACGCCACTACTGAAGTAAGCGCGGGTACCTCGGAAGCAACGGCAATGACCGCCGCTCCACCCATGCTTTGCCCCACGAGCGCCACTTTGTAACCCTGACTAAGATAGTGTTGCGCGATCGCTCGTGCAGTTTCTATCCAGTCTTTAAAGCTTGAATCGAAAAAATCACCTTCTGAATTACCGCTTCCGTATTGATCAAAACGTAGAGAAGAAATGCCCTGCCCGGCTAACTCTCGGGCGACTCTTACAAATAAGCGATGTGGTCCAATATTCGTACCCCGAAATCCATGACAGAAGATTACCATGTTGTGACTACCTGCGTCATGGATCGCAGTTGCAATGCGGTGGTTATTAAAACGCTGGCTTTCTATTATTTCCTTCATGTCCATCGCTATGGTAAGAGATTTCCTAACTTTTCTCTCAACGCAGAAGATGACAAAAGCTTTTTCGACCATTCTTTGTAACTCCTGGTATCTTCGATGGGACCGCCGTGATAGACCTGTCGATAGACAAGGGTATCTCCATAGAAGATTTTCTCTTCTCCCTCGACAAATCCCTGCTTCTCGATAAAGCGATTTCTGTATAAGAATCTACCTTCTCGGAACCCATCCAGCCCTCTATGGGTTGTTTTTCCTGCGCCTGCGCGCAATGCTTTTTTAAGAAACGTAAAGACAACTTTGGGTCCTAATTTCCTTCCTGTACCCACAAGAATTCCGTAGTAGTTAAATCCGTAGATCGGACGCTTGCGATAGAATGTGACGGTTTGCCCTACGTTCATTTCCTCGCCGCTATAACGATCGACGACGAGGTAGGGACCCTTTCGGTAGGCTATCACTTTAAACCAAGGAAAAAATGGATCAAAAAATTTTTGCGGGTCGCCGCTATACCCTTTGGTCTTCGCTTCCCGCAACGATAGCTCCCGTAATTTCTTAAGATGTCTTTGTAGTTTTTTAGAAGTCATCTCGAAAACAGATCCTCTGTCATTCCGGACTTGCCCGCCTGCTGGCGAGCCAGGATCCGGAATCTAGATGAGAGCCTTCCCTCGGGCTGGCGGTCGCCGTAGGCGACCGACCTCATCTTTTCTCATACTGCTCGGGGTGGGGAGATTTGCCCCGTCATCCGACAGGATAAATTCGACGGGGTCCGCCTCTTCCGCCACAGGCGGATCTTCCTTTGGCATGAGGCGGAAACTCCCGATCTCATCTTTTATTCAATTCTCGGGCTGGCGGGACTCGAACCCGCGACCTCATGCACCCCATGCACGCGCGCTACCAACTGCGCCACAGCCCGAGGATTGAATAAAAGCCTGGCATCTCTTAGACCCGACCAATATTCCACTACTAGTGTAGCATACCTCACTACCAGGCACCGTGGCCGCTAGCGAAAGAGGGAGAATCCGGCAAACGCCGGAATATGCCGTATCACGAGTATTGCGAGCGTGGCGAGAGCCATCGTCCCGCCCATCACCGTGCTTCCTAAAAGTACTTTCCTCCGATGCGGACGGATAAGTTCGTTCACCACGATCGCAGAGATCATAATTCCGGCAATAGGTAAGCCGAAAAAGGGCACAAAGTTTCTTGGCGTCACCACAAGAAAAAGCATCTCTACTAAAGGATACACCATTCCAGTAACGAGCGCGGTGAGAACCAGCCGTCGGTATCCCGCGAGCATCAGCATGCGAGCAAATAATGCCATCATCATTCCCGCAAGGCCTACGACTGTTGCCACAAAGAGAAGCTGAAGCGGCTCACTCGCAATCATTCCAAGATAGGCACTCGCCAGGATCCCCACCGCCCTTATCTTAAACACACGTAAGAGAATATAACTTATGAAGGTGGCAAGGCCGAAGAAGAAATAGAGCCACCCTATGGGCATAATCTCAACTTCATGATAGGAGCTATAGAGCCCGTTCATGAAGGAGACATACGCAGAAGGAAGATATGGCAGGATTACTATTCGCACTAAGAAAAGAAATGCTGCGGTAAGTCCCACTGCCACGAGGAACGCCTTTGTGCTCTCCCACCGGTTGCGCTCAGAGAGTCTCTCGGCAATGAGTGCCGGCGCTACCATGGTGAGATGGCCAAGCCCGGCAGTTTCCCATTCGATTCGAGTAAACCACGATGCCAGCGAGGCAAAGGAGAGCGCGAGCAACACGAGAATAAGCAGTCGTTCATCCGGCAGAATAATATGCTCACGCGCGAGGGTCCTTACCAGCACCCCATACGTAATAGCTACCGCAAGGCTTATTCCTATCACGAGCAGCAACTTAAGCGGCGTCGCGAGGAGAAGTACCAAGATCCCGGGCACGATAAGCCCTCCGGGGATAAAACCTCGCTTGTAATAGACGAAATAGCTTATCACGAGCGAGAAAAGAAAGGTGGTACGCATCACCTCAAGATCGATCCCATTTTGGATTTGGAAAAAGTCAAGAATATTCATAGGTATCTCTCATCTGAAACTTGAAGCTTTTTCATATACTCAAGCACCGCCTCGGCTTGCGTAGTGTGAATATTGGCAAGCCCCAGAAGGAGTATGCGCGAGGCACGCACGCGGTTAAGAATCTCGGCAATGATT
The DNA here is from genome assembly GCA_016203935.1 of Parcubacteria group bacterium. GTDB lineage: Bacteria > Patescibacteriota > JACQLU01 > JACQLU01 > JACQLU01 > JACQLU01. The sequence goes on along the minus strand of JACQLU010000038.1, from coordinate 30,368 downwards.
CCTGCTCCATCGAGGTCGCGCCGCATGGCGAGTGGCACTACGGGTACTCGGCCATGACGAACGAGGTATCGTACCACCGGAGTCTCAAGTTCGCCAATGGTTACTACGAGATCGCAGCTAAGATCGCGGCTCATGAGCTTTGCAAATTGTTCGGCGCGCGCGGGCCGATCAGCACGATTATTGAGGATCACTACCGTCGTATATGCTTTGCGACCATAGCGAGCCTTAATCGCGAGGGCGTTTCGTATCACACTTTCTCTATCATTGATAGCGAAAAGGTTGGCCCACACGATTTTCTTGCCGTCGATTTCGTGATGAGAAAGTTGCAAGACCCCTGGATCCGGTTTCGCCTTCCGCATACCTTTGAGGGCAACCTCACGGGGAATGCCAAGAATCGCGGCGACGGCAAGTCCAATAAGAATATTCTCCTTGTGTTCAAGGTACGGGAACGACGTAAGGTAACGTGCATCAACCAAATGCGCGTTCGCTTGATGCACCTGGGTTCCCCGGCGAAGAGCGCAGTCTTTGAGGATCCCAAGCAGCACGGGATCCTCCTCGGCGGTAACCAGATGCCCCCCATACGGAATGGTAGTCGCGAGACTTTCGGCAATTTCTGAAAGTGAATATCCCATCTCATCCATGTGATCCTCACGGACATTGGTAATAACTCCAATGGTCGAGCGCATCACCTTCTCCTCGAGGAACTTCTGAAACTCTGGTCTTATCGCCATGCATTCAAAGACGATCGCCTCGGTATCCTTCGGCAGGGCGTTTCTCATCACGCTGATCTGCTCGAATACGCTCGCTTCTCCTTTGCGCGCAATCGGAATATCGTTTCCGTCAAAGTCAATAAGATTGGTACCACTTCCGGTAACCTTCCCGATGGTCTTAAATCCGGCTTCTCTAAGGATCGCGGCAATGAGACGAGTAACGCTCGATTTGCCCCGTGTTCCATTGACATGGATACGATGGGGAATAGAAACGAGTCTCCGTACATGGTGGATTCGCTCGCGTACAAGCCACAACACGAAGGCCGAGGCAACAAGAAGATTTGTCAAATAAATCATATATAAGAAGAAAGGCTTACACGAAACACATACCATATCACCTTTCTTAATGATTGTCAATGATCATTAAAAGTATCACAGAAAATGCATTATAATGAAAATTAAGTACTTCTCTCTCACTACCCAAACCCAAAATGTATGTCTTTTCCCCCTTCACTTCCCAAACAGCCGCTGATTGTATTAGGAATAACATTTGGTGTACTTGCTATCCTCGCAACCATACTCCTTACCAGTGGCGGACAATTCCTCCTTACCTCCATTGGCAACGAATCGTCCCCGCTTTCTTCCTCGGTCGTCCTTCCCATCCCTGAAATTCCGTTAAACGCCTTTCGGGGAAATTATTTTGACAATAGCGACTTCACGAATCTCGCCGTAAGCCGCATTGATCAGGCGATCACCTTCGATTGGGGACTCGGTTCGCCAAGTCCCTTGATGGGGCAGGATACGTTTGCCGTCCGCTGGGAGGGGAATTGGGATTTTCCGGCGACCAACACGTATCGTGTTACCATCACCACTGACGATGGGATACGGGTGTGGATCGATCGTGTACTCATCCTCGATAAATGGATTGACCAACCGCCCACGACGTACACACTTGCTCCTACCATTTCGCAAGGCCGCCATGGTATCAAAGTTGAATACTATGAAAAGAGTGGTGCTGCCGTCGCCAAAGTAGCATGGAATGCTCAAGAAGCATCCGCGGTAGCGATCCCGGGTATGATTCAAGCCGAAGATTACAACCCCGGCGGCGAGGGAATAAGCTACCACGATACCACGAAAGGGAACCGCGGCGGTCAATATCGATCTGACGATGTCGATATCGAGGTGACCGCCGACGCGGGCGGTAGGTATAACGTCGGATGGATCGAGACCGGCGAGTGGCTTACCTACTCTATTAATGTACCTTCGGCGGGAATGTATCTTGCCGAATTTCGTATCGCACGAAAACCGAGGGGTACTTCTGCTATGCGGATGGAGGTGGATGGTACGAGCGTAACTGGATCCCTCATCGTTCCCACTACCGGCGGTTGGCAAGTATGGAATACCATCTCAGCGCCCCCAATATCCTTAAGCTCCGGTCTTCATACCGTACGCATCGTAGCCGAGAATAGCTCTTTTAATCTCAATTGGATTAAATTTTCATCGTCCGTAAGTCCCTCTCCGACACCAATCCCGTCGCCACTCCAAGACTTGACCTCTTCACTTCCGCTTAATGCATTTAAGGGCGAATACTACGATAACAGCGATTTTACCAATCTCGCCCTCACGCGTATCGATCCCGCGATCAACTTTGATTGGGCGCTTGGTTCACCCGTTCCCGCGATCGCCGCTGATACCTTCAGCGTCCGCTGGGAAGGTGATTGGGACTTTGCGCAAACCGGGACGTATCGCTTTACCGCCAAGACGGATGATGGGATGAGAATCTTTTTGGATGGAACCGCCATTTTGGATAAGTGGTTTGACCAAGGACCAACCACCTACACGGTCGATCGCGCAGTCTCCGCGGGTAGGCGTCGGGTAAAAGTTGAATACTATGAAAATACGGAGGCTGCAGTGGCACAGGTCTTGTGGGTGCTCGCTCCTACTTCCACTCCTTCTCCCTCGCCAACTCCCACACCAACTCTTACTCCAACCGCAACACCCACCCTCACGCCATCACCGACCCCCTCACCTACTCCTGCTCCTACGCCAAGCATCCCTGTAAATTCCTTTAGGGGTCAGTACTACGACAATATCGATCTTACTAACCTCGTGCTCATCCGCACCGATGCGACACTTAACTTTAACTGGGATGTGAATGCGCCTGCTGCCAATATGGGTGCCGACACTTTCAGCGTCCGCTGGGAGGGAGATTGGGACTTTGCGCAAACCGGGACGTATCGTTTCACCGCGAAGACCGATGATGGGATGCGCGTTTGGCTTGACGGAGTGAGTATCCTCGACAAGTGGTTCGATCAGGCGCCCACCACCTACACGGTCGATCGCGCAGTCTCCGCGGGTAGGCGTCGCATTAAAGTTCAGTACTATGAAAATACCGAGGCCGCAGTAGCACAGGTCTCGTGGGCGCTCGCTCCTGCTTCCACTCCTACTCCTTCACCAACTCCCACACCTTCCCCCACCACGTCGCCGCTTTTGACCAGCAGTTGTACGACACCACTGGGAGGTCTCTGCGATAATTTCGATACCTTCGATACGAGTAAATGGACGAAGTCAAACTTTAAGGTTGGTTTAAGCACCTCATCTATTCATGATGGTTATATGCAGCCTGATAGGGTGACCGTTGAGAACGGCTATCTTAAGATTCGTTTGACCCAAACACCGGGGGTCACCGTTGCGGGACAGCAAGGTGTCATTTCAAGAGGCGGTGAGGTTGCGACCACCTCGAGATTTGGCTACGGCACTTACGAATTTAGAATGCGAATGGCTTCCACTTCCTCTACATTCAATGGTTCTTGTTCACCAACGCCAGCCATCTGCAACCCCTCGGGAAGCGTCTCGGCGGCGTTTAATTACGCGACCGGCTCGGAAACTGAACTCGATTTTGAGGTGGAAGGGCAATTCCCCGAGCGGCTCGAACTTACGACATGGAATTATTATGTCAACCCAGATCGCCGCCAGCATACTTCGATCTGGAATTTTGCCGGCATGTCGACCGGTTTTAAGAACTATAAAATGGTCTGGCTTGCCGATCGAGTCGATTATTACGTCGACGGAGTCTTACAGGCATCGCACCGAGATTATCCGCCAAGAACCGCGGCTCCCTATCTCTTTAGTCTGTGGGGGACGGACGGCACCGGTTTCGGAGGACGCGCCACACCCAATATCGATCGGTACGAATATATTGATTGGTTTAAGTTCACCCCGCTCTAAACAATGAGGACATCTTCCCAACAACAAAGCCCCAAATGGTCGGGGCTTTTGTGACATGGAAATGGACAGTTCCTATTTCACTCCCACAAATACTCTACTCGAGACGCCGCGATTCCCCTTCGCATCATACGCCCGCGCTTCGATCTGGTACGGCTCACGAACGGAAATGGTGGGTGCTTTCCAGAGGCACGAGTAGGGCGCGGTCGTATCGGTACAGAGAAGACTCAAACTTGAGGTACCAATATAGAATTCGACTTTGGTGACTGCCACATTATCAGTTGCCGTAGCGGTAATCGTTACCGACGCGCCCTTGCTTACCGTGGATCCGGTTTTTGGTTGAGTAATAGAGACCGTAGGGGGAGTAGTGTCAGTAGGCGTTTTTGTCTTCGTCGGTAAGGGTGTAGGAGTCAAAATATTATTCACTGTTACGGTCCTCACTGGGGAGATACCGATATTGCCCGCCTGATCATACGCTTTCGCAATAAGGTTGTAGGAGGTATTGGAAACTTTGGTGGTATCCCACTCTGTCGTATAGGGTGAGGTATAGTCGACGCCGATAAATTGACTGTGATAGTAGAATTCAACTCGCTCGACCGCTACGTTATCGGCAGCAGAGGCGCTTAAGATGACTACCCCGGAGATGGTAGCTCCTTGGGTAGGCGATGTGATCGAAACGGTGGGAGGAGTAGTATCGGGAGCAGGACCAAGCGGCGCATAGCGGCCGGTTCTTTGCGCATCGTGATGGAATGTCGGCCAGTGCATGGTCGCAGGATTCGTTCGGGCGTCGAGATCCCATACATAAATCGAACTCCTCCACTTATACTGCTCACGGGCAAAATCATACTCAAACGGTGTGCTCCCCACCAAATCGATTCTTCCATCGCCATCCACGTCGGTGAGCGTGGGAGGGGGCTGGTAATAGGCAACCGCGTCGATTTCTGTATGTTTAGGAAACCCGGGAAGGAGAGAACCTTGCGCATTCCAAGCATAGAGACCTCCCTCTAAAATGTAGGTACTGGTGGCGGTGAGCACATCAGGTTTTCCATCGCCGTTCGCATCACCCATGATGGTTGCATAGAGATCAAAGGAGCGAGTCCGCTGAGGCCAGCCTTGGACCATGCTTCCGTCATGGTGATACACCTCGGTGGTGGCTTGGTAATTACTCACCGCAATTTCGAGGTCTCCGTCGCCATCGAGATCGCCGATGGATGGCGACGATGCATAATACCGACCCTTGCCAACGGGCCATCCGGGAAGCAACGCGCCCCGTCGATCAAACGCATAGACGCCTCCGTAACGCACATCTGGGAATGTATCGGAGGCATACTGTAGCGCCACCACGATATCATCACGACCATCGCGATCAAGATCGGCGACGACCGGCGATGATCCGAGGGCATACCCTTCCTGCATGACACGAGGCCAGCCATTCACTTCAGAACCGTCGGAGTTGAACACATGGAGTTCTCCGTCATTTGTATTCGCGGTGGCGTGGGGCGCGGGACGTGCGATCACTATCTCTAGATCAGCATCGTCATCAAAATTACCTACAGCTGGCGTCCCTAAAGGACCAAACGTGAGCCATGCGATATCGGAAAGATTCCAGCGAGACATAACCTTGCCTTCGGCGCTTACGATGGTCATGGCCTCGGGGAGACCAGTATTGCCTTTAAGAATAAGTTCCCGCTTTCCGTCACGATTGATGTCGGCGGCAACCATAGTGGGAATATCATAAGGAAGGTCTAAAGGCCAACCAGATTTTAGCGCACCTCGCGCAGTGAACGCGTAGAGTCTCCCGGGATCATTTAAACCGCGACCAACATACACGATCACCTCTTTATTGCCGTCGTTATCCAAATCTTCAACGAGGGGTAAGGAAAACGACGCAGGACTATCATAGATTCTCGTATGAGCGGTCCAGATACGCTCGCCGTCAGCGCGATATGCCGTCACATAGGGAGCGACTTTCCCCGCGACTACGATAATTTCACTCGCGCCGTCTCCATCGAGGTCGCTTACCACGGTTTCAAAGAGACCATGAGCAGCGGGGCACGGTTCGGATTGACCACAGTCGTATCGATCAAAGTCGAGCCGTTGGGGCCAGCCCGGTTTAAGCGTGGCATCGAGGTAGATCATTCTCGTTTCTTGATCGGCCGACGCCGTACTTCCTGTGAGTGAGGCGCGCAGGGTATACCACCCAGTAGCCAAACCGCTGGTATCCCATGTCTGCCTCACGTTTTGGCTGCGCGAAATTTCTCGCCACTGGCTGGGCGAACGTCCTACGCCATACTCAAGAAGAATGGCGGGAGCGCCCAAAGCCTCAAGAGCGACTTCGACGTTCACTGTGCTGCCGCTACGGAACACGTCGGACTCGCGTGGGTGGGAAATACGAAGTTTATCAATCACCAAGTATCCGTAATCGGTCGCTTGAAGACGATCCTGTTGCGTCACCGAGAGACGAAGGAGATATTCGCCATCAAGGATAAAATTGGTATTCCACGAGAAAAGAGAGGCGCTCGTTGGCAGTGTCGAAGAACGAATAAGTTCAGTCCAATTACCGTTCGTTCCACTCCCGAGCAACGTGTACGATAACTGCCACTGCATAAGGTTCTCACTCGCAACGGTACCCATCACAGGCCTTGTAATGCCGTTGGTATTGAGAGGGGAAAGCTTTGCGACTGGCGGTGATCCCACAATACTTACCGGAGAGTACGCGTCGAGTCTCCCCGCTCCACGATCGAAAAGAGTATATCCCAATTGAACCGCGGTACCCCTGACGGCGGCTTTGATCTGGGCGGGACTCCACTCTGGATGAGCTTGCTTTGTGAGCGCCGCTGCTCCCGCGATGTGCGGAGAAGCCATGGAAGTTCCATCCAGTCGAATATGCCCATCATCGACACACTGACGCTCGGATAACCAATTCTCCCATTGTGCGGCACAAATTTCTGCGCCGGGTGCCACAAGATCTGGTTTAACGAGTGTATGGTTATTCCATACCACGGGGCCTCGTGAACTAAACCACGCGAGCAAATCTGCTTTGGTGCTCGCTCCTACCGTAATTGCGTCTCTTGCCGTTCCGGGACTCGATATGCTTTTGGGGTAACCTCTATTCCCCGCGGCCACCACTACCACAGCGCCTCCCAGCACCGCATTATCAACCGCCTGCGATAGTGGATCATCGGGATTACCGATGCCGCCAAGACTAAGATTTATCACGTGCGCACCGTCGGAGAGGTCTCCATCGAGATTGGGGTCAAGCGCGCGTTCGATGCCGGAAATGACCAAGGAGAAACTTCCCGATCCGTAACGATCCAAAACTTTATATGCATAGAATAACGCGTCGGGCGCCACCCCTTTGAGAGCGCCTTTCCCCGCGGCGATGGCTGCCACATGGGTACCGTGCCCCATATCGTCCATAGGATCGGCATCATTATTTATTACATCGAAGCCGCCGGCTACTTTACAACTCGCTCCCAGACAACCGCCAAGGTCGGGATGGCGATAATCGATGCCAGTATCAATGATGGCGATGCGTATCCCCCTCCCTGTCACATTGACGCCGCTGGCGTCTTTGGTTGCCCACACATCGTCGGCATTAATAAGAGGGACTGATTCGGTAAGCGATGCGTGCACTTCCGCGTTACGCCACACGCGGTAGCCTTGCTGTTTCAATGCTTGAGTATCCTTGGGGGTTGCGGTCGCGGTAAACCCGTTAAAAGAGGTTATAAATTTCTGCGTAATACTGACAGTGGGGGCAATTCTTTGCAGGGCAGCGAGCGTGGCTGTCTGTTTTTGTTCCAAGACGCTCTTTTCGCGCACAAGGGTTGATCGCTTATTGGTAATCAACGTAGTAAGACGCGCCTCGATGGTCGCCCTACTCCTCGTATCGGTCGTGCGTGAAAGTTGTTTTTTTACCGACTCGATCTCTTGATTCAACTCTGCGTTCTTCTTCGCGAGCGTACCCTTCTCCGGAGACTCAATGATAATGCTTCCCGCAAGAGCCGTCTCGCGATACCCCGGGGGCGGTTCTCTTGGTGAAACATAGTAGCTCACAGAGTTCTGATTGTTCCCCACGCTTCCCAAAAAGATTGATTCTTCGTTCGAAAGGCTTTGAAGCCATAGCTCCCTTTGACCGCGTATCACTGTGACGGTTGGCTTAGAAATCTGTGACCCATCCTTTTTCTGCTGCGAAAAAGAATCGAGCGTGGTGTTCGCCCCCCTTGGCGCGACGCTCGCGGTGCCGATAAAGGTAAGTAACTTCTTATCGGCGCCCGCTATAAGCGAAATAAAAATAACAACCACGACGACAAACGCCGTGACGAGGACGAGAAACGGCCCCTGCTCTTTTCCGGTAGGAACGTGCATAGGAAAAAGTTAATCGCGAGTGTGTAATTTCATTCTAGAATAACTGCACACCTATAACAAACCTGCGCAAAAAAGAAGACCCTGCCGCGCGAGGATCCTTGCGACCGGAGTATGTTAAAGCGTAGTCACGCCCCGCTCTAAATTTAAAGAAGCTCCCGGGGAAGGGAGCTTCGACGCATGCGTTCCTTAGGTGGACTTCAGTGCCCTTTTGAAGAATGCAAAGACATTAAGCGTAGGATATTATTTTTATGCTGCTTGCACCGGAGGTAGCGGGGAGGGGGCCGCTTAAAACGCAACGAGTTCCAGATCAAAACTGATATCACTGCTTGTTTTCTGGCGCTGGTGGATTTCCACTGCTACCACGTTTGCCCCACTTACCAACAACCCTAGGTTGAGCTCGGCTGAGTGAAAGAGCGTTTCCTTGGAACCATCAATCGTACTCGCGGCAAGTGTAGTGTACGTAATGGTACCGGTGGGCATATTGCTTCGCATCACTTCGACGCCATTGAGATACACCACCGCTCCATCGTCGCGCAAGAGACTGAGGGCAAGCTTAGAGAAACTTGCAGGATCGAGCACAGCGAAGGTTCTCCTAAAATAGGTGGTGATGTATTTTCTTTTCGAATTGGGACCAAAGCTTACCACTGTTTGCTCGTCGCCATCGCCATAGCCGAGTTGTGCAGGCCCTGACTTCCATCCGGCGTCGTTAAAGGTCACACCCCACCACGCCGTTCTCTGATCGGTGCCGTTATCGAGATACTTCCAAGTGTCGCCTTTCGCGATGAGTGTCGTGGTGGGCGTAGGAGTCGGACTCGACGTCGGGGTTGGCGTGGGTGAAGTAGGTGTCGGCGTAGGAGTGGGAGTTATGACAAGGGCACGCACGTATTCCTGTAGTTGTACAAAATCAACCAACGTGATCTCTCCGCTCCCTGCACTCGCATCAGTCGTCACTACCTGCACTTGATTTGCTGGCGCGGTAAAGACGAACGTCTCGCGTGTCCAGTAATGTTTATCGTAACTACAGTTAGGTTTTAGCGCCTGGCATTGCGCCAAGGTATAGTCGTAACTAAATACTCTAAGATTGGTAAAGAGGGTATGGCGTTCGTAGGCGGCGCTTATGGTATTACCAGCCGAATCAGTAAGACTGGTAATCAGATTTGAACGAGTGAAATCATCCGAATGCTTTTTGGAATAGACTTCGAGCATGTATTCTTTACCCGCCACAAGATTTGCGGTCGTCTGCGTTACCGTATTCGCAGTGGTGCCGCGCTTTAGGAAAAGCACATTATTTTTGCTGGGGACCTTTTGCCACGGACTTACAATCTCAAGCACAGGGGTAATGGAAGCTTTGGTAATGGTTTTTACCTCGCCACCTGCCCCCACGCTTACTGCCCAATCCGCAGTGCCATTCTCAAAACTGGGATTCTTAAGATACGAAAGTGCATAATTCCGTTCACTAAAACGCGATGTCTGATTATCAAAGAGGTAATGCTTAAAGAGTTTAGCAAACCACGTCTTGGTCTCAAGGTTGACTTTGCCAAAGAAGAAGACGCCGACACCGGTATTGAGATTCTGGGTGGCGTCTTGCTTGATAAGGTAGACTTCGTTGTCGGCAAACTTCCTAAAATCCTGATCGGCGTTTTGATCGGTCACCCAATCTTCCACATCCGAAGCCGCTAATCCAAAGAGAATCTTGCGTCCCACGCCGGGATGGAAGTTTTCAAAGCGCTGGCTCACGTCATGAATGAAACCATTAAGCTCTGTATCGGTATACGGCTCATCCGCATAATACGCTTCGGGAAGATAGAAATCGGCATAGGTAAAGATCCGCTTCATAGTCTCGATACCGATCGCCGAGGTAGGGATAAAACGCGAGCCCCACACAAAGATAAGCTTGGTGGGATAATCTTTCTTCACCTGCTCGATGGCGAGCGAGGCTGCCGACATCAGTTCTCGAAAGCCATCGTTCTGCTCAAAGCCGATCAATTCATCGAAGGCAAAGGCGTCGTAGCCGTCCTGGTAGATTCGAGTCAATTTATCGTAAATAGCTTGGATGATCTGGGTTTTATTCGCCGCAATATCGTCGTTGGTGCGTCCGTAGTACTCCTCCACGCTCACCGCGCGCGCCATGATCTTGCCTTGGTTTTTGAGACTCTGAAAGAAGTCGCTTTGGGCTATGTCGGCAAAGTTGATCGGCCCTTCAATAATGTTGCTAAAATCAATTAGTTGGGACTCGTTCCATTCCGACAGATTACTATAGGAAAAGCCGGAACTGTAGCTTAACCCTCGATTGGCGGTGTGGGCGCAGTAAGAAGTCTCAAGACCGGGATTGACACAGCTATCAGTGGTCAGCGCATAACCGTCATCGCAGGTAACGTCGCTGCTACACGAGACCACGGCTTGAGTGCCGCTTATGGCGGTGAGGAGCTCTCTTCCTTTCCCGCTTACAATAATAAGCATAACAGCGAGGAGAAAAAACGCTGCTATTAATAGAATGAAGGAGGTTCGTTCTCTACCAGTGGGAAATTGCATAAAGAAAATATAGATAAGCCATCGGGAGTGAGTTCCCGGTACTTTTCAGTATAGCATGGGCACAAAAAGAAGACCCTGCCGCGTGAGCCGCGCGAGGATCCTTACGACCGGAGTATGCTAAAGCGTGGTCAGACCCCGCTCTAAATTTAAAGAAGCTCCCGGAAAGGGAGCTTTGGCGCGGGTGTTCCTTAGGTGGACTTCAGTGCCCTTTTGAGGAAACGCAAAATGTTAAGACCCATAATCTTGGCAACATCCTCGGGAGAGAAGACGAGTGCCTCTCCTCTATCGTTTCTCGATAGTTCCTCCCGCAGCACCTCCATCCGGTCGGGTCGATTGAGATCGCCCAGTTGATCCGGTGGACAACGATCCGGATCGCTACGCTCTAGCCTCAAGACGCTCTCCGCTTGTTTCACATATACCCCATCACTCCCAATGGCCACCGCATCAACTCCACAACTCTCTACCGCGGCTTCAACGTGATGACAAAAGTGAGCGAGAAGGTCTTGCGAAGGATGAAGACCAAAGGTACGAGTGTAGATTCCAACCATCCCTCCCCCCATCGCAATCTTCCTAAGGACCGCGCGGGGAAGATTGCGGGGATTGTAACATCCATTCACCTCGTAACATGCGCCGTGGGAGGCGATGAATGTGACGCCGGTTGGATGAATCAATGCGTCCCAAGCGGTCTGGTGCCCGGCACCAGAAAGATCAACGATCATGCCCACCTGCCTGCACACAGAAAGGAATTGGTCACCCCACGGGGTCAGGCGAGCGTACGGATAACGATAACCCCCTCCGAAGGCATTGAGTTCCCGATACGCGAGCGCGATGATCAGAATACCAGCATCACGCAAACGTTGCAGGTTCGTTTTGATGTTATCCCTCTCTGAGTTCTCTTCGCCGATATTGAGATCCTTGGGTGGATTCTCAAGTTCGCACACTACCCCCGTAACCCCGTTGCCAATGCTATCGAGATCAGAGGGATACCGGATTAACCTCAGATTTTTTTGCCCATGGAGCTCCTTAAGACCCTCGTGCTGGGCCTTAATGATCTCCTCGATGGTGGTAACTTCTGGCGGCACGAGACAAATTGCGGCCAAGTCAAGCTTTAGACCGGCATTTACCTTGAGTGGCTCTCTCGGCGGACTAAAATGTCCGCGGAGATCCGCATAGAACATCCTTTCCTCTGCCATGATTCCCCTCCTTACGTTGAGATTAAGCGTAGGATATTATTTTTAATACTGCTTGTCAAAAAGAGTTGTCTCTCGCTTCCTTCTGTGCTATCCTCGGTTGTTATGGGAGCCAGCAGAAGGAGGGAGAATGATTACTAAAGCAGGCACGAAAAATCCGTATTGGGTCGCGGTTGACCATATTATGTGGAGGGGGTTTGATCGCACTACCACGTTACGCATGGTCAACGCCATGACGCCGCATGTCAGGCTCGAGTTGATCCCACGCGTTGTTGACTGGGCCCATGGAGCGGCGATGACGAAATGTAAATCGCGAACCGGGAAACTTGGGGGAGGGATCCAGGCATGTGCTGATGGAGTTTTTGTCGCTCTTGCTGGGGCTGTCAATAATTGCCATCTTGGGATAGAGCGGCTAAAAGCCGCTCTGCGAGCGGATGGAATTGAACCCCCGGAAGGAGAGGTAATCGATGATCTCTTTGCCTTTCTCCGGGCGGCGGCAATTGCGACTCGTTTCTTCGCCGATAAGTGGCAGAATGACCAGCCGCGGTAGTGTCCGTCAGGGGTTTCGCTCTGTGCGAGACCCCCTTTCTATTCTTCCCGCTCCACGGTGATCGTGCACTCGGTGATAAGGGCGGCAAGTGCCCCAACCGCGGCGAAGATCGGGGCGAGCACGACGCCAACCACGCCGATCGTAAGCGGAAACTCGGCAATCACTTTGCCTTGTTTGGTTTTGATACTGATCCTTCGTACATTCCCCTCTTTGATGAGCGCTTTTACCTTGGCCAAAAGCTCCTCGCCTTTGATGGTGAAGGTCTCTTGTTTTTTCTTACGTGACGGTGCCATATTCCATCTCCTTACGTATGAAAAATTAAAAGGGTTCTAATAATTTACTACTTTATACGCTACCCACAAGCCCAGAAGTCCTCCAATGGCGTTCCCGATGAGAGTCGCAAATGAAAAGGCGGTAGTGCCCCATAGGGTTGGTAGGAAACCGCCGAGGTAGGACCCCACAATAACTCCAATCCAAATGATTGCTTTCGAAGACATAAATGGAATGTACTGAACGATTCCATTATACCCCCTATCCCTAAAGTAGGGACAATCTCCACTCTCGCCGATATAAAGAAGCTCCCGGTGGGGGGCTTCGTGAAAACCAGAGATTCACTGCGGAAGGCTTCGCTTGAGAAAATTGAAGAAGTTGCGACCCACTAGTCTTCTCTACAAAGAAAAGGGCCGGTTCTCGGAGATTCCGATCCGTACCCTTGCGACGTCTCATAGATGCAACTACCCTATACTGCCCCACAGGTCGGTACACACACAGGGATTTTTATGACACCACGAACAGCCCTTGCCATACCGTTCCCAGACCGCCGCATCTAAATCCTGTTCCAGTAAATTCGCCACCGCAATAGTCCAAGCCAGAGTATCGGCAAGTTCTAGGGCGAATTCCTCTTCAATTTTACTTGGCGGACTCTTTGACCGAGGGATGGTTACGAGAAGCCTTAGCAATTCACACACTTCTTTGAAAAGCCGGTTTAAGACATAGTTAATCCCCCGCGCTCTGTTTTTCTCTCCATAGAGAATAGCACAATGATGTGACCACGCGGTGAGACTCCATGCGAGTTGTTCTTGATGGACGGTATGTGCAAGTTGCGGATCTGGCCGTCGCTCGGGACACACGCACGGAAGTTGCAGGCAATAACTGCAATGAGCGGCTGGATATTTTCTCGCCATCACTTCCACTAGGGGAAGATTGCGAAAGTGTTCGGCAATACAGAAGATGCGCGCAACCACTCTGGCGAGTTGCTCCCTCAGCAGTTTGCCCTGGATGCCCATACGTATGGCATCACCCAGATTCCCGATGCCAAGATTAAGAAAATCTAGTCGTTCACGCAACCCGGGCAGATGGATACGATTTCTAGGTCCATAAAGATGGAAGAAGTGTTCCATCAACTTCTGAAGTTCCATGATTACCCTCCTCGCGGCATTCTTAGCATATCCATACTAAAAAGGAAAGAATGATCGCATTCTCCCCCGTTGCATTGCTTAAATAGACTTCTCCTCTATCAAGAGAATTTAAGCAGCGCATAATTCCGCCATGGCGGAATTATGCGCGATGACATCAACACTATCAAATTTCAGACAACCGTACGCCGAAGATGCTGGGGAATATGGACGAGGATTTCGTGGGGGATGGTATCACAAATTTTTGCAATACTCTCAATTGAGTTGGGATCCTCGCGCTCTTTACTAATCACTGTCACTTCGTCCCCTTCTTTGACATCCGGTAGCGAAGAGACATTAACTGTGGTGATATTCATACTCACCCGCCCCACAATGGGGCAAAACTGGTCGTGAATTTTAAAAACGCCGCGATTGGAAAGTCGACGGTCCACTCCTTCAAAGTATCCTACCGATACCACCGCGATCTTCATAGGCTTCTCTGCCCGAAACGTAAGACCATAGCCGACATAATCGCGAGCCGCCAATTCCTTTACTGCGCTGACGATTGTCTTCATCTCTAAGACCGGCTGTAGTTCGAAGTCCGAGGTACCAACAGGATCGATGCCGTAGAGCCCTCTCCCGATCCGTGCCATATTCGCCTCGATCCGATCGGCGTAGCGCATGCCGGCGGTCGCCGAAAGATGGTAATAACGTATCGTGGAGAATTCCTTCTTGAATAAAGAGACCATTTCGTGCCATCGCTCAATCTGCTTGAGGGTAAACGCGGAATCGGGACTATCAGCATCGGCAAAGTGCGAGAATACTCCTTCAAGTTTGAGCTGGCGGTTCTGTTTAAGAAGGTGCACTGCTTGCGTAACCTCACTCGGCATAATTCCCTGCCGATGCATGCCAGTATCGATCTTAAGATGAAACATCGTGGGACGCGGCAGCGAATCGGCGACAGCTTCGAGTTGTGTAAATCCCGTGATCGTAAAAGCAATATTGCGTAGGTTGCTCCTATGTATATTCTCGATTGTCGTATAGCCAATGACGAGAATCGGCGTGCGGATTCCTTCATGACGGAGTAGTCGGGCTTCGAACAGAGAATCAACAATCAAAAAAGGGAGATCTTCTCCATCCAAAATTCTTGCAATCGTACTAAGCCCGTGTCCGTAGGCATTGCTCTTTAGCACCGGCGCAATCGCAAGCTTAGGATACCGCCTTTCGAACTCGCGAAGGTTATAAAGCAACCGTTCTCTATAAATCAAAACCTCTACCAACGGTCGGTAGGAGGAGAAAGAGCGCTTGAAATCACGAAGCAAAGAGAGAAGATTCATTTCAACGTATGAAGAAACTACATCTAGTGTACCAACAAATCTGCACATGGATCAGCGGGTGGGATAGCAAAGCATTTTTGCAAAGGGACACTCAATTTTCGATCGAAAATTGAGTGTCCCCCACTAACGGATGAACACAGCTCGAAAAGTCATGGTGCCTTTACCCATTCTCCGCGGTGAAGCGGGTGATGAGGCCCTTTCTAAGGATGACGCGGTAGGTCGCAAGAAAGACGAGATACGCAAGGGAGAGATACACCGCCGCGATACCAAGCCCTATAAAGAGCTCTCCCGTTAAAAATTCTCCCGAGGTGAGCGCCGCCCGCATCCCTTCAAATACATAGGAGGGTGGCAGGAAACGGGCAACGACCTGTAACCCATGGGGAAGTGACGCAATCGGATAGAAGACGCCGGCAAAAGGGCTTAACGCAAACGGAATGATCCAGCCAAACCACTCGGCGGGCGGACCGAATCGCAACACAAGCGCCGTAGTGAAAATCCCAAGCGCCCAGCCAAAAATCATAAGGATGGCAAGGAACGGTACCACAATCATGCCTAATTGGAAGATACTAAATGCAAAGAGTAGATATGCGATGAAGAACATAAGTGTCAGTCCCGCAAGGCTCGTCACAATGCTCGTCGCGATGAGCCCGACTACGTACTCTTTGATCGAGAGCGGTGAGGCGAAGAGATTAAGAAAATTCCGCGACCACATATCCTCAAAGAAGGCGACGATCACCCCTTGATGCACCCGCACGAGAAAATTCCAAAGCACCACAGCACCCAGGAGGACGGTGGTGAAACTGAAAGCCGACGAGCCCACTAGGTCCAAGTAGCGGGTGATAAACCCCCAGAGAATGATGTCGATCGCAATCCAACCAAAAATGTTAAGATAGCGCACTTTATTGCGCTGAATGAGAAACCACTGGCGTAACATGATGGCATAGATTCGCTCAAGGTTCATGGAGGTAACTTACCTATACGCGAATTCACGCAAAAATCGTCGGCGGTTCTTTGGCCACACTAATAAATAGTTCCTCGAGATTCTGTTTGCCACGTTCTTGAGGAAGTTTCTTAGGATCGCCTTCGAGGAGAATCCGTCCGTGCGAGAGAAAAAGCACCCGATCGCAGATCGCTTCAACCTCATGCATATTATGCGAGGTCCAAAGCACCCCCGCGCCACTTTCTACAACATAGGCCTTAATGGTGGCACGGACATCGTGGGCGATATGCGGATCGAGCGAGGCAGTTGGTTCGTCGAGCAAAAGAAGTTTGGGGCTATTTAAGAGTGCCTTGGTAAGATTTACCCGCGTCTGCTCACCCGAGGAGAGCACTCCCGTGGTGGTATCGCGTAACCCACTAAGTCCAAATGTCTTCATAAGCTGAGTAATGCGCTCGGTAAGCTTCTCGACCTGATAAAGAAGCCCAAAGATATAGAGATTTTGCCATACGGTGAGATTGCCGGGTAGTTGCGCATAGACCGCGGCAAAGTTCATCTGGGTCAAGACTTTCTCGCGCTCTATACGCGGATCTCTTCCTAATATGGAAAGTGTCCCCGAATCCTTTTCAAGTACGCCAAGGATGATATTTATGGTGGTGGTCTTCCCTGCTCCATTCGGTCCCAAAAGTCCCACAATTTCACCACTCCTCACTGCAAACGAAACGTCGGCGATCCCGATCTCGCCGTCGTAGTGTTTGGTAAGATTTTGTACCTCAAGCATTGCTTCGCTTGTCATACGGATCGCACAGTAACCAGAGACAAAGAACTAGGGCGCAAGGCCCATCGCCCCCTTGGGTGATTTACGCTGAATAGAGAGCACGATGCCGAGGGCGATAAGGGTACTCACCAGGGAACTTCCGCCATAACTAATAAAGGGAAGCGGAATGCCGGTCACGGGGAAGAGCCCCACGTTCATCCCGATATTAACGATGGTATGCGTCGCAATGAGTGCGAGCACGCCCATCGTAAGATACCACCCCAAGGAATCGCGCGCGTGACGTGCGACCAAAAGGATGCGCACAAAGAGGAGACTAAAGAGAAAGAGCACGGTTGCCGCTCCCAAAAACCCAAGCTCTTCGGCGATCACGGCAAAGATAAAATCGGTGTGGCGCGCCGGCAAAAAATTGAGTTGACTCTGCGGCCCCCGTCCGAGGCCTTTCCCGAAAAGTCCTCCCGACCCCACGGCGGATATCGACTGGAGTACATTGTAACTTGCTCCGTAGGGATCGCGAGAGGGATCAAGGAAGGTGAGAATACGTTCCTTTTGATACGGGGCGAGGAGAGTAAACCACGCGACCACCGCCACCACGATGGCGCTGCCGACCACGGCGACGATACGGATCCGGGGCATCGAGCTCGCCGCGATCATTACAAACCAGATCGCCAGAAACACCAAGGCGCTCCCCCAGTCTGGCTCGAGAATCGTAAGGATCATGGGAATCAACGTAAGGAGAAGTGTAATGATAAGGTGCCGTAACAAAAAAAGCTCCTCGGTATAGCGGGCGAGGTAAGATCCCAGGAGCAGCACGAGACTTACCTTGCCAAATTCGGAGGGCTGCAGCGACAAAAACCCAAAGCTAAGCCAGCTTGCGGTACCCCGCACGGTCTCGCCGCGCACCAAAAGCAGCACCAGAAGAACGAGGGTGCCAAGATAGAAAAGAATTGCCAGCGAGCTTACGATACGGTAATCGAGCCGGGCTACGATCGCCAAAGTAAGAAACCCTACTACCACAAAGATGAGCTGCCGTTCGGCCTGACTGACATCGCCAAACGAGGCCAAGGTAGCGCTTCCCACCATCGTTACGCCAATCAACGTAAGCACTACCACGGTGCTTACGAGGAGAAGATCGTACTCGCGAATCCCTGCCCAGAGGGCACGAAAAAAGTGCATACTCATCTCCCGGGGCGCTCTTCAAAGACCGGCACTACGTTACCACGCCTTAAGGGATTCACCGCAAAAATTACGAGCGGCCGAAACTCTCGCGGCAACGTCGCATTCCAATGGACCGAGAAAGCGCGTCGCTCATTAGGGATAAGTTCACCAATGCGGGTCGCATTCACCGCGGCTATTTCGTTCGCTTCATTAAAGAGGAGCACCTCCACGGATACTTCTTTGATGTGAAAAAAGGTACCGTTTTCGATCTCGGCTGAGAGTCGCGTCTCGCCCGCGCGCGGTTTCCCCGGCTCGTAACGCTGATTAAAGATGCGCAGGGTGAGCGTAGGAACCCCCGTCACCTTCACAAACAGAGCGTCGGTGATCATAAATTTCACGCGGGTCGGCACGCCTTCTTCAATAATCCGTACGCCCGGCGCGACAAAATACTTCTCCTCGGAGGGCAGGATGAAGCTTTCGGCGCGTTCGGTAGTAAGCAGGGTGCCCGCGGCGTCATAGAATTCAAAGCGATACGAGAGGCGATCGACCCCAAAGTCGCGATTGGGATTTTTGATTCTCACCCACGCATCATAAAAGCCAGCCTCCTCGGAGAGAAAGAAACGCGCTTCCTCGCTCACCTCAAGCTCGCGGTACGGCGGAGGGGTGGGCGTGGGAGTTGGTGTTGTGGTAATACTCACATAGCCACGATACGCGATCACCGGTGTGGCGAGTATTGCCAAGAAGATAATAATCACCACAATTTGTTTCTCTACGTGGCGAAACGCCATACACGGTAGATATTCGCTCTGTAGGTACAGTAACTATAACTATCGACGAGTAGCAACGACTACATCCTATCATAGTTTGTGCATGAATCGAAGCGTACGGTTGTCGTGCGTCTTCCCATTCCGTATAATGAATAGGAAAAAACAAAGGGTATCTACGAGTATCTATGAGTATCGGTTGCCCAAGGCGACCGAATATCCATGATATCTATGAGTGATTTTGTCCATCTCCACGTCCACTCGCACTACTCGCTCCTCGACGGGCTTCCTAAAATCCCGGAGCTTATCGCGCGCGCCAAAGCACTCGATATGAACGCTCTGGCCCTTACCGATCACGGCGCGCTTTATGGTGCGATCGAATTTTATCAGCGCGCCAAGGAGGCAGGCATAAAACCAATCATCGGCATCGAAGGGTATCTCGCCGAGGATGCATTTGGTGCTCACGCGCACCCGGAATACGAAGCACCTTCGCTTAAGGAACGCCCCATGCACCTTCTCCTCCTTGCCGAAAACTACGCGGGCTACAAAAATCTCATCAAACTTACTACCGAAGCGCACTTACGGGGTTTCTATTACAAACCGCGTTTTACCCTCGATCACTTACGTGCCTCGCATGAGGGACTTATCGCGCTCTCGGCCTGTCTTAATGGACCGCTTTCACGTGCGCTGCTTGCCGGCAATAGATCCGAAGCCACAAAGCGCGCCCAGATGCTCGCCGAGATCTTTGGGTGCGATTCTTTCTTCCTCGAACTACAACATAAACCCAATATCAAAGAGCAGCTGACCGTGAATGAGGCGATGGTCTCGCTCGCGCGCGAGTTGGGATTACCGCTCGTCGCCACCCACGATGTCCATTACCTCTCCCCAGATGATGCCGAGGCGCAGGACGTATTAGTCGCCATCCAAACCAATCGCAAGGTTGCCGAGGAGGATCGACTCTCTATGAAGCATGAAGATTTTTCGCTCGCCTCCGGTGAGACCATGGAGCAATACTTTGCACATCTTCCGGAAGCGATCGCGAATAGCGGCGCAATCGCACGGCGCGTGAATCTCGAGATACCGCTCGGCAAAAACGTACTTCCCAGTTTCACCGTGCCCGCCGGCGAAACCAGCGATTCTTACTTGCGTACGCTCACCCTCGCGGGTGTAGCCAAGCGCTATCCCAAGACGAGTGAGGACGAAGCGAAGACTATCCGCGAACGCATTGACTACGAACTCTCGGTGATCGCCAAGACCGGCTTTGCTTCCTATTTTCTGATCGTACAGGATTTCGTCAATTGGGCGAAAACTCAAAAGATCAGCGTGGGCCCGGGGCGTGGATCGGCCGCGGGAAGCATCGTAAGCTACCTCCTCAACATTACCGACGTCGATCCGCTCGCCTACGGGCTCCTCTTTGAGCGTTTCTTAAATCCGGCGCGCATCAGCATGCCGGATATCGACCTCGACTTTGCCGACGACCGCCGCGATGAGGTGATTCGTTATGTAGCCCAAAAGTACGGCCACGACCATGTCGCCCAGATCATCACCTTTGGTACCATGGCGGCGCGCGCGGCGATCCGCGACGCCGGTCGTGCCATGAGTCTTCCCTACTCATTCTGTGACCAACTCGCCAAGATGATCCCGTTTGGTATGTCACTCACCGAAGCACTCGAGAAGAACCCCGAGCTCAAGGAACGCCATGCGAACGACGCCGATGCCACACGGGTCATCACGATGGCGAGGAAACTCGAGGGAGTAGCACGAAACGCCTCAACCCACGCCTGCGGCGTCGTCATTACCAAAGAACCCCTCACCGAATATGTACCACTCCAGCACTCCTCGCAGGATGACGAAACGATCATTACCCAGTACGAAATGCACGCGGTCGAAAGCCTGGGACTCCTTAAGATGGATTTTCTGGGATTACGTAACCTCACGGTAATCCAAAATACCCTCGCTACTATCCAAACCCGCCACGGCGTCGCCATCGATATTGCGACACTTCCGCTTGACGACGAAAAGACCTTTGCGCTCCTTCGTGCCGGCAACACCACTGGTATCTTCCAACTGGAGTCGGCGGGAATGCGAAGGTACTTGAAACAACTCGCCCCCACCACGCTCGAAGATATCATCGCGATGATCTCCTTGTACCGACCCGGCCCCATGGAGGCGATCCCCGATTTTGTGAATGCCAAACACGGCCGTCGCCAAGTGACGTACCTCCACCCCGTCTTTGAACCGATTCTCAAGAATACCTACGGCGTGATCGTCTATCAGGATCAGGTACTTGAGATTGCCCGCAGGTTCGCTGGATTCACCTATGCCGAAGCCGACATCCTCCGTAAAGCGGTGGGGAAGAAGATTAAGAGTCTCTTGGATGAACAGAAGAAAAAATTCATTGACGGCGCGGTCCGCGAGGGTCACCGCGAGCCACTTGCAAAGAAGGTCTGGGATTTTATCGAACCGTTTGCCCGCTATGGGTTTAATAAAGCCCACGCCGCCTGCTACGCCATGATTGCGTATGAGACGGCGTACCTGAAGGCTAATTACCCGGCCGAATTTATGGCGAGCCTCATGACCGGGGACGTAGTAGATAGCGACCGGATCACGATTGAAGTGGATGAATGCCGAAACCTTGCTATCCGTGTCCTGCCGCCCGCGGTCAACGAGAGTCGCGAACAGTTTACGGTGGTGGACAATGCCACGATCCGTTTCGGTCTTTCGGCGATCAAGAATGTGGGAAGCGACTTGGTGGATGCGGTCGTTCGCGAGCGCACCGCGCAGGGCCCCTTTCGCTCCCTGAGTGATTTCTTGGCGCGCGTCCGCACCAAGGCTCTCAACCGTAAGTCCCTCGAAAGTCTCGCCAAGTGCGGAGCACTCGACGAACTCGGCGAGCGGCGCTCGATCCTCCATGATATCGAACGCATCCTCATCTATGCGCGGCGCGTACAAAAAGATAGTGTTGTGGGTCAGGCCGGGCTCTTTGCGGCGACTGCCGAAGCCGAGACCCTCACCCTTACTAAGGTGAGTCCGGCAACCGGGAACGAGAGATTACGCTGGGAGAAGGAACTCATCGGCTTCTACATCAGCGATCACCCTGTGCGCGCCCACGCCGAGCGCCTACGCCTTACCACTATTCCTATCCACCAATTGGATAGCGAGGCTCATGAAGGACGGCGAGTCACGGTTGGAGGTGTTATCACCACCATCACCCGGAAAATAACTCGTGAAGGTAACCCGATGCTCTTCGTCGCGCTGGAGGATGTGAGTGGGAAGCTTGAAGCGGTCATCTTTCCCTCGGTTCTCACCCGCACCGCGGCACTCTGGCGTGAGGACGAAGTGGTGGTAGCGGCTGGCCGAATTACCTTCCGCGACGGAACGTCTAAGCTTCTCGTAAGCGACGCCAAAGAGGTGACGGAGAATCGGGAACTTCTCATGTACGAGGTGAGGAATGGAAACGGATTTTTCAACCATGCTCAAAGCTCAGAGCTCAAGGCTCAAGGCACGGCATTTGCTTCACAACCACCATCTACACCCACAAGTAAGAAGGCACCTTTGCTCCCGCCATCTTCCGAGACAGTTGATACTAACGAGTATGTCGTTACCATCCCTGCAACATGCGGACAAGCTATCTTCTCCGCTTTAAAAACATTATTTGAAAGACACAAGGGGACGACGCCGGTACTTTTGGAAATCGAACGTGCCCGCGAGGCGCCAGAACGGATACGAACGACGGCGCGCATCACGGTAAGCGAGGATCTTAGCACCGAGATTGAGAGACTGACCGGAACGGGTACGGCCGTAGTGCGTGGGCGTACCTCTATGGCCACTCATACATAAGTAGTCAATGCGTATTCGAGAGTGATAGAATAAAAACAAAGAGAAACTATGTCTCGGCGTAAAACTCCAAAAAGTCATCTCCCGCCTCTTCCCTTCCGCGTCTTCGCGATCACCTTTTTTATTGCCGCAACGTCTCTCTTTCTCGTCGTGCTCTTCTTTGCCTTTGCTTCGGCCACGATCACGGTCTATCCTAAACTTGTCCCCCGGGCGATTGAACGTACCCTCACGATCACCACCGACCCCTCTCCCATCGACCCACAGCTAATCACGGCTACACCGCTTACGACTCAAATCGCGGTGAGTGAGAATGTAAGTAACCTTCCGCGCATTCCGCATGAGGGGCGCGCCGAGGGATCCGTGACCATTGTGAATGCGCAGACGCGCGAGCAAACGATCGTCGCCGGCTCGCGTCTCCAAAATGAAGCGGGTGTCATCTTCCGTACCCAGGCACCGTCTACTATCCCCGCCGGTAAGTCGCAACCAGACGTGCATGTCGTTGCCGATCAGGCGGGCAGTACAGGTGATCTCAATGAGGGGCGACTCTTTTTCACCGCACTCGCGTATCTTAAAGATCGTCTCTATGCCGAGATTGAGGCGCCCTTCCGCGGCGGGGGTGAAGAAGAGATCGTACCAGCGGAGCTTGCTGCCTTACGGGAACGACTGATTGCGCAAGCGAAACGATCAGCTACGGAAGAATTGAGTCGCACGCTCTCGCCACGCCAAAAGCTTCTCGCCGAAACCCTCGCCGTCACTATTGACGATGAAACGCTTGATAGTGTATCACAGGAGAGTAGCCAATATCGCCTTTCGGCGACCGTAACCGGGTACGCGGTTGACCTCGGCGAGCTTACGCGGACGGCCATCCTTCTCGCCGGCACTGATCTTCCTGATAAGGATTCCATTCTTACCTATCAACCAGAGACGATCGCGGTCAAGATACTTACGCAGAATGAAACCGGCGCAACGATTCATGTGACGGTCACCGTAGCGACGGGACCGCGTCTTACCGCGGAAGATTTTCCGGGCAAGGCGCTCGCCGCAAAGAATAAAGCGGGACTCGCCACGCTCTTTCAAAGCCGGAGCGACGTCGAGCGTTTTACCGTAGTCACTTCGCCGCGCTGGCTTCCCCTTACACCCTTCGTCAAGAATCGCATTCGGGTAGTCGTCAAAAATCCGCCAAGTCTTTAAACAGCGATCCGAATACTACGAATTACATCCGAATGCCCCGAATGGAATCCCCGAATTATATTTGTAGCAATAGTTAGGATCATTCGGATCTATTTGGAGATTAGGATCGGCTGTTGTATCCCTTCTTGCCGAGGCTTCTTCTTATTTCTGATGCTATGACTAGAAATCAACCTTTCTCTTTAGAATCTCGCCGTCACTCTGCCGCTCACGTCCTCGCCATGGCGGTGTTAGAGTTGTTTCCTGACGCGAAGTTGGGAGTGGGCCCCGCCATTGAGGAAGGCTTCTATTATGACTTCTTGCTTCCTCGTGCGCTCGCTCCCGAGGATCTTGCCGAGCTTGAGAAACGCATGCGGGCGATCATTGCGAAGGATCTTCCCTTTACGCACGAAAAGGTAAGTCCTAAGACCGCACAAACCTTCTTTGAAAAGAAAGACCAGCCATTTAAACTTGAACTAATCGACGACTTCGTGAGAGAGGGCGCCACTGAACTCGGCCTTGAGAAAACCGGCGAGGTCTTTACCGATCTCTGTCGCGGCGGGCATGTTGAGTCAACCAAAGATATTGGTGTAGTGAAACTCCTCTCCATCGCGGGTGCTTACTGGCGCGGCGATGAGAAACGTGAGCAACTAGAGCGTATTTATGGCGCCACGTTCGCGACCCAGGAGGAACTTGATGCTTTCTTAAAGCAACGCGAGGAAGCCGAGAAACGCGATCATCGTAAATTGGGAGTCGAACTTGACCTTTTTACATTCTCGGACCTCGTCGGCCCGGGGCTTCCGCTCTTTACGCCGCGCGGCACCGTCATCCGTGAGGAACTCGAAAATTTTGTACAGTCGCTTCAGGTTCCCATGGGATACCAGCGGGTGCGAATTCCCCACATTACCAAGAAAGCACTCTACGAAACCTCGGGGCATTGGCAGAAATTTAAGGATGAACTCTTTAAGATCACTTCACGCGAAGGACATGAGTTTGCAGTGAAACCCATGAATTGCCCCCACCACACCCAGATCTATGCGAGCCGCAAGCGAAGCTATCGCGAGCTTCCGCTCCGTTTCTCCGAGGTAACCGCGGTCTATCGCGACGAACAGACCGGCGAACTTTCTGGTCTCTCACGGGTGCGGATGATCACTCAAGACGACGCCCACGTCTTCTGCCGCATGAATCAAGTGGAAGAAGAGGCTATGAAGGTATGGGATATTGTGGATGGCTTTTATGCGCCGTTTAAGATGCCGCTTGCCGTGCGCTTCTCGCGGCATGACCCCGATCACTTTGAGAAGTATTTAGGAACTCCCGCGATATGGAAAGAGGCTGAAGATCAGATGCGGCGCATCATCGAAAAACGAGGCGCCACCGACGTGATCGATGGAGCGGGAGAAGCCGCCATGTACGGGCCTAAAATTGATTTTATTGCGAGCGATGCCATCGGCCGTGCGTGGCAGCTCGCCACGATTCAACTTGACTTCAATTTGCCAGAACGATTCAACTTGACCTGTGTAAACGAAGAGGGAAAGGAAGAGCGAATCGTAATGATCCACCGCGCGATTAGTGGCGCAGTGGAACGGTTTATGGCTATCCTCATTGAACACTACGCCGGCAAATTCCCCACTTGGCTTTCGCCGGTGCAGGTTTCGGTGCTCACTATCGCCGATGAGTATATTCCCTATGCGCGCGAGGTGGTAGATGCGCTTGCCACCAATGGAATCCGCGTGGAACTTAACGATCAAAACGAAACATTAGGCAAAAAGCTGCGTGATGCGAAACTTGGTAAAGCGCCATATGTGTTAGTGATCGGGAAAAAGGAGAGTGAGGCCAAGACCGTCGCCGTCAATAGCCGCGATCAGGGTGACAAAGGGAGCGTGCAACTTGACGACTTTATCCGCATGATCAAAGAAGAAATAAAAAATCGCGCATAACTCCTCCTTTCCTCCTCTTAACTTTCCGCTTAAGGAGGATCCGCCTCTGGCGGAAAGAGGAGGTGTCGCCTTACCCCCCCCTCATAGAGTAAGAGGGGTGGGGGGAGTTAGATCATAATAAAATTCGGCGGTGGAAGTTCCACCGCCGTGATGATCTCCGGACCCTGTGTTACTCCGAGCTGCAATGAATCTATCGCAGATCGGCCTGCTTGTTTACGTAGCCCAACCTCCTTTTTCTAGGCGAAAGGGAAACCGGGGGGATCATAGACGGGTTCTCTTGTTTTCTCTTAGTTATAAGCTCCCGTCTCTTCTCACGCAGTCCTGGCTTGGAGTCACCTCTGCAGTAGTTATTCCACCCGACAGTACGAGCACCATTCCCGTTCTTCGCCATGGCCTTCCTTTCCAGCAATAAAAACAAGAATCCCTGAGGTATTGCCGACGATGTTGTGACCTCAGGATACCCTCATATCCCTACCTCCTTCTAGGAGGGAAAAACTGAAAAACAAAAACACTCCCTCCTAGTATTTACGAAAAGTATACTAAATATGAGAGCCTTTTGTCAACACAGGGCAAAAAAACTAACGAAGCTAAAAAGCTAATGAAGCTCAAATATGATATCTAAATTGGTTGCCATCGTTGGTCCCACCGCCTCTGGCAAAACTGTGCTTGGTATTGAACTTGCCAAGCGATTTAACAGCATTGTCATCTCCGCCGATTCGCGGTTGGTTTATCGCGGCATGGATATCGGAACCGATAAACCCAAAGGCGAGTGGAGAACAACAAATGAGTTCATGAGCGGAGCACCTGTATACAAAAATGTATTCACTAATGCTAAACTGTACACAATTATTGATCAGTTCCATTGCGGCGGAGTTTTCATTGTCTCCACCCAACCTGCCTTGGGAGGACCGTCCCCACTTAGCATTCCCCACTTCATGATCGATGTGGTACGTCCGGATGAAAGCTTTAGCGTTGCCGAGTACCATAAGATTGTTACGGCGCTTTTGACCGTATTGCCCAGCGAGGTGCCTCCTCTTTTA
Source organism: Parcubacteria group bacterium (assembly GCA_016203935.1). GTDB lineage: Bacteria > Patescibacteriota > JACQLU01 > JACQLU01 > JACQLU01 > JACQLU01. The sequence continues at coordinate 3,447 of JACQLU010000038.1, read as the reverse complement.
GTCGGTGGCACTGGACTTTATATCCAATCAGTCGTAGAAGGACTCACAATTCCAAAAGTTCCTCCACAATCAACCCTACGCGGCGAACTTTCACAATGGACCAACGAGGAGCTTCTCCTAGAATTAGAAAAATACGACCCCGAAACCGCGCGCGTAATAGACCCCCACAATAAACGGCGGCTCATTCGCGCACTCGAAGTGATTCGCACAACCAACCTTCCATTTTCTGCCCAAAAAACAAAAGAAGAGCCGCCATTTGAGGTGCTCCAGATTGGTCTTTCCCTTCCTCGCGAGGAACTCTACCGCCGCATTGATGCGCGCGTAGATCAAGAGATCAAGGATGGTCTTATCGAAGAGACGAAAAACTTGGCTCTGCGTTATGGATGGGATATACCGAGCATGTCAGGGTTAGGGTATCGACAGATCGGTCAGTATCTTCGCGGAGGCTTGACGCTCGCCCACGCCATCGAGAGGCTCAAGTATGCTACCCACGCGTATGCGCGGCGGCAGCTCACATGGTTTCGGAAGAATAAAAAGATTGAATGGTTCGACGATACACACGCGCTCGTGCCACGAGTGGCGGAGTTCCTTGAGAGCAACTAAGAGGATTCCCCGCGAAAGTCTTTCCGTAGCAGAATAAATGTAGCAAATGTTGCGAGAAGCGAGACGATGCCAACCAGCACAAAAATTACTTTGAAGCTATACTGTTCTACAATAAAGCCTCCCAGAAGCGACGCTAGCGCCATAAAGATGCCAATCGAGACATCGTAGACGCTCCATTCATAGCCTACCCGCTCGCGATCAGCGTGGTGGGTAAAGAGCGAGGTCCACGCGGGATACGAGAAGGAAGATCCGATTCCGTAGAGAAGCTGCAAGAAGTAAACCTGTGAGATGTGGGTGATCGCAAGGTAAAAGAACGGGATTGTAGAGGTAATAAGCATGCCAATGAGAAGCGAGCGTTTCTCATAGAGAAACCCCGGCGCCCGATCATTCATCTTCGCAATAAAAGGCTGAAAGAGAGCCTTCGTACCGAGAAAAATCGCCGACGCAATACCGATACCAAAGAATGATCCTCCCGTGAGACCCTCTTTAAAATAAATCGCCAAAAACGGCTCCATGAGTCCAAACCCGAACTGGAGCACCACGTCAGAATAGATGAGAGTTTTGACGACGGGATTGATGAATGGATGTTTTCGCTCCATAATGGTCAGTGTAGTTTGTCTCATTGTAGCATGGCAATAAATATTTTAAAAAATTTCCCTTGCGCTTTTTCTCTCTCCTGTTATGATTAAGAGGAGAGATTCTTTTTTATTTCCCATGCCAAACGGTAACGAGAAATTACCAACCAAAAAATGGCTCTTTGTTTCACTGGAAAGTTTGAGTGGCGATGTCGGCTGGGCGTTAAAGCGCGAGGGTCACGAGGTGCGCGCCTCGATTAAACGCAAGGAGGATGCCGATGTCTATGATGGAATTTTGGAGAAAATAGATGATTGGAAAAAACATATTGAGTGGGCGGATGTGATTGTCTTTGACGATATCGACTTTGGCAAAGAGGCTGATGAGCTGCGCGCGAAGGGAAAACTCGTCATCGGCGGAAGTCTCTATACCGATCGGCTTGAAATGGACCGCGCCTTTGGCCAGGAAGAGATGGAACGACTGGGAATGAATGTGCTTCCCCAGTGGAGTTTTTCCAAATTTGACGACGCGATTGAGTTTATCGAGAAGAACCCCGACCGCTACGTATTTAAGCCCTCACAATTCGTTGCGGAAGAACAAAAAGACCTCCTCTTTATTGGCAGCGAGGATGACGGCAAGGATCTCCTCGAGGTGCTTAGTCATAACAAAAAGGCCTGGGGGAAAAAGATCGCGTCGTTTCAACTCCAGAAGGTGGCCACGGGGGTTGAGATTGGCGTCGGCGCATTCTTTAACGGCAATGATTTTATCTATCCCATCAACGTCAACTTCGAACACAAACGCCTCTTTCCGGGCGAGGTAGGTCCCTTCACCGGCGAGATGGGGACTCTGATGTATTGGTCCGAACCCAACGACATTTTTAAAGCAACATTGGCGCGGATGCTTCCCGATCTTCAGAAATCGGGATACGTGGGGTATATCGATCTTAATTGCATTGTGAACGGCAAGGGTATTTATCCCTTGGAGTTCACCTCGCGCTTTGGGTATCCTACCATGAGCATTCAGATGGAGGGGATCACTATGCCCATTGGCGAATTTTTTTGGAAGATGGTCACCAAAGAAGCCTTCACCCTCAAGGTGAAGCGTGGCTTTCAAATTGGAGTAGTCATCGCCATACCGCCCTTCCCCTTCTCCGACGAAGAAACCACGCGTATCTACCAAGATAGCTCTATCATCTTTCGCGGTTTCAACGGTGACCTCGATGGGGTACACCTCGGCGACGTGAAGTTTATTGATGGCGATTGGCACGTGGCGGGCGATAGCGGCTACGTGCTCGTCGTCACCGGCTCCGGCACCACGGTCGAACAGGCGCGAAAACAGACCTATCAACGGGTCTATAATGTGATTCTCCTTAATAAATTCTACCGCACCGATATTGGTCTACGCTGGTATCAGGATTCGGATAAGTTACAGACGTGGGGGTATATACACTAGGAAAAATTCAAAAGTAAAAAATCAAAAGTAATGAACACTTTTCAAAAAGAAGTGCCCCACGTAGAACGTGGGGTTCTAAGTCTTGCGACTTAGCGAAACTATCCCGCCGCAGGTGCGGGAACTAATAATTCCTGCTGATCCCCCTTCTCTTCAACTTCGATAGCGAATCTCTGCCCCATGAAGTACTTAGGGGGCCCTACTTCGACGATCGTTACTCCCTCCAAGGCACGATAAATGGCGGAGTAGTTAACATCGGAGTACCGACCCTTACGATTGCCGACGAGAAGGACTTTTCTGACAAGGCCGGGCGATTCTAAGATTACCCACCTACGCAACATCTTGAAGCTTTGGCAGTGTACGCAGTGAGTGTCTCTTAACCATGCGAGTTTTGCCGCTGGGAGAACTGTACCCACCTTCTCCTCTCCATGGAATGGTGCCTGGGATCGAATGATGTCGCACACATCCTCCGGACCACCTGGACTCACGAGGTTCGCTATCCGGTAAGGGAATCTCCCTTCTTTTATGCCTTCCCTGAGTCGTTTGATGCTTTCCTGCGAAGTACAAATTACACCCACGACCTCGGTCATGACTTTCCCTCCTCCGCTAAACTTCCTCCGCACTATAGCAGGGTCAAAAAGATTTGACAAGTATCTTACTCCGTGCGTTTTTCAGATTGAAAAGGAGCCCTTTCCTTAGGATTCTATTCCGCTAAGGTATGGGCTCCATATTGTTAGTAAGCGCTATCTTTACGTAGTTCCCCATCAACCGATTCATTTCCTTAAGCACCGCGAAAACGCTGATACTCCCATAGGGCATTGG
>JACQLU010000007.1 GCA_016203935.1 Parcubacteria group bacterium | reverse complement strand
GTATCTACCAGTATCAAAGGAGCTGCTAAAGCAGCTCTGCAAAGACAATCCTTCCCGTCTTCGTCTGGACAATCCTCTTCACTCGACAACGAATATCCTCGCCAATATGGGATGACGCCTCTTCCACGACGACCATCGTGCCGTCGTCCAAATACCCTACCGCTTGGGTGCGCGCGTTGCCCGCATGCACCAAATGGATATCGATCACATCGCCCGGCGAGTAGAGGGGTTTCAAAGCGGTCGCCAGGTCATTCACATTAAGGACGGTGATACCCTGAAGGCTCGCAATGCGGTTAAGATTATAGTCGGTCGTCACAAGCGGCACGTGGTGCTCTTTCACAAAGGCAATGAGCCGTTTATCAACTGGCTCAGAGCTAAGAGCTAAGGGCTCAGAGCTCTGACCTCTGACCTCTGACCTCTGATCAACAGTAGTAACGATCTCCACCCTCACCCCCCGTTCCCGCTTAAGCTTCGTTAAGACCTCAAGCCCAATTCTGCCTTTGGTGCGCCGTAGGTGCTCCTTGGCATCAGCTATATGCTGGAGCTCTTCCAAGATAAAATCAGGGATGAGAATGCGGTCAACAAAGAGAAAGCCGCATGCTACTACCGCGGCAATGCGGCCATCAATGATCGCGCTGGTATCGAGCGCGACGGCGTGTTGATCGGTTTCGCTGGATGCTGGGGAGCTTGGGGTGATCCGCCTCGGCATCTGGGGCAGCCGCTCCATAATACTCGCGATAAAATCGCGGGCATTATGGAGCGCGTAGCGAATTTGACGGATGCGGAAGAGAAAGAGCGCGATGGTCGCAGCGGTGATGAGAATGGTGAGGATGATCTCAAACCATGGCTGGAAGTCTCCCAAGAAGGGAATGGTTGGTAAGGCTGCGCGGATCAGGCTGCTAATGATAAGACCCACAATAAGGCCAAGGATGATGAGGATGAAATGGAGCCCGGAGAGGGCAAGGAGCTTTCGCGTGAAATAGAAAACAAGCGCGATGACTGCGATGGTAAGCCCGGCAAAGATAAAGAAGATGGGACTAATCTGCTCCAAAATAGGCATATGAAGAAGCGACTATTAACGGGAACCTATTCAAAACTCGATAGCTCCGCGTGCATCCGCGTAGTGATCAGCGTTGATCTGCTTCTACCCAGCCATAAAAGCGGAATGGCGCGGAAGGAAACGCTATAGGGCGCGGAACGATACTGCCATAAAAGAAATTGTACCCACCTATAATAACATTGCGGGGAAGTTCCCCGCAATATTCTTTTGAGAGAAAAATTATAATCTGGGGAGGTAAAGATCCTCGTCAGGAAGACTCCTATTTATTCCGTTCCAAGAACGAAAGCTTGATCCGTACCCTTGGGGTGGGGGTGGATAGACTTCAAGAAAAACAGGCACGCCATCAATTTCCGGAGTAAAGAGTTCAAAGCGCGCTTGTCTATCAAAATCGACAAAGGTGGGTGTTTCTTTGAAAGCAAGTATCGCATATTCTCCGATACTTCCAGCGTTCGTAGCCGATTCTGAAAGAGTATCATCGTGGACACGTGCTTTTGGCACAACCAAGCGAGGATAAGCACCTGCGATCGGATTATTACCCGTGCAACCATTAGCATCAATACCATGCGCTTCGCACACGCGTCCACTCACTTTAAAGAAACTGGGTAGTTGCGACGCATTACGAGGAATAAATGTCACATTACGCACGGCGTTGCGCTGATTATCGGCAAGAGTTAAGGCAAATGTCCGTGTGAACGCTTCAGGATGAGACACTCCAAAGAAAAGAGGAAGATCACCATGTCCCTCAGAAGGATCGTAAAGATTCACTGTAATGACACCCCCCGCTCTATCGACATCTTCGGGGCTATTATCGCTTATATTGACTTCTCGTTCGCCAATTGGGGAATCAAAAGTGATTGTAACTTCTGCCCCTGTTAATGGGTCTTCGGTGTCGTTGGGATGAGATCTCGATAAAATCACTTCTCCATTGAGCATCCATGTTCTTATCGTGACAATCACAAATGTATTACGTTGTAGTATGATTGGGTCCGTCAAATGGAATTCGTTCGCATTCCCGACTTGGGCGGCGGTTACGCAATAAGGTTCGTTTCCTATGATTTGTCCCGAGGGATGCACACGAATACAGTGCTCCCCCCCATCAGCAAGACGAGGTAAGCCTACTGCGACGAAATCCCCCGCTCGGTCGGTGGATAGACGCTCACCTCCAGCAACAGGATCTCCAAAATAATCGACAACATCAAAGACTACAACTTGAGCGGGTGGAGTTTCATCAACAAACCTCATATTCCCTATTAAAGTATAAGGGGTGGGGGTTTGTGGTAGTGCAGGTTCGATGCTTACTCTGATACTAGGGCATCCTTCACTGAAGGTAACGATCGCCCCGGCGGTTACACAAAGATGGTATTCATTCGAGGCATTTACTGATTTATTCGAAACCGTTGACGGCCCCGCTATTTGTTCCTCTCCCGTACCTCTAGCAGTAGCATTAGACGCGGGGATTTCTGTTCCATTTTCAAAAAAGGCATACCGATAAGACACTCCTGAAGGCGCCTGTATACTGCCTTCTAAGAGGAAGGATGCAGTTCCTACGCGTCCCGCCCCATCAATATCATCGGCGCTTTCATCTTGGATAGTCGCTCTCCCATCATTATCAGGATCAGCGGGTTTGACAAATCGACTGCTTAATTGCGGTGATGCACCCACACAGGTAAAATTGAGGGTTGCTGAACCATCTTGGGCTGAAGTGGGAAGGGTAACTTCTGATGATGTACCAGAAGGATTCGTGTTACAAGTCTCACCGGCTGATGAAGGGGTTACCTCTAATTGATAGGTGCCGGAAGAGAGACTGATTAAATAATTATTGCCCGATGCATCCACGCTTAATCGCGAACTCGACTCACCACCCTGAGCACCCATTCGATAAATAATCGCTCTTTCAATCAAATTGCCACTCCTATCAGTAACTCTTCCCGTAATAGCATAAGTAACGGGTTGGCTGTTTATACAAGTAAAATCTTTTCCGGTCGCGTTTGGTCCCACGGTAACAGGGATAGACGAAGGGGTACAGCTTCTTTCAGAAGGAGGTGTTATGGTGAGTGTATAGGTTCCTTGAGGAATATTAGCGATCTCATATGATCCGTTGGCATCGGTGAAGATGGGTTGTCCACTGCCATAACCGATAGAAACATTACCAATACCAGCACCACTTTCGGTGACTCTCCCGCTAATCGTGAATGTCTGAGTGCCCGGCCCACCAGCATTATCATTAGTAATCGAGACTCGCTCTGTCCTACTTACACGATTTCCGCCAGAACCGCATGGAGCTGAGAATTCGGCGTCGACGAGAAGTGGGTTGTAATTACTTAACTCTGTCTCGATAAAGTCGAGCCTAACTCGATCACCCCGCTCACTCACATTGGAAATGCCGGTCTCAAAGACAGTGCGACCAAAATTCACACCGCTATTAGCGATTGAAACTCGTAAACTCGCACCGCGAGAAAAATCAACAGGCCCTGTTGGACGAATTTCGTTCCATGCGAGCTCCACATCTCTCTCACCAATCGTTGGAATGGCAGGGGGAACAGTCTGTAAATCCCGAATCTCAAGAGAACACTGGGATTGAACAGTCTCAAGATCAATGTGCCATGTCTGGGATGTAGAAGTCGCCGAGTTACCATCACTGCAAGGAGCTCGAAAAGTAAAAGTGAGATCAGCGGGCACCTCTCCATCCTGGAGAGAAATGGGAGTCGTGCCGCTCAAAGAAGGAACGGGTATATCTACATTTCTCGCTGCAGTATCTTCGCCATCGATTAGCACATTAAGGACTGTATTGTTAATAGTAACACTACTCCCAGCAGTCAATGCCCAATTCACGTTGACATTACCTCCCGCCAAAGGGAGTTGCGTACGGTCGAGAGTTAACGATGCAACACTAAGCGTACACTGTGATACAACTTGCGGCTCTCGAACTTGTACTCGCATAGTAGCAGTGGCTTCGATATCACCAGTACCGACACAATGAAGTGTATACGTACGCTCGGCAGTGAGACCGGGTTCTGTCTGTTGCCCTTCTATTGCCACGCCCACCCCGTCTAAGGTGCACTTAGGATTGTCCGGTGCATTGGTCAGATTCCAGGCAAGGATAAAGGGTGTATTAGGATCGACAGTAATTGAATTCTGCCGTAGGTCATTCGCATCTGGACCAGCTCGAAGATGTGCTTCGAATTCATTGTTATCATTACCTCCGCCATTTCCTCCTCCCTCATTCCCTCCGTCACTTAAACCGATATTGCTGGGCGCTCCGGGGCCGCAGATGGCCGCGGCGGGATTGACGTAGCGGATGATAAGAAGGGCTAAGAAAGCAAGAATGAGACCAGTGAGCGCGCTTGAGATGCGATCTTTGGCCGCGGAAACGGCGCTCTGATTCCCCCCCGCGGTCATGTACTGGTACCCCGCGATCACGAGCATGAGCATGGCGAGGCCCCCAACGATCCCAAGGAGAAAATTACCGGCAGTGGCGAGATAGAAACAGATGCCATTCTTATCCGGTACCCCCACAATCCCCCCCGGCCCTCGCCCAATAGGGGCAAGGAGTTCAGTACCAGCGATTTGGAGATGAAATTCGATTCCAGAAAGATCAATGTCAGTAGGCTCTGTGATTGGGTTCTCACTACATTCAATCCGATCTCCCACGACCTTTAAATGGTCGGCTGGAAAATCTTTTCGTATGGTCTGGGCACGATAACCAAAAGTTGCTGGTTGAGTGGGATCTACGGGATCAGTTGCGGGTTTCCACGCAATGATCTCAACATTACGTAAATCCTCTATATCTATGGTACTCGCTTGGTTGGGCGTGAGGGCGGGAAAATGGAGATCGAGTTCAAAATATCCTGACGACCCCACAGTTTCTACAGTTTCTTGAGCTCGCGTACCAAGATTATCCTCTGTCGCAACATAGTCACCCACTTGCACTCTGGCCGAAACCCTTGCTTTTTCAATACCGATATCATCTTCTTTTGGATTATAAGGGTTATTTTGATCAAAAGGAGCACCAAATAGTGCGGGGGGTTTACCTTTCACAAAACCAGAAATCCTGCATGTGAACGAATTTTGAGGAAGTATGGTTTCTACGGAGATCGAGAAAAGACGTTCTGCGAGAATTTCTTCGTCGGAATTCTTGATTTGTACCCGTACCTCTATCTCTGTACCGATCGGGATAGACGAAGGGATTCTGCCGGATGAAAGCTGTATAAACGTACGGTCATTTGGAACATTCTCGGTAGTGCACGGTACAACTGCTAGATCAGCCTCGATTGAACTCACCACGTCAAAATGTGTTGCACCGGGTCCAACATTGTTGAGAATTTCAAAACAGTCACTGTTGTATGATCTCCCAGTCGTTGCAGAATTGAGAGTATCAGGCTGATTCGGGGAGACGGCATGAACAGGACAGATAAATGGTGTGCCGGTGCCATCGGGATCGCGTATGGTCGGTACATCGTAACATATTTGAGATTGGTTTGGGTCGCCCACGGAGAATGCGATTTGGTCCTGAACACAATTCACTCCTGCGGCAGTGACCTGAAGAATGAATGACCCGCTATAAACATTGGCGGGCGGAACTTGTTGCCCAGCACTATTTACTGAATTAAAAGTGATTGCCCAGGCTCCTCCCTCAGCAGGATCTACTCTGGTCACCGCAATTGGTAAAGGTGCCGGGTTGGGATTCACAATGGTTGCTTGAGGCCTTGAGGGAGCATTCTTTACTAAAAGAAAGCCCGTATACACTGTATTGAGTCTCCCTGCATCAAGCACTGGCAAAGAATGTTCTCCTCCTGTTAAACTAACTACCCGAAACCCGTTACTGGCTGGGTCGTTTTGACTGCACGATTGAGCGCGAACTATTGAATTATCAGGCGTATTGGTTACCAAAACAAAAAGAGCCGTGATTGCAAGAATCGCCGACACCACATTTGTAAACGTTTTTCTGTTTAGAAATAACATCGGGGAGTTGTCATGGTCTAAGAGTCAGACTGATCCTGTAAATTGCTGAACTACTTGCTACAAAGAACAACGACTCTCCATCGCTGCTCACTAAGGGTGTTTGAACATTATCGATCCCCTCTGCAGATAATTGGCTCACTTGTTGGGGGAACGGCTTAGAAAGATCAATCTGCCAAAGTTGGCTTAATTCATCGAAACAGTAGGTGGCGCTTGCGTTTGCAATGGCGCAATTTTCGATTCTTCCTGAAATCTCGGTAAAGAGGATGCTACTACTAATGCGGTTATAGGCAAAGAGCTTAGGTGAGGAAGCGCCAAAGTCGGTGCGGGTAAAGAGGGCCAAGGAATTATCGTCTTCAAGCAGCGTCTCCCTACTTACATTTTTCACCAACTCTTTTGGTTCGCCTGCAGGAGTTCCGTCATTGTTATAACTAAGCTCATAGAGCCACAGTATCCCGCCGCCAGAGTCAGTAAATACGACTTTGCTGCGTGTCGGAAAATAACCGCCAAGCGCGGCAAAGCGCAAGAATGGATGACTCACGATGCGTTGCACTACTACTCCATCTAAATTCATCTCCACCAAAACACCGTCATTACTCCCGCTTGGTTTTATAAGCGAGACGAGTTTGGTGCCGTCTTTGGAGAATTGTGTACCAAGGAGTACCGTGGGAGGAAGATTGATAACTCGTTTTCGTAACAAATCAATCAACTTGGTAGGTATTACAACTTTCGCGGGATCCACTCCTTCTCGCTCATCGAGCACGATTACTTTGGTGCCGTCGCGTGATATCTCGGTAATGCGTTGACCAGGGAAAATCTTGAAATCAGAGACAAGTAACGCCTCCCCGCCTTGAAGCCGATAAACCTGCCCAGAAGTATTATCCAAAAAGAAAATCCCATCGCCTCCCTTAAGAAGCGTAATGGGATTCTCATGGCGATAGAGAAGCTGGGGGGTATTGTCGTTTTGTGAAGGCGTGGGTCGCCCTCCCTGTCTTGCAAGCGGCGTAATGCCAAGATAGAAGAGCGCTACCGAAGCAATGGCAGCAAGCGTTAAAAGAACCGCCGAGGGACGATACACACGCTGAAAGAGGATAAATAAACCGGTAAACATGCCAATAGTTAGGTGTTGGTTTCCTTTATCATAGCATCTACGACTGATACTTGTAGATACTCACTCAGCCGACCTTGGTCGGCCTCGCGATACTCATAGATACTAATTGTTTCGTACTACGAATATCTACCAGTATCTATAAATATCTATCAGTATCTCTCATGGGAAAATCTTGAGTTGGTATACTTGATTCGCTCCGTCAATAAGAAAGAGCGTCTTCTCATCCTCGGAGAGGGCAAGATCAAAGATCGAAGGCACGGTAGAAAGGTCAAACAGCAGCGGGGTCACCTCAAAGGTCTCGGCGTCGATCTCAAAGAGCTGCTTCACTGGTTTTTTATTCTCATCAAGCACATTGGCACAGACAAAGGAACTGCGTGACGGTACCGCAACACAATTGTCGGCGGCAGTACGGAGCGGTAACTCGTGGATCGTTTTTCTCGCCACATCATATAATTTTAACCGCATGTTAATACCAGAACTCTCGGTAAAGAGAATCGTGCTCCCTTCTCGATTCCACACCATGTCGCCACTGGAAGATGGAAACGCGGTGGTTACCACACCCTCGCGAATCTCGAGAATCTTCGCATCCTGAAAAAGTCCATCGGGAGCAAAGGTAAAAAAGACGGCACGTTTTTGATCATCGCTTACGAAAAGAAGAAACGTATCGCGTAATGCTTCCCCCGTAAAGAGTGTCTGAAAGTTAGTCCCATCGGCGCCTGCAATATTAAGTCTCGGAGGGTCACCTTGGAAGATATAGGCGATTTTCTCACCACCCTCAAGCCACACGATACCATCGAGAATCCGAGCATCAAGCGGCGTCTCGGTCTTATTGCGAAGATCGTAAATATATTTGACCCTAGGCTCCTTGGAGGCATAGAGTCTTGAGCTACTCGGCTTAACTTCCGCAACCAACGCCTTGGTTCCATCGGGCGAGAGATGAACAAAGAAACGGTCACTGGGTAATGGATCAGAAAGTCTCGTCGTAGCTTGTTGGCTTACTTGTGTAAGTACTCGCTTCTCGGGATCATAATAGATAATCCCCTGAACACGAATAAGCGGGGACGTAGGAATGTCAACGGTAGTCACTTCTTGTGGAGGTACACCAAAAATAAACCGGGGTAGTTTTGATGTTATCTGCTCAATAACCCTCCCAGTCTCTTGAGGAAAGAAGCGTAACGCAAGCCAACCTCCTAATACTATAAGAAGGAGGATTACAACGAATCCTATAATGATGGTGCGGAATGTTATTCGGTAAGACATACTTCTTATTCATTCCCGTTAGGTGGCGGCCACTGCCCCGAAGGAGCATAGCGAGCGCGATCGAACTCAAAGCCATCGCCATCCACACAGCTGTCATCCTGCCCTTGAATATCGTCTACATACCCCGGCTCGCAGATGTGGAACGCATTATTGACACACTGGTAGGCAGTGTAAACTTGGGGGTTAATTGTATAGAGAAAATCGGATGCCCAGCTATAGATCACGCGAAAATAATCGCCGTCAGCTCGTGCTAAGGCAGGATCACGCTTATGGATCTCGTAATGGAGATGTTCTTTGACGTCCTGCACTCCATTTTCAATGGTGATTGATCCTCCGCTCTCACCTACGGCATCGCCTCGTGCGACGTTTTCTTGCCCATTAGCAACATTCACACTTCGAAGATGAAGATAAACTGTGTAGGGACGTATTTTGTTTCCAGAGTTAAGTTCGCATTCTTCCCCTGCTTCCAATACCACACTCCACTGGGCGATAAAACCATCCGATGGATCGTTCTCATGACCTACATAGACGACCCTCCCGTCATGAGCAGCAACCACCGACTGACCAGGAGGCGCCACTCCCACATCGAGACCGGGATGAGGGACACACTCACGAACAGCGCGCACCGTGGCCCAGCTATCAGTTACCAAGAAGCTAGTATTGCTACTGGGACTTCTAAGATAATCAGTGCACTTGACTGTCTCGGGTGGTGGAGGTGGCGCAGTGTCACGTTCATCGTCGTCGGTCGCTGAAGTGCAACCGGGGTCGGCAGAATCTACCAACGTGTCACCATCGTCATCAATGCGGTTGCTACATTGAGCTGGCGCCGGGGGAGGAGGAAATTTCTTACCTGCGCCACCGCCACCGGATTCTCCTCCGAGGTTAAGTTCACCACCTACCTCAAATGCCGCGCACGCTTCGGGTCCAAAGACAATGGGAAGCTGCATGAGCTCGCGAATACCGGGGGTGTTACACGCGGCCGCCACAACGATGACGATAAGAAAAACGGTAATAAGAATAGCTAGAAGATAGAGAAGAATGGTTCCCCATAGCGGCGCCGTCGCCACAATAGCACTACGAATCCCCTGCGCAATCACCCGCCGTGCGGTTTGCTTGGCTACCTCTTTGAGAGCTTCTTTTGCCGCCTCTCTTGCTCGCTCACGTACCTCCTGCGCGCGGTTGCGCTTAGGCGACTCTTCCCCTTGTGGTTCGACTTCATCTTGAGCATCTTCCCGTTCATCAGTTTGTTCGTCGTCGTAGGGCATAACAAAATAAGCTTCGTTAGTTTATTAGCTTGTTAGCTTACTAGAAGAATCGGAGGACAAACAATCTAACAAGCTAATGAAGCTAAAAGCTAAGAAGCTAAAGCTTAATTCCACTGAATCACATCCACGAGATACGTCCCTTGCACATTCACAAAGGTAAGCGTGGCGCTTCGGTTACTCATCACTGCGGCTCCTTCGCCAATGGTTCGTGTCTCAACGAGCGGCACAAGGACCTTCGCAAAAAGAGCGGTGAACTCCAAAAAGACTGGATCACCTTCCACGACCGTCTGTACCGTAACAATCGGCGCATCGGGATCCTGCTTCTCCGCGATCAGTGCCGAATATGCTTCCTGTTCAATGGCAAGGCGCTTCGTCATCTTCTCCATCGTGTCTCGGAAATTGCCGAAGTCATCTCTATTGGAATAGGTCGCATAGGTCTCCAGAAAAATTTTGGCCGTCTCGCTGATTTTCACTTGCTCGGGAGAGAGGATCGCGGTAGTAGTTGGTGAAGGCGTAGGAGTTGGGCTTGGAGTTGGGGATTCGGCCCCGTCATCCGACGGGGTTCGGCTCGGAGAGGGTGTCGGCGTCGCTACTCCAAACGGATTCTCCGTCGGTGATGCCCGCACACTCGGCGAAGGAGTGGGCGCTACCTCACCATCACCGGTACCAAAATAAAGATAGAGCGCGTAGATCGTGCCTCCGGCAAGAAGGATAACGAGGATGGTAGCAAAAAGACGATTCATAAACTAAAATTCCTAATGACTAATTCCTAATGCCTAATCAAATCCAAATGACTAATGTCTGATTTTTAAAATTTTACATCAGCCCTTGATTAGAAATTAGTCATTAGTAATTAGACATTAAGAAGATTAACTTTCTCCTTCTGGTGATTCTTCTTCTGGCGGTGGCTCCTCTCCTTGCTCCGCCTTCTGTCTTCGGAGTATCTCTTCCGGATTCGTGGTGATGATCTGATCTTCAGTATAACTGGCGATGATTTTTATAGCAGCATGCTTAGCGCCGGCAAAGAAGATTCCCTCTCCCACATCACTCTCCAAAAGGAGATAGCGCTCGCCTTCGGTAAGGAAGAAGGTCTCGGCGACCGCGTCGATCGCGGCCGGCGACTGTTTTAAAAGAAGCTGCAGTGACGAATTGGTCACAATCGCCTTCCCGTACTTGGAATCGAGAAAATCCTGCACGTCCTGCGTGATGGTAGTAAGACCAAGGAAGTATTTGCGCGCGCGCTTGGCAATCGAAAAGAGAAACCGCGCGGAATCCTCGTACTGGATCATCCACCACGCCTCATCCACGACAAGAATACGTTTCTTAAGTTCCCGGCGAATAAGGTTCCAGATATAGTTTAAAATCACGTACATCGCGATGGGTCTAAGCGCCGGCTCAAGATCGCGGATCGAAAAGACCACGAGCTGATTATTGATCTGGATGTTGGTCGGCTGGTTCAAAATGCCGGCAAAGGTCCCCTCGGTATATTTCGAAAGCCGCTCGGAAAGCTCCTCGCCCCCCTCAATATTGTGAAGCGTATCCTTAAGGTCCGTCATAGTAGGAATGGTAAGACCCTCAAGGCTCTTGCTATCCGGAGTGATATCGTAGCGCGCATAGGTTTCGTAGATCGCGCGGTCAACGAGGGCGTCCTCTTCCGGGGTAAGTTTCCCGAGCATGAGATTCACGAGGCCAATGAGCATGATGACATTTGAGCGGAGGACGTCGGCGACGATCTCGTCGGTCGCGGGAGCGACGAGATCAAAGGGATTAATGCGGTGCGGAGAATTAAGAGAGATGGAAAGGAACGATCCTCCCACCGCTTCGGCGAGATACTTATACTCGCTCTCGGGGTCGATCACTAAGATCTCCATGCCAAACATCATGCTGCGTAAAATCTCAAGCTTGACCGCATAGGATTTGCCGGCACCGGATTTGGCGAAGACCACGGTGTTGGCGTTCTCGAGTGAAAAGCGATCAAAGATGATAAGACTATTGTTATGCCGATTGAGCCCATAGAGGATGCCGGTATTGGAGGTAAGCTCGCTTGAAACAAACGGAAATGTGGTCGAGAGCGGCGAAGTGTTCATGTTGGTGGAGACTCCGAGCTCGTCGTTCCCGAGCGGCATGGACGAATTAAACCCCTGTTCCATCTGAAGGGTCGAGGCCTTCACATAGACGAGACGCCCTGAAAGTATAGACGAGAGCTGGTCGGTGAGCTTCTCAATCTTGGCCTGGTCTTTCGTGTAGAGGGTGAAGTAGAGGGCGAACTTAAAAAACCGCTCGGTACCTTGCTGAAGTTTATCCCTTAGATCCTCTACATCGTTTAACGCAGTTTCGAGAAGCGGATCGCGGACGTCGCCGCGCGCTTCGGCGATGGCAATCGACGATTGTATCTGCCCGGCTTTGTTGCGCAAGATTTTGAGGATCCGTCCCGAATCGATGGGGTAGATAAACATGGCGATATCCATCTCAAAATCGAGGTTAATGATCGGGGCGAGCCAATTGGTGGTGAGATACCTCGGGTACGCATAGGTAAAGAAACTGCGTATGAAGTAGCTTCCCAGCTGCAGATGCGAGGAATCCACCTTCATCGAAGCCGGCGCGATGATATCGCGCACGTTGGTGACGCCCTCTTTGTAGAGGGCTTCCACTTCGCGCTCAAGCTTCTCGGCAACCGTCGTGGCGGCGGCGAGCGCGTCTTCCTCTTTAGGTTTTCTCTTTCTTAAGAATGGTAACTTCATAAAGCGATCCTAATCTACGAATAACATCCGAATGATCCTAATGGGAACTACGAATATTCGGGTATTCAATTCGGGGCATTCGGATTTAATTCGTATCATTCGGATCGGTTACGTCACGAGACGCCGTGATATTTCCCCCGGATCCTCGTGTTCGGTAAGTGCCTTGCTCTCCATCCGTCCCGAGCCATAACCGCTATCAAAACTGATCTCGTTGATCCGCCCCAAGCGGATCGTCGCCGCGGTATCGGGGTTATAGCTAATGTAATAGAGTTCAATCAGCTCCTCGGTATTGAGGGCGACGACCTTAAGTCCGAGCTCGAGCAGTCCGCTCGTAATATAGTCAACGCGCCGCCACAGCTGCACCTTGTGCCGTTCAAAATTGGCCGCCGAATGGGAAAAGGTCTCTTTCTGCGCGGGGAAGATAGCATTGCGAAGACGACTCACGAGTCCCTCTTGAATGATGTCGGGTGGGAAATACGGCACCACCGCATAGAAGCTCTTGGTCATAATATCGGAAAGCTCGACGAGACTCTTCACGAACTCGTGATACTCCGCGGTTTGAATTCTTAAGAGCTCATTGAGTTGTTCTTTCTCGCGCTGCTTTAGTTGCTCTAAGTACTTCGTGATATCGAGATGCCGCGAATGGATCACAACCTGCACGGGAAAGTTAAGCGAGTTGATAAAATTTTGGTATGCATAGATGATCGCGTTCTGCTCTTCGGGAGACTTCAAGGCGAAATTGACCGACGAGACCATCAGCACCGCGCGCATGGCACCGTTTTTCAAAACCACCGTCGAATCGCGAATCTCTGCAATATCAAGATAGGCCTGCGTCGAGAGGGTGGAAGGCTTCCGGGCGAGTTTTGATGAGATGAGAGTTTCTTCAGGCATACACCTTACTGATACTCATAGATACTTATAGATATTTGGTCGCCTAGGCGACCGATATTCCATCGTACATACAATGAATATCCATGAGTATCGGTCCGACCGAGGTCGGACCAAGTATCTATCAATATCAACACGCTTCTAGAGAAGCGGTATTTCATCCGTCACGGTGACTCCTCCGGCGCGGCGGCGCTGACTTACGAGACGGCTTGCCAAAATCGCGTTCGGTCCTCTCTCATTTTCCTCTTCCTTGAGAAGCTCGGCAAATCGGCCTAACTCGGGCTCTACGTACTGCGCCTCTTCCCTTAGCCAGACTGGTTCAAAGGCGTGCGCTCTAAGCTGCGATCGCGCTTTTTCACGCTTGGCGGTGAGTTCTTCCGAGCTCGTGTGGGCAATGGGGATCTCGGCAAACGAGGTGGGAAGCTCTCCCTCCAAAGGAATGGGGGGTTTTACGAGTTCTTTTTCAGTAGGCTCTTCGCGCCCAAATACCAGTGCCTCGCGCGCCTCTTCGCGGGGAGAGATCACTGGTTTGAGAAGTCTCTCTGGCTTTCTCCCTCCCGGTCTCTCAATCTTTGGTATCGGTTTTGAGGGCGGTTCCTCCCCTCTTTCCGCCAGAGGCGGATTCACCTGAGGCGAAACGGTAAGAGGGGTTGGGGGAGTTATAGGACGAGCGACAGGTCTCGGCTCCTCGACTCTCGGTTTTGGCTCCACGACCTCCGGCGTTGGCTTCGCTTCCGAGATTTGAGGAGGCTTAGGAGTAATTTTTGGTTGAGCTGCTAATGGCTCGACCTTTACTTCTTCTAATTCTGGTTGCTTCACTGATTTAATAACTTCCGGTACCGATGGGATCTTTGGTGG
The DNA here is from genome assembly GCA_016203935.1 of Parcubacteria group bacterium. Taxonomy (GTDB): domain Bacteria; phylum Patescibacteriota; class JACQLU01; order JACQLU01; family JACQLU01; genus JACQLU01. The sequence goes on along the minus strand of JACQLU010000007.1, from coordinate 1,611 downwards.
TGTTACTGGTCTCATAACCTCTGGCTTGGGAGCAACTGTCGGCTGCGCTTCGGGTTTTACTTCCTGCGGTGGTATCTCTTGTTTCTCTGGCACCACAGGTGGTGGCTTTGCTTTCTTCTCTTGTTTTGGAAGCTCAATCTTGAATTTCTGTCTCCGATCACCGAGCTGAACCCCGTCGGATGACGGGGCCGAGCTCCGAGCCTCTACCACCGGTTCCGGCTGTGCTGCCACGATCTCTCCCGCCTCCATCTCCTTCGCCACGATCGAGAGCGCGGCGAGATCCAAAATCTCGGCGAGCCGCGAGAGCCTACTCTCCGAGATCTCCTCCTTGACCGGGGTCTCTTCCTCTTTTACAGGGATGGAAATCTTAATCGGCGGTTTATACGGCTCTCTCGCCCACAGCCTTAGACGCGGGTTTAAAGAGAAATTGAGAAGTGCAAGGAGCCATTCGGAAAATTGGCGACCATCGGGCTTATAAAAGGCAAAGGCAACCGCGAGCGGCACCACCACAAATCCAATAATAATGACCCCGGGAAGAGTAAAGATGCCGTTTACCAAAAACATGATGATCCCGCCGGTGAGGAGATACAGAAACTGCCGGAGGGTAAGCGGACCAATGATCTTATCTTCAACGTCGATGTATTGGGGGAGAGAATATCGTTCAGCCATAAACCGATCCGAATGATACGAATTAAATCCGAATGCCCCGAATTGAATACCCGAATATTCGTAGTTCCCATTAGGATCATTCGGATGTCATTCGTAGATTGGGATCGCGGTTATCGTACTTGATTCGTCAAATTAAGTAATTCTGTTATCGACACAGGAAGCGATCTCGCAAGCTCGGCATTATCCCTGATCGCCGCCGCGAGTGCCGCCTTCGTCTTAAGCGAACCAATCGGACCACTCTTCTCCGCTTGCCGCACCAACTCGCGGATCTCTCGGACGATATCCGATACCCTCATGCGAATCACGTCGGGGGTAAGACGCGCGATATCTTGCGGTGAATGAATGGTAATAGGAGTAGCAGGAGTGGTCGCTCGAGGTGCCGGAGGTACTGATATTTCTTTATGTATCTCAACAATCGGCGGGGTAGCCTTTAGGACCGGACGCAGCTTATCCTCCGCAATCGCAAACGGGTTCTCTCTTTTGTCATTCTGACTCCGAGCTTGTCGAGGAGGAAAAATCTCTCCTCCTCTTGGAGCTTGCCCCGAGTCCAATCGAGGGGTGAGAGGAGGCGAGGAGGAGTTATCAAGCATCCTTCTCTGAGCTCTGAGCTCTGGGCTCTGATCGGCTGTTTTGTCATCCTGAGCTTTGCGAAGGATCTCTGGTCCTCTCTGACCACTGACCTCTGAGCCCTGAGCAGTATTTTGACCTCTGACCTCTGACCCCTGACCCGCAACCTGCGAGTTCTGAGCAGGCGCCCGCAATCCATCCAATCTCACCGGTGGAACAGGCGGCGGCGCTATTCGTACCGCTTGATTCGGCGGAATCGTCGGCGGTCTGGGTGATATTGGAGACCCCCCTCTTAGTTTAAGTGGGGTAGGGGGAGTTAGCGAGGGTCGCGGCGTGATTGGGGTTCCTCCTCTTGGAGCAAGAGGAGGTTGGGAG
>JACQLU010000034.1 GCA_016203935.1 Parcubacteria group bacterium | reverse complement strand
GATTCTCTCCGCCTAACCTACAACGATGCAGACGGAAGCGCAGCCAACTACACCGACTTTTCTTTGGGAACCGACGGAGATCTGACGATAGATTCTTCAGGAGGCAACATTAATCTTTCTGATGTTATCACCATCTCTCCTGCAACGACAGGTACTCATCTTGACTTTGCCTTGGAAACCGAGTGGACCTTCGGCACTCTCATTAACGCTGATTTTGCCTCTGGCACCACCCAGGGAGCAGGAGACATCATTGGTTTGCAGTTTGACTTTGACACCAACCTTACTGGAACCGTAGACCGCGACATCACCGGAGTTAACGTGATCGCTAATGCCCTGGTTGCAACAGACACCGCAGTCACCACCACCTATACCGGCTACAACATCTCTGCTGCAGGAGCGCTTGATACTGCCGTGGGTGATGTGGGAGCAGCAGTCATCAACTGGAGGGGAATGAACGTTACCATGCCAGCCATTGATTCTGGCAGCACAGCAGACATTGTCACCTCCATAGGTCTCCTTATCACCGGAGGAACCGTTACAGACGGCCTTGGCACGGAAAACCAGTACGGCATATCCCTTACCGACAACCTCATCTCTTCCGTTGGCACAGACAGGGACATTGCCATAGTGTTGAATTCCGCAGGTTTAGCCGCAGACACCGCCCTTACCAATGTATTGGAGGGTACGGTAGAGGCGCAGGCAATCGCAGCCAACTCCCTGGTTATTTCCAACCAGACCAATGATGGGGACATTGCCCTGTACGTAAGCAAGGCAGGCAACTCCCAGCAGGTCTTCTTTGCAGACGGATCTACAGGAGACACGGCTGTCATGGCAGCTTCAGGCCAGTCAGTTGACATCTACATCGCAGGCACCAAAGAGCTTGACTACGATGGTGCCACTCTTTCCCTCACAGGTGCACATACCATCAGCACCACAGCAGGAGACCTTACTTTAAACCCTGCCACAGGAGAAGATGTGATCATCCCTGTCTCTAAAGGTTTGGTCATTGGCAACACGGCACAGATTACGGTTGGTGGTACGATAGACCGAGCCAGCGCTGGCGTTCCCGAACTCCAGATTCTCTCTGGAGGTGCTGAAATAGGTAATGCCGATACCGTGACCATTGGAAGTTTTAACGCCACTAATAACCGAGCTGCTACACTTAACTTCACTCGTTCCAGGAATGCTACCATCGGCTCTAACACCATCGTGGTGAGTGGTGACAACCTCGGCACGATTATCTGGACTGGTGATGACAGTGCGGACTTTCAGAGCGTAGCAGCTTTCATTGCTGCCGAGTCGGATGGTACCCCTGGAGTGGGTGATATGCCAGGACGATTGCTCTTTGCCACCACTGCGGATGAAGGCCAGACAGCCACAGAGCGTATGCGCATCAACAACGCAGGAGTAGTTATCCTCGGCAGGGGCGAAGGCGGCACTGTTTTAGCAGTGGGCAACACTTTCCGTGCCCCAGACATAACCACAGGAGGAGCAGGGAATATAGCGGGAGCAGACCTTACCATAGCTGCGGGTCTTGGCACAGGCACGGGAGATGAAGGTCAGATTATCTTTAGTTTGCCAATCGTAGCCACCGCAGGAGACAATATTCAAACTACAGCCTCTCGTCTTGTTATGGATATGGCGGGAAGCACTACAGCTTTAACTTTCGGTTTCCAGCAAGCCACCACCATCAGCACCACGACAGGCAACCTTACCCTTTCTGCTGCAGGATATACCGATGTGCGTTCTGCTTCGGCTACCGCAGGGCGTGCTTTCAATGTATCGGACGCGAATGGCGACCGCTGGTTCAGTATTGCCCCCGACACAACCCTTACGGGCAGTACCTTAACACCCACACAGATTATCGGCATAGATGCCCGCACTATAAACTCCACAGCTTCCAACCCCACAACTTTTACCTCTTATATGGCATGGCAGTACCGCCAAGTGGCTCTTACGGGTACCAATCCCAACCAAGTATTCACCACGGCCTCTACGGTGGTCATAGCGGGCCCTCCCACTGCCTCGGGCAATGCGTCAATAACAGCAGGAGGGGCGTACGCCCTCTGGGTGGATGTGGGAACCAGCAGGTTTGACGGAGATGCTATTGTAGGGGGCAGCACTTCGGCAACCGAAACCCTGGCTAACGCAGGGTTTGTCATGGGAGGAGACGACCTCTTTGTTGCAGGATTATTGGGAGTTGAGGGCAATGTCTACACCGATGGTTCCTTTATTACCGGTGCCTCTACTACCTACGCAGACGGCACTATTACCAAGTCTACGGGAGGAGCGCTCTCTGTCGCGCTTGGGGGAGCAGCAGGAGATGACTTTATTGTAGATACTACTACTTTGGTCGTAGAGTCAGATAACGACCGCGTCGGCATCGGGACAACGAGCCCTCTAGCGCCACTC
>JACQLU010000035.1 GCA_016203935.1 Parcubacteria group bacterium | reverse complement strand
ATCCTATAGTACTCCATTAGTGTACTACTAACGTCACCTCCTGTCAAGTAGGTGGCACACACCTTATCAAAATCACAAAATGAACAACTTCTACTCCTATTTCTTACAACACCCTGCCGCCCCATTTCCCCAACCAACAACATCAATTCATTCAACGCCATCCGTGCCTGCTTTATTGTAAAAATCCACGGCATCATCTCCTTATACTTCCCCTGCGTTGGCAAGCACACATACCTAAACCGCATCACGAAGCTTGGATACTTTTGTGTCCCTAACATGAGCGCATAGTATTGATGTTGTGGGTTCCAAAGGAGGAAATCAAGGGGCTCCGTTTCCGTCGTCTTGAACTCTACAATGTCTACCGTGCCCTCCTCCTCGTTTACAAGGAATAGGTCGGGCCTCCCAACCACCTCTACCCCATCCACCACCATCGTGATACGTTCCTCTACGTGCCACCCCTTCGTATCCCAAACCCAATTAGGCACTTGTCGTAGTGCCCGTAACACCCCAGGCTCAAACTTCCTAACCTTATCCATATCCTCTACGAACTCGTCACACAACTTATTGTGGACAAAGAGTTCAAGGAACTTCCTATCAACGTTTCCGCTCAATATCTCCTGAATTGTGCTATGTACCACGGAGCCCGACACCATATTTGTGTCCTTCTCCAACGGCTCCAACCGCATCTCGTGTCTATACTTCCATAACTGCCTACACCTAACCCAATCCAACAGTTCCGTTACCGTGACACTTTTCACGTTACACCCCTCCAAACATTGCTTGTAGTTTTTCGTAGCACATCCTATCGTATACCTCCCCCTCATCGTCTACGTATATGGGGGAGAAAGGTGGAAAGTTATAACAATCCTCACGTTCTATCCCTCCTCCACATCTCCTACAAGTATACCCTACTCGTTTAGTAACGGGTTCTGTGATAGTCCTCCGTGCTGTGTCTTGTTCCATGCGTCCCCCCAATCCAAGTACCCCCCTTTCGTGTTTAGGCCCCGTAACGCTTCTCTAGTAGCCGTTGCCACCTGCCTAAATCTACTACACATACATTCAGAACACGGCCCCGTATGCCTAACGTGTTTCCAATTCCCATGTAGACACGTTATACAGAGGTTAGGATTCGCCACCAATTCATCCATCCACTCCCCAAACGCATACCCTACCGATGTAGCTCCACAGTCACACTTTCCCGTTACCGTTGTGTCCCCAGGGTTAGATGAGGGGAAGATATAGTGGTGGATATGAGCACTGGTCACTATGAACCCCAATAGGAGACTATGGCTACTACCCAAACAACCATCCCTGTAATAACCAACAGCCCTGATACCATTATCCCTATTACCATGAACAAATCACTCCACAAATCGTTCATAGAAGTGCCTCTCTCCTCCCTTCAATTGCCCGTCTCGTGGCCCCACACTCTCGCCACTCCTCCTCACTCGCCCCCAATGCTACCATAACCGACCCAAACCTGTCAAGTAGTCTACGTGCCAAAACGTCCCCTACCCCAGGTATGTCACGAAGTAGCCACCCCACCCTTGTCCTCCGTGGTCTCAAATCTAAATCCGTCCATCTAAATGGGGCTAGCACGCTCCGTGACCCATCCAAATACGGTTTGATGGAGGCTAACATGGCTACTTGCCCCATATACGTAGACGGCAACATCGCCACAATGACCCCCATCACTTGGTAGGCTACCAATTCCAATGCTACCTCCTCTTGTATAGACTCAAATTGACTAATCCCCAACACTACCACGTCACACGTTTGCCCTAGCACTATCAATTGCCTTCCTAACCTATGTACGTGTGCCGATGTTACGAGGTCTTCTCCACGTTTGAGTTCTACTCCTACCACCTTCTCCCCCGCCACAAACACTAAATCCACTCTATACGGCATCGTGGTATGTACCACACCGTCACGTTCCGTAAGTGATGGCATCTCTGCCCTATCTGCATACAACCCCGTAGATGGGCCTAAGACCATCTCCCCAAAGTGTAGCTTTCCATCAAGTACGTGAAACCGTTCTGTAGCTATAGTGCCCCCCTTTCTGCGTGGGTGGGCCAGGCTGCTTCTCCTAATTGCTTTAGAATTGTGCCGTCAGGGTCGCCCAATTGACCGCTGAGAACACCCCAAGCAAGCCTGGCAGCCTCTAGGAGCAGGGCAGACTCGGCCTTGGCTCGCAGGTAGCCCAATTGTTGTGCGAGAAGGATGTCTAACTCGACTCGTTCATCTATGGTGAACGTAACTGCGGCAGCGAGAGTGCGTTGCTTCAAGGCGATTGCTTCATCGTAGGGTGTGCGTGGCGTGGTCATGGGCTACTCCTCCTCGTGCCCCCGTCATTCCGTGCGAAATCCAAGGGGAAACTAAGCATCTCTATGGGTAGGCTACACGTCATCTCAAATACTCCTTCGGGATAATGTCTTCCAAATCAGATGGGAGTCCACGTCTATAAGCATTGGCCCAGACGATTGCCGCAGTAGCAACAATAGTCGCTGTAGTTTCGCCACCAAACAGGGTAGCAAGCTTCTCCATTATGTCCGTGTGGCTAAGTGCCCACTCCCCCATCTTCTTCACATACCAATCCGTATTCTCCCCATAGTGTTGTTGAATAAAAGACTCAAACACTTCCTCAATCGTCACGTCCCTCTCCTTTGCACACTAAGTATCCCATACGCCGTAGCCGAGACACCTACCCCCACCATTGCCAACCACAAACCAAGTGTCGCATACGTTATAGCATAGGCAACCAGTATCCCCCCCGTTACCATGCACGTAGCACGGTGGGGTTTAGACTTGGTAAGGAGGGACGGGAGCAACGCCACATTGAACACGGCACTGCCCCCCAAGAATACCCAATCCTGCCACATAACTTAGCTCTCCGCCTTTATGGTAGGGTAGCCAGTAATATCTATGTAGCGACTAATGTAATCCGCAAGGAGTAATTCAAGGTTACGGATAATGTTCTCTTCTGGTGTAATGATGGGATTGCGATAATGTAGGTAGTTCCACAATGCCCTTGCTTCAAACTCATCCAAGACAATAGACATGTCCTTGTTTACCCGAACTATCCGAGTCTCTCTATCAAACGTTTCGTACTTCACGTCACCCTCCTTCATCATTCCAAAGTTACGTGCCAACGTGCCCAGGTGTGTTTGTGGGATGTGGGACTGTACTATCTATACAGTACCATTGACCCACACCCTTTTCCTCCATTTCTTACTCCCTCCTTCTACGATTTCCGACTCAACCTCCCCTAGCACCTCCAACGAGTTCAGTGCATGAGTCACGGTAGTTCTATCCTTTTGTAGGGTGTGGGTAATCTCCGTTGTGCTGATTCCGTTTATCCCACCTCCCAACAAAGCTAAAGCAGCCGCCATCGTGGGGTCTAAACGCTCGTCCCGCCTCACAAAGGCTAGTGGATACGGCTCAATCATCGTCAACTGAATGGGCTCCTTGAACGCTTGCTTCCGTCGGAACTCCGCAGTAGACCATTCAAATACTTTCCCTCGCCTCTGCTGTATGTAGTAAACCCGACGGGGCCATGCCTTCCACAACATACTTCCAAAAAAGCCTTCGGATAGCTCTTCCACCTCCTCCCCTTCCACCCTTATCGTTCTATGGGTATGTTGCACTAACACGACAGCGGAATGGGTCAACGCTTGGTATAGATTCACTACCCGAAGGAACCTTCCTACCGCCTCATCATCCTTCATAGACCCCACCATCAAGGAGTATACTGGGTCAAAGATGGTCACGTTGGGGTATCTACCATACTCCTCTTTTATGGATTCCGCCGTGGAGAGAAGAAGCCGTTGCCCAGCAGGTACATTGAATGGGAGTTCTGGAATGGGCCATACATACACCCCCTTATTTGGTACGGGTAGAAGGACAGACATAGCCTTCGCCCTATCTTGTAACTCGTCTAAGTCCCCCTCCCCCGCCACGTAAAGTACCGTTTGTGGATGTGGGACACGAAACCCTATAAACTCGTGACCGCCACCTACCGACTGCGCCAACTGTTGAGCCCAAACACTTTTCCCCCCCTTATACCGTGCCACAAGTAGAACTTTATCCATTGGGTCAAGTATAGACTCCACGATGGGCTCTCCCGCCCTCAAGTCCATCTCCATAACGTCGGTCAAATCGTAGGTAGGCAACGTTACTTATCCTTTAGGGTAGAGTTCAGGTTTATGGACACGTACCTTACCCTTCTTCCAAATGATTTCTTGAAGAAGACGTGTTGAGCTTCCGTCCATCCCCATCTTTTTCCGTTTACTTTGTTTACGGTCACGACGCTCCCACTTAGTATCTGCCATCTCCGCTACTCCCCTACGTCGGCTCCTCTTCAACATCCTTAGAACCTATCACTATGATTTCTGCGTTAGGATGTTGTTGTCTTTTGGCATCGTTTAGCGCCATAGCCACTGCAGCTTCACCATAAATTCCTTGGCGGTAGAAAGCGTGTTCTTGAATGACTATGTATTCAACAAGCGTTCCCCCTAACTTTTTCCGTGACATCGTTTTCCTCCTATGCCAACACGTTAGGAATAGGCCCTTCCCAATACGGATGGGGGTCAAGCGTATTATGTGTGTCGTCGCAACGGTAGACTGTGAGAATCTTTTGGTGGTCTAAGTCTACCGCTGCACACACATTCCCTTTCCGCATCAACACGACACGGCTCCTCCTCTCATTATGCCATTCTACCACATCCCCATACCAAAGGCAATCAAAAACCTCACGTAGCAGGATACCCCTATCCTCTGATTGCCCCCAAGCGTGGTAGGTTAGGGTAGGGAAACGTATTTGGCTCCGTAACGTGTCACGTTGCTCCTGGGTAAGCCTTGTAGCCAAGATTCTCATAGCCATGCCTGCGGCTGGGTAGTACGGGCAATGAGCTCGCCCGCTTCGGAGGGTGTATGATGGTATAACGTAAGGAGACATGATGCACAATACCCTTCGTATATCTGGTGATGGATATAAGCATCCACCCCGTCCAATAGCAATAGGTATACGTGCCTTTGCTCCTTCCCGCACTTCCCACACACCTCTTCACACGACGGCGAGGCGAAATGGTACAGGTTCCACATGGCTAACCTCCTTCCTTTACTCGTGTACCGCTATCCATACAGCGGTCAAAAAAGGCTTCCGAATCGAACTCATATCCTTCACTATGTAACCAATCTACAAGTGCCGAGACGAATGTTGTTCTAAGAATCACTGAGTCGTCGGGGTCAAAGGCTTCTGGTAACGATGTCTCGTCATAGATAATGGACGCAAGCTCCTCAATTCTATTTACGTTCCCCTCCTTCCAAGTTGTGGTATGTACCCCACTCAAAGCTATCAAACGTCCCAATCCTATCCCCCTCCACTATGAACGAATCTTCCTCACCATAGTAATCCCCCTCCACGAAAAGGTCTCGTAAACACGTTTTACACACCTTCATGTCCTCTTGGAGGCCCAAAGACGTGGCGGTGGTGAGGAAGGGGGAGTGTTCTTTGCATACTCCACAAACCTCCATCTTCGCTAGCGCACCCCTCCATTCATCATCGTCATCAAGCCACCCCCCATAGCCGTGGAGGAATGCATTCTTAGAGAGCTTCGGGTACGCTGTCAAGTATCCTTTGTTGGAGAAATCCCAGTTTGCCTCCTTCTCCTCCTCAAACGTACCTATCATGTATGTATGTTTCGTGGTGAGGATAATGAACTTTCCTTCCAACAACGATATTAGCCGCACCTCCTTCATACTTATCCTACTAAACGAGGCCAAGTAATCCCGAACAAAAAGCATCGTGTCCGAATGCTCCTTGTCCAACGGTATCGGGAGCACCCCATTGTGTACTAAAGCCCCATCACATAACACGTCCACGCTCCCCAAAATCTTATTGTCCTTCGAAATTGGGAATGGATGTGTATTAGCGGGGCTAACTTTACCATGCGTGGCTGTACGGAAATGAAACACGGTGAGACCTGGGCCATCCCTCCAAAGCTCCTTCACCCTCTCCTCAAACCGTTCCCAAGTCATCAACCCTTTCACTACCCTCACTACCTCATCCTCTCGAAACATGAACCCTGCCCCATCATGGTTGTTATCCCAACAGTGATGGAGCCACTCCCATTGTTTCGGCGTAATGGGGCCGCTTTCCTCCCGCTTCAATACAATAATACACATCGGTTTGCCATCCTCCCT
>JACQLU010000033.1 GCA_016203935.1 Parcubacteria group bacterium | reverse complement strand
GAATTATGGGAGGCGGTTATGGCTAAATCTAAGGCAAAGAAAACCGAGGAGACCAAAGGACTTTCCGAACTGCTCTCGCACGCAAAGAGCGTAGTCTTTACTGATTACCAGGGTCTCTCGGTGAAAGACTCCACCGAATTACGAAGACTCCTAAAAAGGGAAGGGGCACAGTTTGTGGTCACCAAAAATCGGCTCCTGATGCGCGCGCTCGCCGAGGTAAAACCCCAAACCAAGATACCGGAATTTACCGGTTTTACCGCGGTAGCCATCGGCATTACCGATGAGATTACCCCGGCCAAAGTGGTTGCCACCTTTGCCAAGACCCATGAGAAGATCAAGATAAAAGGAGGACTCTTGGGTGATCTCCTTATTGAGAATGCCGAGATTTCCATGCTCGCGTCGCTTCCTGGTAAGCAGGAGTTACTGGCTAGGCTCGTAGGGACTATTGCGGCACCGCTTTCAAGTATGGTAAACGTGCTGGCTGCACCAACACGATCACTACTCAATGTATTGAATGCGGTGGGGGCTAAATGAAACATTGATATTCATAGATACTCATTGATATTGGTAGATACTCATTGTACGTGACGATGAATATCATTCCGAGGCTAGTCGCCTCAGGCGACCGATCAAGGGACAAATATCGATGAATATCTATTAATATCTAAGTCTATCTCTATGTCTGAAACAACTACAACCGAGAAGAAGGAAGTGCCGGCCAAGTTCAAAAGCCTTGTTGAGGAGGTTTCAAAACTTTCCGCGCTTGAGCTTTCTGAGCTTGTGCATGTGCTCGAAGGTCACTTTGGTGTCTCGGCAGCGGCGCCAGTAGCAGTTGCGGCCGCTCCGGCCGCTGGTACGGCAGTAGCCGCTCCCGTCGAGGAGAAGACCGCCTTTACGGTCGAGCTCACCGATGCGGGTGCTACCAAGATCAATGTGATCAAGGCGATCCGCGAGATCACCCAGAAGGGCCTTGCCGAATCAAAGGCGCTCACCGAGAAGGTTCCGTCGGTTGTCGCCGAGAATCTTCCCAAAGAGCAGGCAGAAGAGGCTAAAAAGAAGCTCGAGGCCGCTGGAGCAAAGGTAACCTTGAAGTAACCAAGAGTGCGGCCTGTAATTGAAAAGGATCTTGCCAGCGCAGGATTCTTTTCGTATTTGGAGTTACAGGAGTAGAATAAGTAGCCCGCGGAGTGAGGACCGTCCCCACTTGAGTTGGCAAAGTGGGGACGGTCCTCACTTTGGCACGTTGTTTGACTTTTTGTTTCATTTTCGGTATTAATGGGTTGATGTACGCCTCTCATGCGACTGGAAGGCAAAGGGTTCGCTTAAAGGAGATCGGACTTTAAAGGTTTTAGAACTCTCTCCCTCCGCTTCGGCGGATGTTCTAACCTTTATCAGTTCGCATCATCCTTCTTTGAGTCTCCTCCCTTCCAGTCGCATGGGAGGCTACTTGTGTTTTAGCAGAGAATAAGGTATAGTACGCGGTCATCCTGAACCTATGCAAGAGACTCCATTCTTCATATCACAGAGTACTACCTTAAAAGAACTTAACCGCGCTCTCAAAGGACCGCGTCTTTTGTATCGTCTCGAGGGTTATCTCAAACTCGTTCTTGGGCAATTGGCGTTTGGAGTGAAGGGGTTGGGATCATCTTTCCTACTCGCTGCGCGCTGGTGTAAAACCCAACTCGCCTATTGGGGAGAAGGCTTTACGCGAGAGAGGTTACGGGCCCAGTTAAAACTCTTAGAGCAATTCTTACGTCTCTTTGTTGTAATCTTCCTTGTGAGTTACATTGGGCTTTCGTGGCGCTTTCTCATCGTACAGGCGCAGTATCGGCTGGGGCTCGTAAAGCCCTTCGCGAGAGTGCTTGCCTACCGTGATGCGACCGCCTCCGCAATACCCACCGTTGATCCCATCCTCGAAAGTGTGAAAGCACTCGCCCTCACCCTTGACGAACGCGATTATATTGTGATCCCTAAGATTAACGTCATCACTCCCGTTGTCTATGAAGAGACGCGCGCCGAATGGAAAATCCAAAAAGCCTTGAATCAAGGAGTCGTGCATTACGCCGGCACCGCGCTTCCCGGCGAAGAGGGCAACGTCTTCTTGGTAGGCCATAGCTCTTCGTGGGTGGGGAATACGAGTCCCTATGTCGCGATCTTCTCGCTCATTGCTGAACTTAAGGAGAACGATGAAGCCTTCTTTATTCGGGACGATAAGATCTACCGCTATCACTACCGCGACGCGGTGATTGTTGAGCCGTCTGATCTTTCGGTACTCACCCCTTCCGGCACACGGGTCATCTCACTCATGACCTGCTGGCCACTCGGCACTACCCTAAAGCGCCTCGTCGTGCGGATGGATGAAGTGCGTTACTATCCCCGGCCGGTAACCGAAACAGCCCCTGCTATATAGGCATCTCCACTCTTTTCTCTATCAAATAAATCCCTCGACTATGGTCGGGGGATTTTCGATGCCGAAGTTCGCCCTGTATCTATTGAGTGAGCGGAATCTCGTACACCCGATTTTGGGCAAGTACTAACATGAGTGATTCATCGGGAGTAACCGCAAAATCTTTAAGCGTTTTGAAAAGGCCACTTACGTACTGACGCACGAGGGCGCCGTCTTTGGCGAGGACCACCACTCGGCCTTCATTCGGTACGCTCACATAGAGGTGGTCAAGATCCTCACTGGTCACGAGACGATTGGGGTTCGTAAGTGGGCGAGCGAGGTCGCGCACGCGAAAACTCGTATCGCGCTTGCCTTGGAAGAATTTTTCGATACTGCCGTCGCGGCGCAGAATATAGACCGCTCCGTCGATAGCCATTGCCCGAGCGTTTTCGAGATCGACCGCACTCGTTAACCACGTCTGTCCGCGACTATAACCGCCCAAAGTCCGATTAAGACGGAGAATGCTGTCGCTTTCAGGGTCGAGGAGATAGATGCGGTTGCCAAAGGCGACCATGTCGATAGGCTTGGCTTCGGTTTCTCGTACCTCGCTCGGGAGTGCAACAAACGAGCGCTCGGTGAGTTTTACATCGACCAGGGTGCCGTTTTCCAAGAGGAGCGTAACAAGGGAATCAAGACCGGGGGAAGCTACGGCACGCACGGGGGAGTCGAATTCACTGGTTGCCGCGATCTCGTCCACGGAGTCCCGCGTGGGATCGTAACGAAGGAGGGCGAGACGACGGGTATCAATGATATAGAATGTGCTGCCCGCTTTCACGAAACGGTCAAACGAGCGAGCCAAAGCGAGTGCTGCCGCGTCTGCCGAAGGGGCAGGAGGAGCAAGGCGTATGGTACGTTCGGCGCGATCGATTCCTTCGCTCACTCGCTCGGCGAGAGTGATAAGTTCGGTGGAGGCTGTTTTCAAAGAGGCTTCGGGAGGAAGGAGAGCCTGCGCCTCTCCAAAGAGCGCGTAGGCTTGAGGTCGATCACCAATAATCAATTTTGCTTCGGCGTTCTCGATAAGCTTCGTCATCTGTTCTATCACCGCGGGATTTACCGACGTGACCGGCGCCGGGCGACGCGAGCGCGTAACCAATGCTCCCACCGCCATGATGATAAAGAGTGCGCTCCCCACGAGCAGCAGTCGGCGTGGGGTGAGTTTACTTCGTACTGCCTTAAGTCCTCCGAGGGGAATGGCGAGCGGCATGTACTCTTTAAGGGTTCGTGTGCGCGGCGGAGCGCTTCGGATGGCGATCGCGGGGGCGTTCGCAAGGGGCAGAGAGAGACTCTCGCTTTGGCTAAAGGTAGCTACGCGGCGACGGCGAAGCGTATCTGCGAGATTGGGTAACCACGCGACTTTCGCGAGGATCACGATACGGATCCAAAGTGCCTTAAGTTTTCTTCCGAGGGAAGCGGCAAGCCATAACAACAATCCCAGCGCGGTACGGGGGCGTATCTGGGTGGCACGGGGCGTTCTCGTCTCCTCTTTTTCTACCTCTACGGACGGTTCTTCTTCTTGCGTCGCGGTTTCGGTGGGGAAGGAAGACGAGCGGAGTCGTCGCGCGGAAGCCGCGGTCGTCTCGGCGGGGAGGTAGTCGATGCGAACGAGGAGCGCGGCAAGCGGCGTGGTCACTCCCTGATGTTCGAGTGACTCGCTCACGAGGGTAGCCGCCCGATCCATGTCGGTTTCAAGCGCCACACTCCTAAGATAGCCAAAGGGAACGAGGTCGGAGAACGCAGGAGTGGCAAAGAGCAAGAAATCATCAGGCCGCACGCTCCCGGAAACCAAGGTAGTGAAGACGCGGGTTGAGCCCCCTCGTTCGGGCGTCTCGGTAATCATGGTGAGCGCGCCTTTTCGAATCATGGCGGCATGAGCTTCGCCGCCATACGCAAGGTAGAGCTGTTCACCGCGGAGGAGGGCGGCCAGCGCATGGATTTGCGGAATGCGGGGATGAGAAGTGATGGCGATGAAGTGGTGTGCTGCTTCATTGGCCCGCCGTACTATTTCCTCAAAGGCTTGCCCCGGTTCTTGATGGTGGATCGCAAGCTCGTTATATACGTCGGTGAGCGTATTCCACATTGTGGCCATGAGCTTTTCAGCTTCGGGGAGTGGGTGAATAATTTCAGCGACAAAATAGAGCGTTCCCAAAAGCTCGCTTGAGAAGTCGTTAGGCGTAAGGATGTCGCTAAAACAGAGGCGGTCAGAAGCAGAACCGCGGAAGATACTTACTTCACCAGTTTGACAGATAAAACGCTGCATGCATGTTTACTAAGGCACACAAAATCGCGGGAGCGTAAAGAGTAACACGACGTACTGCACGAGTAACTCTTTAAAGTATACTGAATAATTCTTTACGAGACAACGAAAGTAGTGTGTGTTCGACCCAGCACCAATTTCGCCGTGAGTCTCTCGGTAAGCAGAGAATAAAGGCGAAGCCGCCTGGCGGCTCTGACTATCACCTTCACGATTCGTACTAAGAATTGGTGCTGGGTAGACAAATTCTCCGTAATTCGCTAGAGTAGGAGTGTAAAGAGGTGAGCTCATTTTGTGTCCATATGATGCAGGCTCTCGAAAACATTTTTTCCTCGAAGACCAGAACCAAGATGCTGGCGCTTTTCTTAACCAATCCCGAGCGTGAATATTTCGTGCGCGAGCTTACCCGTAAGCTCGGCGAGGAGATTAATTCGGTACGAAGGGAACTCGAAAATCTTAGCTCCTTTGGACTTCTCAAAGTGCGTTCCAATGGCCAGAAAAAATATTATTCAGTGCGGCAGGAATTCGAGCTCTTTCCCGAACTAAGGGCGCTCTTCTTGAAATCAGGCACCAATCCCGAGGAGCGACTCAAGAGTGATTTTGAGCGCTTGGGCGATGTGAGGCTTGCGGTACTCTCGGGAAAGTTTACCCGAAGCCACCACGTGCCCGTCGATCTTTTCTTGGTAGGTGCCGTCGATCGTGCGAGATTAAAGCAGTTAGTCACCCAACTTGAGAACGAACTTGGTGAGGAGATCAATTACACGGTGATGGATCTTGCCGAGTTTCGTTACCGCGCCGAAGTACAGGATCAGTTCCTCGCCCGGCTGCTTTCCAAAGACCGTGTCATTGTAATCGATCGTTTGACTTCCACTTCCTCGGCGGCCGTGACACCGAAACCTTCATCGGAAGGGGTGACTCGTGAGGAGGCATCTCGACAGAAAGAATTCGTTACGACAGGCTAAGTCCTATTGCTCTTTTTTCGAGGAATGGTCCCTTGTGCGAGAGGGACTTCTTTTTCTCTCTATGGACTATCCGTTACCTCCCCATGCGAAACAATTCCGAAGGCGGATCGAATCATTCCGCTGCATCGTCTGTGGGTTCATGGTAGTCGGCGATGGTTATACCAACCATTGTCCTAAGTGCCTTACCTCCAAACATGTCGATATCTTCCCCGGTGATCGTGCCAATCCCTGTCAGGGTATCATGGTAGCCCAAGCGGCCCTGTACCGCGATCAAGAATGGTATCTCGTCCATCGGTGCGAGCGCTGTCGAACCATCAAGTCTAACCGGGTCTCTCCCCGCGATAGCGAGGAGGCGATACGAAGAGTCGTCTAAAGAGAGCTATCGCTGACATTAGACAATTTCTCTTTTTCGTGCCTTACTTTTCTACGAGAAGAGATATATTGCCCCCGTAGCGCGCTTGTGCTACGGTACCTAGTCATGTTGTGGAAGTTTTCCACAATATGTCTTTGTCTTTAAGAGCGCCCTTTGGCGCAGAAGGGAGGTGAGTCAAGCTCATATGGATGGACAACAACCGCAGCGCAATGAACGAGGAGAGATGCGACCGCCCATGCGTCCCACTCCCGTAGAACCGGCAAAACCGATAGGGACTCCCACTTCCGGAGAGCCTACCCCACGCGGATTCTGGGCCAGACTTGGAGCAGTCATTCGCGAGTATCCCATCATTGTGCTCTTTGTGATCGTACTGGTTTTCTTAGGTATCAGTGCAGGACTTGGCTCAAGGGATGAGACAGAAGGGGGTGCGACCCCCACGGGAGAGGCAACACCGACCGCGACTGGAAGCCCAAGCGTACGGCCAACTGAGGGGGGATTAGCAACGACACGACCGACCACTACGCCGAAACCTTCCGTAGGAGGGGGCACTATTGTTACGAAAGACGGCGTACCTACTGCCTTTACTGAGAAAGCGGCACGCGGAGAAGGAATTACACACCTGGCACGGAAAGCGCTTCGTAGTTACTTAGATACTACCAAGGTGAATATCAATCTTACCAAAGAGCACAAGATCTTTATTGAAGACTATCTACAAAACCGGACTGGCAGCGAACTACTCAATCTTGACGAGACGAGAACGTTCTCCACTGAATTGATTGTGGAAGCGATCAACGCCGCGCAGGCGTTATCACCTTCGCAACTAGCGAACCTCTCCGTCTATGCGGCGAACGTCGCCAATTTATGAGAGTAACGAACGCGAACGAGAGTGGCCTCCTCGAGGAGGTCGCTTTCGTTTTTCAAGGAGAGAGATGAGAACAAAGAGAGAGAGTTCAGGTTGACTCACGTACCGTATAATGATATAGTAAGGTACGTTCATCTTTTCTTGGTATGGATATCTCTCCCTCGATAATCACCCGCTGTCCGGTCTGCGGCACTCCCTTTGGCGCGGGTGCAGAGAATCTTTTGGGAAAACGTGGTGCTACTACGCTCATTCGTCGTGTCTGCTCCTCCTGCGGGAATACTTTTGTGTCGAACATAGCCGTAAGTCAGGAAGGCATTCGCGAGGTTACTCTTCGCACCGGTGTCCATACTCAAACCAACGGCATATAACTAGCAAATACTATGGAATTGACCTTACAAGCGCGAGTCGAACTAGGAAAGTCGGTAAAGTTCCTAAGGGCAAAAGGGTTTTTGCCGGCGGTAGTCTATGGCGCGAAGCAACCAGCTACCAGTGTCGCGGTTGAAGCGCGTGCTTTTGAGTCAACCTACTATCGGGCGGGGAAGAGTACACTCGTAGAACTCTCTTTACCCGAAGAGAAGAAGGTCCACGCACTGATCCATGATATCCAGCGTGACCCGGTTACAGATCGGATTATACATGCCGATTTCTATGTCGTGGACATGAGTAAAGTGATTCGTACCTCAGTGCCGCTTACTTTCAGTGGCACTGCTCCTGCGGAAAAGGAGAACCTTGGTATTCTCGTAAAGAATCTCACCAAGCTTGAGATCGAGGCGCTTCCTGATGCGCTGCCTCAATCGCTTACGGTTTCGGTTGAGAAGCTAAGCAAGGTGGGCGACCATGTTTTAGTATCCGATATTGGGGTTCCCCAAGACGTTAAAGTCTTGGGGAAAGCCGATGAGATCGTCGCCACGATTACGCCGCTGCGCAGTGAGGCCGAGCTGGAATCGCTCAAGGAAGAGGTGCATGAAGAGGTAGAGAAGGTTGAGACGGTGAAGAAAGAGAAGCCGCTTGAAGAAGGCGAAGAAGCCCCCGCGACCGAGGGCGTAGCACCCGCCGCTGAAAAAGCCAAGGAGAAGGCTGAAAAATAATAGGCTGTGGCATAGGCGGAACACGGCAGCGAGCCGTGTTTTGTGTTATCATGAGGGTGGCAACCGCTATTCGTGTACGTTCGTGTTCCTATTCGTGCTGATTAGTGTTTAAGGGTATCCTTATACACGAATAGACACGAATATAAGCACTAATAGACACTAAGCAGTTTATCTTCGCCTATGCCGTTTCCTATCAATGCCAAACAGCTAGGACCCATCGATTATTTTTTGACCGAGGTGAAGCCGCCTTGGCGGCGGGGTATCCTTATTGGTATTCTGGTAGCGCTTATCATTCTCGTCGGATGGTATACAACCCTTGTCATTATTGCGCTTCTTCTCTGGTTTGCGATCATTATTATGGTGGGATACCTAATCCTCGAGTCGCGAAAGATCGCGCGCGCCCGCACGGCCGAGAAAGCTAAGGGAGCTACTCCTTCGCCACCACCGGAGGCACCTTTGGAAAGCGGCGGGAGCATGGATGAAATCTAAGTCAACGAAAGGTCGTACTCGTTTGGTATCATGTCGTTTTTAATACCGAAACAAACTCTCCGCACCGCCCTCGCCATCGGGGCGGTCTTCTTCGCACTCGCGATCGTAGGGGGAGTGACGGCTCTCCTCTTTGGGTTTAAACCGTCACACGCCTTGCCATCGCCGAAACCAGTGGGCTCGATCCGGCCATCTTCGTCGCCGCTTCTTTCCCCTTCTCCCCACGCATCGGCGAGTGCCACCCCCTCGGTGTCTCGCTACGAGGAGGGCGCGCTTATCGGTGTGATGATTGATAACCATCCGGATGCGCGGCCCCAGTTTGGCCTTGTCGAGGCCGAGATTGTCTATGAGGCGCTCGTGGAGGGAGGCACCACGCGCTTACTTGCGATCTACGAGCAAAATCGCGCCGATTCCATTGGTCCCGTGCGCAGCGTGCGGAAGTATTTTCTTGAGTGGTTCTCCGGACACGGCCGGGGAGTAGTGAGCCATGTGGGGGGCAGTTTTGACGCTAAAGAATTATTGCCCACACTTTCCCTCTTTGATAGCGGCAATGAAGATCGTCGCTACTACTCACGATCGCAGGACGCCGCTTCCCCTCACGATGTCTTCACTTCGACTGATAATCTACGAGCGTTAATTACGGAGCGAGCATGGCAGACCGAGGAGTGGAGTAATCTTGCGTTTAAGGAAGAGACTCCCGGCGCGTTAGATCGCGAGAGCGAACGGATACTCACCTTCGATTTTTCCAGTCCGCCCTTTCAGGTACGCTACACGTATGATCCGATGAGTAATAGTTGGCAGCGTTCGCAAGGTGGTGAGGTGATTAAAGATGCCTTGACCAATGAGCCGATCATGGTGAAGAACGTGGTGCTTATGATGGTAGGGGGGCGCGTGATGCCCGAAAATAATCTGCTCTTAACCATGGATACCATTGGCCGCGGGAAAGCGCGCTTCTATATTGACGGCAAAGAAATCCGCGGCAGCTGGCAGAAATTAGGAATCTCCGATCCTCTCTACTTTCTTAACGAGAGCGGAGCGCCGATCACCATGAACCGCGGCAACCTCTGGATCGAGGTGATTCCCACCGAGCTCGAGTCGAGTATTGAATTTTCATCTACTTCACTTCCCCCCTTTCCGCCAGAGGCGGATCCGCCTTAGGAGGAAAGGTAAGGGGAGATAGAGGAGTTATGGATCAATAAAAATAAGAACCACTCCGACCTCTGTCGGAGTGGTTTTCAGTTGGCGAGGCTCTTAAGTTCCTATGTGGTGGCTCTGTGGAACTTAAGTAGCCATACGCTCACTACCTGATAATTGAGCAGTCCGAATACTCCACCTGCAAGTGCGCCAATAAGCGCGTTACCAGTGAAGTAGCCGACTACCGTTCCTATGGCTGCATCGATCCCACAAAGGAGGCGAAGGTCGGAATGTACTAACCGGAACACTGTGGTGCTGAATAACCTCACACCTCCTGCAGCTTTCGTAAAGAGAGAAGGAATCAGTGGGATTACTCGGCGCAACACCACGCTCGTTCTCCATAAGGTCCACATCGGCCAGTAAACCAACATGCTTAATGGGTTTACGAGAAGGACGATCCGTTTTGCCTCTTGACGTGAAAGAGACTCCATTTCACACCACCGACGTGCCGGAGATAAGGCAACTACTCCAAAAAGGAACCCAAAGATAGCTACAAAAAGGAGAGCTAGGGAATCGCCACGGTGATCAAAGAAGCTTAAGAGAAGAGCCCACCCTACGGCTACCGAAACAACAGTCGCGAATGTAGTTAGAAAAGCGAAACCAACCCAGAGTTGTCGGGTTAAATCTTTCCAGCTTGGTTTATACCCGACAATCTCAAGCCATGCCGTCTGAATCGCGGCGACCACCTCTCTGAACTCATAGGAGAGATAACCCACAAGCCCTCCCCCTATAAGTCCTACCCACCATAGATAGGGATGAACCGATAGTGCGACAAGTGAGCCGGTGAATGCGCCCAACGCGCAAGCCAGAAAGATCTTTAACCCCATTCTTGCCATGATACCCTCCTAAAAGTTGATTTTGTCAGAGCGTATCACGAAATGCGATCAACGTCTAGTTCAACTCCAGATTGAGAGATTTTTTGACTCGTCCTCCAAAATACGATACTATATGATGCTAAGAAAGCTTAGCGAAAACTTTGAGTAGGAGGGAAAAGAAATGGATCAGGAAAGGTGGAAACTCGGTTCGGCGTGCTTCGCGGGTGGAAGCATGGCAGTACTCCTTTTCTTTATGGTCGCACCCTTTTGGGGAGTCGCGCTCGGACTCCTCATCGGGACAATAGTCGGGGCACTCGTCGGTTACTTCTCCTATGAATGGCGAGAGACGATTAGTGCTGTGAAGGTAGCTGCACCGGGAGTTGCATGGGCATTGACGGCAGGCGGTAAGGGACTTTATAGGTTCTTTAGCAGACCGCGCCCTTTTTTCTATCTCGTCGTCGGAGGGACGTTCTTTGGGGCGTTACTGACGATTAACGCTCTTGAGAATATCGCCGATAAATCTCCTGGTGGTGCCCACTATCCTATGCTTATCTTACTTTGGGCTCTTTACAGTCTGGTTGCAGGAGGCCTTGGTGGCCATGCAGGGATAGTAAAGATCGCGCTTAGCACGGAGCGTAATACCCAGAAGTGGGCACAAAGAGTGGACGAGTATAATAGTGGGAGGATGGAGCCTATTCAGCAGCGGAAACGTCTGGTTTGGATGCTAGGATCCATTTCTGACGAATTTCCGTTGACCCATGCCCTACTTTACTTCGACGCGCTCATCGTGATTGTCAAGTGGACGGCGGTAACGTTCTTCTGGACGGTACCGAGGGGGATCGTTCGTTTCTTCTGGTTTCTCTTCCGCCAGATCCACTCCAACCGTCGTACCATCTGTATGGTGGATGGGCCCATAGGGTTTTGGGCTACCTATGTCATACTTCGTCTAAGGCATGGGGCCGATTTTCTTACTTTCCCTCTCTATGTCCAATTTAGCTATGTCATTTTAGGAGGGATGATCGCGGTCGGTATCGGCTTGGTCAACTACGAACTCATCTCTAAGCACTGGCTCAAAACCATCCCGGTCGCCACTCTAGAGTAGTGACGCAATCGTCACCAATCCCCACGGGTGAATTTCATCCGTGGGATTTTACTTTATACGAAGGCTTCAAAATTTCACGATCGTGAAGTATTGAAGCCTTTGTGGGAGAGTATTTCGATTCGTTGGCACTGGACAATGCGGTCGCGGCCGCTCACGTCGCGAAGGAGGGAACACGTGTAATGCGGGAGGTAGCGGCTGGCGAGGGTGACCACCCTTTTTCTTTGCCGGGGGTCGATTTCGAGAAAGAGCGCCTGTGGTTTTAAGGAGAGTTTGGCAATGTGTGAGAGAAGACGGCGGATCACTGCGAGTCCATCTCTTCCCGCAAAAAGAGCACGCGCTGGCTCGAAGTTGCGGATTTCGGGCGCGACGGTTTTCCTGTCGCTTTCGGGAAGGTAGGGGAGATTCGCGACGATGACAGAGTTTTTTGGAATCGGTACCGAAGCGAGAAGATCACTTTTTAGAAATGTAATCCGTTTTGCAACGCCGTGGAGAGCGGCATTTTTTCGTACCATGCCGAGAGCGCGCGCCGAGACGTCGGTTGCGATTACGCGTAACGACGGTTCTTCTCGGGCGAGGGTCACCGCAATGACGCCAGAACCGGTGCCGAGATCAATGACGGTAAGGCGTCTCGTTTTTCTCCGATGCACGTATTCGATCGCGCTCCTCACGAGTTCCTCGGTCTCGGGGCGCGGGATCATGACCGAGGGATTGACGTAAAACGGGCGGCCATAAAATTCTTTCCGCCCAGTGATATAGGCGAGTGGCTCGTCGCGAGCGCGACGGTTTACCATGTTCCAAAACTGGGTAAGTGTGCGCGCCGCAAGGGGCATTGTTGGGTGGACAACGAGCCATGTCCGATCACGTTTGAGGGCGAATCCTAAAAGTACTTCAGCCTCTATATGTGAGGCCGAAGTACTTACGGAAAGAAGTTTGGCAGCATGTGGTAATGCTTCGTATATCGTCATGAGATATATTATTGGTCCCTTACCGCTTTTCGTTCTTCTAGCGCCGCTTGATCCCCTAGTCGTACCGCATTCGTAAGTTCATCGAGCTCGCCATCGAGGACCGCGCTAAGATTATGGGTCGTCAGTTTCACCCGATGGTCGGTGACGCGGTTTTGGGGAAAGTTATAGGTCCTGATCTTTTCGGCGCGTTCGGCCGAACCTACCTGCGATTTACGGAGGTTGCCTTCTTTACTGCTGCGTTCTTCCTCGGCTCGGGCGGCCAAACGCGCACGCAGTACCCGCATCGCCTTCTCTTTATTCTGGAGTTGACTGCGCTCGTCTTGACTCTGCACGATGAGTCCCGTGGGAAGGTGCACGATGCGAACCGCCGAATAAGTAGTGTTGACTGATTGGCCGCCATGGCCGCCTGAAGTCATCGTGTCGATGCGGATATCGCTTGGGTTGATGGTAAGTTCGGTTTCAGAAACTTCGGGAAGGACCGCCACGGTGACGGTCGAGGTATGGATGCGTCCGCTCTTTTCGGTGTCGGGGATGCGCTGCACGCGATGTACCCCGCCTTCGTAGCGGAAGACCCCGTAGGCGCCTTTTCCGATGATACGTGCCACTACCTCTTTATAGCCGGCAAGACCGGTGCGGTTCTCCGAGACGATCTCGGCAGTAAGTCCCTTCCGCTCGGCGAAGCGCATCTCCATGCGGAGGATCTCGGCAGCAAAGAGGCTCGCCTCATCGCCACCGGCGCCGGCGCGAATCTCGAGAATGGCATTCTTTTCGTCGCGTGGATCTTTGGCGACCAGCGCTGACGCAAGATACGACTCAAGTTTTGTCCGTTCCCCTTTTAGGGCGCTTACCTCCTCTTGGGCGAGCTTCTTAAGTTCAGGATCGTCGCTCTCGCGGAGAAGCCCTTCGGCCTCTCTTAGATCACGGCCGAGGGCTAAGAGGCGCTTTCCGCTTAGTGCTACGTCGGTCAACTCGCTTTTCCGTTTGGCGAGTTTGGTAAGTTTTACGGGATCGCGTGTGCGCGTGGGATCGGCAAGCTCCTTTTCGAGCTTGGCATATTCGTCTAGGAGTGCCTCAAGTTTGGTAAGATCCATAGAAGGAGGAGAGAAGGAGTAACGAAAAACCACCCCAATGATTGAGAGGCGGTTTCTCAAAACGAACTTCGCTACTGATGAGGGGCTGATTCGCCCTGCTTATGAGTGACCGATGATGGCACTGCCTTTGCTGGTCGTTCTTTGGTAGCTCGTTTAGTCAGTGTTCGTGGTGAAGTTTTTAAGCGAGGTGCCGTATCGGCTTTGATCTCAATAATAGTCCCCTTGGGGAGTTTCTCCTTGCGGGCCTTGGCCCTTACGGTACGGGCTGCCCGTATAGCTGCTACGGCGTCTCCCCGTGAAGTACTCTTCGCCTGGATTGACTTAAAGCGGTCAACCCGCCCCGCAGTATCAATCAGTTTCTCCTTGCCGGTGAAGAACGGGTGGCAGGCGGCACAGATCTCAAGCTTAATCTCTGGCAACGTTGAAGCAGTCACCCAGGTATTACCGCAGGCGCAGGTGACCTTGACGTTTTCGTAGAATGTGGGATGGATATTTTCTTTCATAACAAACGTATATTACAGCTAATCCCTAAGGAAAGCAAGCTTAATAAGAGCTTCTTTGAGCATTCAGCCTTGAGCCTTGAGCAGTAAATGAGGATTTGCCTAAACTCAAAACTTCCATTATACTCTCCCTTGTATGCAAGGTCTTTCTGAACCCACGTTACTTGACCTCCTTAAGGCGGGAGTCCATTTTGGGCACCGTACCTTCCGTTGGCATCCCAAGATGAAGCCCT
>JACQLU010000037.1 GCA_016203935.1 Parcubacteria group bacterium | reverse complement strand
ATTTAGAACACTGGATTAAATTCTTCTTAGTTGGCGTTGCAGAAACATCAAAAAATGGTAAATTGACATTCGAGAAAATTATCGCTCTCAGACATCAATCCGAACAGAAAATTATGTCTCTCGGAAAGAGGGCGAAAGTAGGTCAAGAATTATTGAAGCATTTGTATTCTCAACCGATATTGAATACCAGACAAATAGCCGAGAGATTGCATGTAACTCATCCTTCGGCAGGCACGTTAGTTAAACAATTTGAGAATATAGGTATTTTTAAGGAGATTACCGGATTCAAACGAAATCGGTTATTTGTGTTTTCCGAATATTTGAAATTGTTTGAGCAATAACTTTGCGCTATGCGGAGAGATATCAAAACAAAATTCGAAGTTAAAAAAGAAATTTACCCCCATTAGGTATGGCTAATTATTTAATGGGGTGAACTGGCGATGCGAGAAGTATGGCGACGAGATTTATATTTGAACCCCCCGCGATGGCATCAAGGGGGTTACTTTTTGCTTGCGCACCTGTTTTCTGTTATTATAAAGGATCTCTCTTTTCTCCATTTGTATGACCACACAGCTTAGCTCCTTTTTTATCATTATCTCGATGATCGGCATTGTGCTCACGCCAAAAGAGCCCAGCAAGATCCCCCCAGAGCCAAGCGCCTCTCCTGCGGCCTTAAAGCGGGTGATGACTACCTTCTTCTGGGTTGGCGAAGGCGCGGGTGAGGATAACCGCTTTATATCCAACACTTCAAGTGCTTGGGTAGAGGATTGGGTGGGACAGTTTGGAGGGATCGACGACCCCGACGACAGGTGCGGATTCAAACCCTGTGCCTTCGAACCAAAAGAGAACCCGTTTTACTTCGCGCTCCCGTATGACGACCTCGACGATGAGGGCGAGCGGAAAAAGTCCGCCACGCGCATTCCGTGGTACGAAGAGACGAAGGACAATCTCTCCGTGGTGAAAGATAGATGGATCGAGATCCGCTACGAAGGCACCTCGTGCTACGCGCAATGGGAAGACGTGGGTCCCTACAAAACCGATGACTTTGAATACGTCTTCGGATCTCGGCGTCCCAGAAACAGGTATGGCGAACGAGCCGGACTCGATATCTCTCCCGCGGTGCGCGACTGTCTCGGCCTTCTCGATAATGCACTGGTGGAATGGCGATTCGTGGAAAGCTCGGAAGTACCAGTCGGTCCTTGGAATGAGATCGTCACAGAGTAGGAAGGATTATCTCTCAACACAAAGAGAAAAGGGTGGTATTATCAAGCTAAGAGTATATAACCCACCCTCTATGAACCAAAAAAGCTATCTTAAGTTAGTCGCGGTCATCTTCTTAGTGATTGCGTTCCTTCATCTCCTAAGGATTGTGTTCAGTTGGGAAGCAAATATCGGCGGCTGGGCGGTGCCAATGTGGTTAAGCTGGGCGGCGTTGGTGGTAGCAGGTTATCTTTCCTACCGAGGTTTCGTACTCAGTAAGTAATCGAAGCGCCCTTCCCACGCAGGGTCAGACAGAAAACACCGCTTTGACAGTTGTCGCAGCGGTGTGACTTTCTCAACGCGTGTTCTTCCTTGACTTTCTGCATTTGAGCAGCACATTCATTGTCGCTCTTTTCTTGGGCGAGGTGGGTGAGTTTTTCGATGGTCACGACTAGGAAATAAAATTCCCTTTGTGCTAGAATAGCCATCGTGTAGTACGGTAGACTCAAGTCGTAATAACCCATGTTTCTCCAACGAAGTATTGAAGTAACCAATCTCACCCGTCGTTTTGGCGAGTTCACTGCGGTAGATTCCGTCTCATTCTCGGTGGGGAAAGGGGAATTCTTTGGTTTTGTGGGACCGAACGGAGCAGGGAAGACTACCACCATTAGTATGCTCGCTACCCTCCTTACTCCCACTGCCGGTGAGATTACAGTGAATGGATTTGACGCGGTGCACGAACGGGATAAGGTGCGCGCTTCGATTGGCCTCATTTTCCAAGACCCTTCCCTTGATGTCGAACTCACCGCGTGGGAGACTTTGTTTTTGCATGCAATATTTTATAATGTTCCCCGTAATCTTTTTCGCACGCGGGTGCATGAACTTTTGCGACTCGTGGAGTTAGAGCAATGGAAAGATAAGATCGTAAAATCCTTTTCCGGGGGAATGAAGCGGCGGCTCGAGATTGTACGGGGGCTTTTGCATCATCCCAAGGTGCTGTTTCTCGACGAACCAACCATTGGGCTTGATCCCCAGACGCGCGCGCTCATCTGGCAGTATCTTAAGAATTTCCGAGCCCAGGAAGACGTAACCATTTTTGTAACAACTCATTATCTTCCCGAGACTGAACATTGTGACCACGTCGCGATCATTGATAAAGGGACGATCGTTGCATACGGAACCCCGCCGGAACTCAAGGAACGGTATCATCAGTCTTCGATGGATGCGGTCTTTATGGAGGCGACTGGTCATGGGGTGCGCGACGAGGAACTCTCATCCGAGGCACAGTCGCGTATTCATTTTAAGCAAGGAGGAGGTTTTAGACGATGAACCAAACACTGCAAGGCATCTACATTATTTGGTATCGAGAACTCTTGCGCTTCTGGCGCAATAAGACGAGGGTCCTAAGCGGCTTTTCGTTTCCCATCCTGTGGCTCCTCATTTTTGGCAACGGCATATCGGCTTCACTTTCCCTCCCGATACCGGGAGTGAAATTCGTGCAGTTTCTCTTCCCCGGCATCATCGCGCAATACCTCATCTTTACCTCGATGTTCTCGGCGATCTCAATTTTGCAGGATCGGGAGTTTGGCTTTCTTAAAGAAATTCTGGTCTCACCCATACCTCGCTCGGCGATTGCCCTTGGCAAAATCTTAGGAGGTGCCACCACTTCGCTCATTCAAATCATACCAATTGTGGTGCTCGGTCCGTTCGTGGGGGTGGCACTGACTATGACCATGATTGCGCTCTTAATCCCCGCGGTCTTACTCTTTTCGATCGCGCTAAGTTCGATCGGGGTGGTCATCACCGCCCGCATGCGATCCCTCGACGCCGGCCAGTATATTTTCCAGTTCATTACGTTTCCGATTGTGATGCTCTCGGGAGCAGTCTTTCCCTTGCGCAACCTTCCTCGGTGGCTTGACTTGTTGACCAAGATAAACCCCATCTCGTACGCGGTGGATATGCTGAGGCGCATCGTGTTTACTCATTCGAATATCCCTTCACAGGCGATCGCAGCATTAAGCCCCACCGTGCACGGGAGGGTACTACCTATAAGTTCCGAAGTCTTGATCGTGTCTCTCTTTACGCTCGTGTTGATTGTTTTTGCCTCACGGGCATTTCACAGAACCTAATGTGGAGGAGGGTGGCAGAATCGGATTTTCTCAATCACGGGGATGAATAAGAACACCGCTTTGACAGTTGTCGCAGCGGTGAATATGCGATCGGCGAAGAAGCATTCGAGTGGGGATCTGCTAGACAAGGAGCGATCCTTGCCAGCCCACTATTCCGCCATAGCGAGCTAACTCGCTCACTGCACCTTCTAGGTCTTGGCGGGCGGCTTCCCTCAATAAGAGAGGGTCCATAGAGCCGACGATGACACTCGCAAGATCTCCCGCGCGTTCCACAATTGCCCAATCAGGAATTCTCTCCGATTCCCGCTCTATCGCTATGCGCTCTGGATTCATCCAGCGACGAACCATGCCTCCATACCCTGCCAGTTGGTGTATGAGGGAAGCCAGAGCAGTGTTTGCAAACAAATCTAAGGCATGATCAGAAGGATTCTGGAACCTGCCCTTTAGCACACGCCTCCGCTTTTCGAAGGCCGTGCGAGGAATCTCATAGCGAGCATCCCCGGAAGAGGTTGTTACGATCATCATAGAATTCATAAGACCCTCCTAAAGAAGATTTTCTTTCTTATAGCACACCCCGGAGATCTGTAAAGGGTAACTTGAGCTCAGAATGGAAATCTGATAGCATTGAACTATATATGAAACGCATACCCTCTATTCTTCTTCTTGCGAGCTTCCTTGGGATAGCGGTCTTTGGGTTTGTGGGGATGCGCGGGCATGACGAAAATCATCGAGGCGGTTGTATTGCCTCCCTTGTCCAAAAGGCTCCCTGCGAAGCGAACTATGACCGTGTTGCGCTCGCGTTCTTTCACACGAATGTGTTTAAGAACTTTTCCCGATCGATCATGAACGAGATTGGAATATTGGCCCTCTTTATTGTCATTGCGGTCTTGAGTATCTTTGGGGTATGGCGGTGGCAGAAGCGAGACCCCTTTGTTTCCCCCGATAGTTTCCGAAAGTTCCGTCGGCAACTTGAGGCTCTTAGCACTTCATGGAAGCGCGATTTTCAACCTTGGCTTTCTTTTCACCAACATAGTCCCTCACTAGGATAAGGATGCCTTCACGCGATTGCGAAACCGCGATGGCGTCGGGCGTCCTTGGAGTCCCTCTTAAGAAGGGATTTTTTATTATCTCTCTATGCCTAAACAACTTCTCACATCTCTTATCATTGTCGTTCTCATTGTTGTCGCAGCGGTCGTGCTCGCTCGACCATCGCCCCAAGGGAATAGTGCGGGCAATCCCACGGACTCTCCTCAAGCGTTAACCATCGACCATACCTCGTATGATTTTGGCACCGTTTCAATGGCACAGGGTAACGTCACCCATGCCTTCAAAGTGAAAAATGAAAGTACCGGAGAGATTAAACTCAATAAACTCTATACTTCCTGCATGTGCACGACCGCAACGCTCTCACTCGGCGATCCTAAGAATATGATGCGCAAAGGTCCCTTTGGTATGCCCGGACACGGGTTCATCCCATCACTCAACGCTGTGCTTGCGCCACACGAGGAGGCGACCGTGGAAGTGACCTTTGATCCCAATGCGCATGGCCCGGCCGGCGTCGGGCGCATTGAGCGCGTGATCTCCCTTGAGAGTTCTCTCGCCAAACCGCTCGAATTCAATATCAGCGCGGTGGTGACCCCCTAATCCATTCTATGAAGAAACGATTCTTTATCCTCCTTGGCGTCGGCGTACTGCTTCTTGCTGCGGTGTTTTTCCTCCGCTTTGGCAATATCACGAGTGCCCTCTGGCAGATAAGCGATGGCGGGAAGTTCTTGCTTCCTTTGGTCGTCGTGGCTGCACTTATTGACAGTATCAACCCGTGTGCCTTCTCGGTGCTGCTGCTTACGATCGGATTTCTCGTGAGTCTCAGCGCAGAGCGGAGGAAGATTCTCGCGACCGGTGGTTTCTATATCTTGGGACTCCTCACAGTCTACCTCTTGATCGGGCTTGGCATTATTGGGACGCTTCATCTCTTCAACACTCCTCACTTCATGGCGAAGCTGGGGGCATCAATCCTCATTGCGCTTGGGGCTATCAACCTTATTAACGAGTTCTATCCGAACTTTCCTATTAAGCTTAGGATTCCCAAGGCGGCGCATGCGAAGATGGGGGAATTTATGAAGAAAGGATCTTTGCCTGCCGCGTTTCTCCTTGGCGGCTTGGTCGGTATCTGTGAGTTTCCCTGTACCGGTGGGCCGTATCTTATGATTTTAGGTCTCCTCCACGATGAGGCTTCCTATCTTCCCGGACTTGGATACCTACTCCTCTATAACCTTATCTTCATCCTTCCTTTGATAGTGATTCTTTTCATTGCGAGTGACGCCGTGATCCTAGAAAAGGTACGGTTATGGAAGAAGGTCAATACCAAGCCGATGCGGCTCATGGGCGGTATCGCGATGGTGCTCTTGGGGTTACTTATCTTTGCATTGTAACCTACTCCTATGGATTCTCAATCCTTCGATACGAAGCGTCTCATGGAGAAGATGGAAGAACTCCGCCGGTCGGGAGGGGTCGATCTCTCGACCGAGGAGGATCTCTCGCTTGCGATCATGAACCTTATAAGCCTTGAGGAGCATTTCT
>JACQLU010000049.1 GCA_016203935.1 Parcubacteria group bacterium | reverse complement strand
CTATAGGATAAGGGGTGGATAAGGAGAGAAAACATGGCTACTGTGTTGGGGTATCTACGACACTATTGTCCTGATGGGCCAGTTCCATTTGTAATACTTGGTGGCGTGGATAAGAAGGAGCAGGGAGTTGGATGGGGGATGAATATACCTGGTGGCCCAGACCCGTCGCAGTTTGGGTGGGGATTCTGCCCGTGGTGTGGGGAAAAGTTGCCACAGTCGGTTGGGGAATGGCAGAAAGTGTCTAAGACCGACGATGGTTGGAGTATCTTTGGTATAGGGCAGGCAGTTAGTGAGGAACCACAACAGGAGGGGAAACGTGTCTAGAGATGGATTCTTTTGTAGTTTGTTAGTGTATGGGCCTGCTGGCGCTGGCAAGTCAAGGTTACTTAGGTCGGCTCTTTTTGATGCGGAGGGGAAGCCGAGACGTGCCAAAATCATAACGTTTGGGAGGGAGTTCCGTACCATTAGTGGGTTGCCTACGGACGTAGTACAACGGTTTTCCTCCCCAACACTTGACGATAGAAAGTGGTTGGAGGAGTTTGATTCATTCATCAAGTTCCTATACGTACAAGCACGGAAAGGGAATCATCTAGACGTGTTAGGGTTTGATGGGTTTAGCGAGTTTGATTTGCTTCACGAGGAGACTAACTCTAGCACGGGATTTGCCAAGTTCAACGACCTAATGACGGATATGTTTGGGATTGTGCAGGCACTTGACCCGTATGAGTTAGGCTGCCACGTTTTGGCAACAGCTAGAATAATGGATAAGAAGATGGCGACGGTTGGGAAGGCGGGGAAGGGCATAGCGGGAGACCCCGATTATATGCAGGAGTTGTATCCAAGCTTTCGGGGGGCGTTCCGCTATCAATTGGCTAATTACTTTGATTTCGTGTTTTATTTGCAGCAGGAGAGGTCGGTACAGATTGGGAAGGATATAGAGACGAGGCATATCCTTCACACTTTGCAAACTGGAGACTACATGACGAAGATGTGCGACCCGTTTGAGGAGAGGTGGGTGGAAAAAGGGTATCCAGCGGAGTTGACAAATGTTGGGTTCAATGATATATTGGGGATGTTGGAGAGTTTGAGGTAAGAGCGCCATGACCACCGCCAAGTCTGAATTGCTAATTTTGCAAGTCCGATGCGATTGGTGTGGGGTAAGGTTAGAACCAGATAGGAGTCGCTTTGGCGCAGGTATTGAGAGGAATGGGCACTATTTGCCATTTACCTTTTGCGGTCGTGAGTGTCAATTTGACCGTCTCGATAAGGGATGGAGAGAGGAACTCATTAGGGCCTTCAAGGACTCTCCCTCTATGCCAACTTGGAGGAGACCCGTTAGGTTCTTCTCCAAGCATGAAGACCCTATACACCGATTGTCAGGTTTTGAGCACGAGGGCGACAAGTAGTCTGCCGTCATAGGCATCAACGCCTGGGGCAAGGAGCGCCGCAGCTAAGGGGCAAGGGCCGCCGTTCCTGCGGGTCTAGCGAGGGCTCCCCAGGCAGGTGCACTAGTCTAGGGTAGTGCGTATGAGGGACGCCATAAGACAGCCGTAAAGGGGTACACGCTCACGCTCAAGCAATGCAGTGAAAGCAGGAGCGCCTAACTCAGGACGACACGGTGGCTTCGCAACCCATCAGAGAGCGTGATGTTCGGGCCAGGGTAGAGTACCCCCCTCCCTGGGAGAATGGCCCAGGGCTAGACTAGTGAACGAGCGGGGGAAAGCGTGACTCGTTGGCAAGGCCGAGCAACACGTGAGACGCTAGATGCACTAGAGCGCAGTACCCCGCTTTGAGCCATAGGTGGTTCCCGCTGGGGGCCACAGGTGGCTCTAGGTGAGATATGGGGCCGAGGAGTGGGAGAGCCTCCCGACGGGGAAGGACGAGGGTAGGCCCCACGTCGCAAGGCTGCTGGTGGCGTAAGAGAGACGCAGTTGAGGTGACAATTGCCAGCGTGGTGTAAGGAAATAGGAGCACACTGCCTGATTGTCAGGCGGGGATGAGCATAGCTCTAGGGACTTGACACTTTGGCTAGAAATGGTCACCTCTTTCCTAGAGTCTTGGGGAGAATGGCCCCAGGCCAGCAGCCAGAATAGCCCGCCTGCCAGTGGGGAAGGCCCCCGTTACCGACGACGCCCGTGAGTGAGGCCAAAAGGTCGGGCCAAGGCTGCGGGGCTGGCAGGCCCACACAACAAGAAGGAGGACACCATGACTCCGCAAGTTGACCAGGACATCAAACGGCAGTTGTGCGAGTTGACCAAGCTGTGTCCCATATGCTTGGGGGTAACGTGGGTCAATCGTGAGACAGGTCTTCCTGCCAACACACCAGAAAAGAACGACAAGTGT
Source organism: Parcubacteria group bacterium (assembly GCA_016203935.1). Classification (GTDB taxonomy): domain Bacteria; phylum Patescibacteriota; class JACQLU01; order JACQLU01; family JACQLU01; genus JACQLU01. The sequence goes on along the minus strand of JACQLU010000049.1, from coordinate 11,075 downwards.
GGAAAGTGCAACAGCACTGGCCGTGTTCCTCTGCTCGACCCGACGCTGGTGCGTGTGCCGTGTACCACTGCTCATTTGTGGAGAGTAATACAGGACAAAGATGGTTACCTTGACGTATCTATTTCTTGTGAAAAAGTAGGTTGCCCTGGCTACACGCCCTCCGACGACCCCTGGGCCTATGTCAAGGCGTATTGTGTACTTGGTAATCCAGACCATGAGAGTGACATACTTGGGGCCATAGAGATAGTGATTGATGACTGGTTCTATAATAGGCTTGACCAAGACCCTGGCCCCGCTGCTCTTGCGGTGGTAGCCGAGGCGTTGCTGGGAAAGGGGGCCGCTGGTGGCTGGAGGAGGAGTGATGCCAACTGACCAATCATTGACCTTGAATGACCGCCGTGCAGAGTTCGTCTATGAAGGAGCCCGTCTTGCTGCCATTGCAGCCCAGGCTCCTGTTGTACCTGTCTCCTGGGTTGAGCGAGAAGAACCCTTCAGGGCACAGTTCCTAAGAGTTATTGAACGACAGTGTAGCTCCCAGCGCTGTAACTCGCCAGAAGAATTACACGAAAACTGGGTGCAGGAGTATATGAAGATGGGATGGGTCTATGGCCCAATCTACAGCAGAGAGCGGCGTACCCATCCCGATATGGTGCCCTATGCTTCCCTAGAACAGCTAGAACGGGACAAGGATGCGGTGTTTATGGCTCTCTGCGAAATTGCTAGGCAGTTCATCTATGAGGAGGGGTAGAATGACTGATTTACTTATAGGCCCTATCATAGCTATGGAGGCACCTTGGGACGGAATAAGTGCAAAAGTAGACCCTCACAGGGAAGGTACACTACCTACAATGGAACTGCTACAGTTACCATATTACGTCCCACCATTTACCAGGTTCTTAGCCTATACAGCGGATGTGATAACTGCACCAAGAGGTTTGCTTAGTGTAGTTACGATGCGTTCAACCTGGGCTAGGTTGGGACTACTCTGTCCACCCACAGTAGTAGACCCAGGATTTATAGGTAATATAACTTTGGAAGTGCTCAATACTAGCTCATATCCTATACTAATTAGACCGACAGATAAGATATTCAGTCTGGTCTGGATGCCACTAATAGATATAAAGACCGTATATGAAGGTAGGTATCAGGGCCAGACAGGTCTACAATTACCTCGACCTCTAGGAAACTAAGTATGAAACAGTCACTTGAGGTATTGATACATAAACCCTGCGGCACTCCACTACACCTACTAAGAACGTGGCATGGTTTAGCCTACTATTGTCTTACGTGTTGGGAATTAGTTGAGCCAAAGGAGGTAGACTATGGAAGGGGAGATGGATTTCAACCAAGAGAAGGTCAAGTGTGCTTATCCGCCGTGTCCTTTAGCACGAGCCTATCCAGATAACCCCGAAGCTCAACCTTTTTGTGAGTTTCATACTTCTGCTTGGGAGGCCGCCTTCTTCCTCGTTTGGGCAACGCAAGCTATTCAACGGCAGGTAGCTCAAGCAGCGAGGATAGGTGGCATTGTGGTGCCCCAAGTTAGGCGGGAAGATGTTCCGTCTAAAAGTTTGCACTTAGGGAGGTAACAAAGTGACTTGACAACGCCTAACGTGACGTGGTATCATTGGAAAGTAAGTTAGACAGAAGGAGGAGGAAACGATGTCTGAGTTGAAGAGTTTTTACGATGCGTCCACGGATGGGGAGACACTTGGGGCACGTCTGCCCGACGGCACCTACGTGTTTCAACTGGATGAGGCGGAGGTAGATGAGTGGGATGATGGAAGGCCACGTCTCACGGTGTCTACGAGGGTGGTGGCGGGGGAGTATGAGGGGATGTATGGGCCTCGTATCCAGTTGAGTGTAGGGGAGTCGAGTGGGGTTGTGAAGGCAACTGGGAAGCCGTTCACTATCTCCGAGGAGGATGCTGCACTCCGTCTCCGTGTCACGGTGAAGGCGATTCATCCTACCCCTATCCGTATGCGGAACCCTAACGTGTACGATGCAGCTATGTTGGAGGATATTGCTGCGGCACTCTCCTCTCGTGACGAGTTCATCGGGACGATACGGACTAGGAAGGATAGCGAGTATGCTAACTTTTCCCGTATCTACCCTGTGGATGAGCCGCCAAAGAAGTTTGTAGACCCTCGGCGGGCCACCGCCTTTAGTCTGCCTCCTCACTAAGTTACGTAGCTACCACATAGAGGAACCGTAGTCGCTAGGGAAGATGGTTCCATTTATTGCCTTAGCAGGTCTTGGTTCAAATCCAGGGCCGCATAGTGGCGTCTAACCAACGCACTAAAGTGGATGGTGTAAGTAGCATAGCTAGGGCTCAATGACTTAGATAGGAGGGCGACGTGGAAATTACTACCGTTGAACCATCCAAGCCTCTTATAGAGAGGCGGACGTGGGGTGCGTCACGATGTCCAAATTGTGGCACGGTTCATCCTGAGACGGATTTGTGTTCTGTGGTAGATACCACAATTCATTTTACACAAAATAAAGTTTCGCAGGCTGAACTATCAAGTGCTCCAAACTTCTCAACTGAACTTGATATTCTTCTTGATGAGGTTCAGCATCTCCTCGTGTCTAAACAACATGACTACGGCCACGATAACATTACGAGACATGGATTGGAGGGGATTTGTGTTAGGTTAGGGGATAAACAGGCACGAATCCACCACCTTCTCCACAATCTCCACGTTGAGGAGTCTATTAGACGTGACGGCCCGATGAACGAGAGTGTTAGGGATACGTTTTTGGATGTTGTTGGATATGGACTACTTGGGTTGATGGTGTTGGATAACACGTTTACGCTCCCTCTACCCGATGAACCACGATAACTGCTCACTTTACGTAGCTACAAACGTGACTGTGCCTGGAGAGGGGCCGCTACCGTGTCGGGTGATGGTGGTGGGGGAGGCTCCTGGGAGGGAGGAGGTTCGGGTAGGGAAACCATTTGTTGGGGCGTCGGGTCGTATCCTTGCCACGTTACTACGGGCACTTGACCTAACACGGGATGATGTATACATTACGAATGTGGTAAAGCATCTACCGCCACGTAAACCACCTACTCCTAATCGGGTAGAGGTGGAGCAGTGTCTATCACATTTGTGGGATGAAATTGAGGCAGCGAGGCCCGAAGTGATAATAACGGTGGGTTCGTTGGCTCTAAACGTGTTTGTGGGCAAGGCGAAGATTACTAAAGAGCATGGTGTTGCACGTATTGTTGATGGAAGGGTGATTGTGCCGTGGATACATCCTGCGGCATCCCTTCGACCAGGTGGGGCTACGTACCTGCCGTTGATGAAGGCGGATGCAGAAAAGTTTTGGAGAGAGGTGGAACGTGTACAGTCTACGTCATCCAGTGGAAACGATTACAGATTGGATGGGGATGGTAGTAGCATACTTTTTGACGGGGGTAATGGGTGTTGTGATAGGGGTGGAGTGGTTGGGTTCGATACTGAGACGACTGCCCCAAAGCGTGGAAAGGTGTTTCAGACGGACGAAGCACGGGTTATCGGGTTCAGTGTTTCAGAAGGTAAAGGAGTGGGACGATATTTACCTACCCCTAGAAGAGGTAGCGGGGATTCGGTATTGGATATATGTGGTGGACAAAGAGAAGGGGAGAGTGGGGTGTGCAACGTCGGGGTTGGGGACGGCCAACGAGCTAGTGAAAGTGTTTCGTGGCTTGCTACAATCGCTGAGAACCCAAAAGTAACTAAGATTTGCCATAACGTAAAGTTTGAATTGAAGGTGTTACGTAACACCTTTGGGGTAAACCTAGTCAACTACCACGACACGATGTTGGCTGCGTACCTACTTGGGGCGCAGACATTGAACCTTGACGACCTCGCTAAACAGCTACTTAGTATGACGCTTCCGAGCCATAAAGAGGTTATGCATGGGGCACAGATGGAGGAGCTTGAGCCAGAAGAGGTAGCAAGGTTGGCGTGCGCCCATGCAGATGCCACGTTGCAGTTGTGGCACGTACTACAGCCACGGTTGGTGGAGGAGGGGTTGTGGAAGGTGTATGAAGGGATTGAGTTGCCATTGGTGCCAGTATTGGCGAAGATGGAGGGGCACGGTGTTGCCTTGGATACGGAGAAGGCTAAGGCGCTGGGTAAGGAGTTGGAGGAGGCGGAGGCACAAGCCCGAAACGCTGTCGCCACTAGCCTCCATATGGGCGACACTTTCAACCCAAACAGTCACGAGCAACTTGGTCTTGCCCTCGTTGATAGAGGGGTGCCAATACGGAAACGGACTGGGAAGAAACGGCTTCCCGCTACTGACAAAGATACACTTGCCTCGTTACGGGATAGTGCCCCAGACATCATTGACTCCGTACTCAAAATGCGGGCGGCACGGAAACTCAAGACGTATGTAGATGGATGGGTAACGTTGGTGGGGGAGGACGGTAGGTTACACACCTCTTTGAACCAGGCTGCACACTACGAGGAGGCGGATATGGATGCAGGGGGTAACGTGCCTGCGCCACCAGGTCGTCTCTCATCGTCTGGGCCAAACCTCCAAAACATCCCACATCATGTAGACGAAGTGATGGGGCGTAGGATACGTGCCTGTATCGTACCAAGTAAAGGGAACGTGTTGATGGCGGCGGATGTGGAGCAAGAGGAGCCACGTATCATTGCGTATATGGCTAATGATGATAGACTACAGAATAGGTTTGATTTAGGATTGGATATTTATAGAGCCCCAACCGAGGCAATCTACCCATTTACTGCGTTGCCAATGGGAGATAGTGAGTGGAAGAAACGGTTTAGCCATGAACGGTATAATGGGAAGACGTTTGTGTTGGCATGGTGGTATGGAGCGGAGGCAGCACGGTTGCAGTCCATTGACCCCTCCCTTACAACGAGGGTAGTCAAAGAAGGAATACGAAGGCTGGCGGAGGCGCATCCAGCCCGTGCCACGTATCTCGATAGTGTTAGGGAAGATTTGTTACGTGACGGATACGTAATGAGCCTGTTTGGGAGGAAGCGGTGGGTGCCGCAGGCCGCTACTGGGCGGGTACGTGATTTAGCGGAGGCGGTACGGATTGGGGCCAATGCACGTATCCAGATGACGGCTGGGGACGTGCTAAAGATGGCGATGTTTAGGGTGGATAGGGAGATGGTGGAAGTGGGGCTACGGAGCAAGATGGTGTTGTGTATTCACGATGAACTGATATTTGATGCGGTGCGGGAAGAAGTACCGTTGTTGAGTGGGATTGTGACGAGAGCGTTTAGTGATATTGTACCGTTTAGGTTGCCGTTGGATATTAGGGTGGGGAAGAATTGGGGCGAACTATGATTCCATTTCCTAACAAGGTGTACCGCCCCTCCTGGGATACATACTTCCTAAACATCGCCAAAGTGGTAAGTGAACGGGCTACGTGTCTCCGTGCAAGTGTTGGAGCGGTGTTTGTAGTTGGGAATAGGGTGTTGACAACGGGGTATAATGGGTCTCCACCAGGTAAACCTCATTGTATTGATGTGGGATGTGACGTGGTGGATGGGCATTGTCAACGTGCCATTCATGCTGAGTGTAATGCGGTGGCGCAGGCGGCACTCGTAGGTGTATCACTACGGGGGGCCACGTTATATCTTTACGATACCCAAAAGAGGATGCCGTGTAGGGAGTGTAAAAAGTTGTTGGATGCAATTGGGGTGGATTCGATTCAGGTTACTGGGGAGGAGGTTCCTCTTGACCCTACCAAATAGGTCTACCATATCTAAACTCATCAAGAAGTGGCAGAAAAGGTTAGGGCTATCTGGGTGGGAATTAGCTTGGCAATGGGATACGGAACATTGCTTGAAAGAATTGGTGGAGAGAGATATGGATTGGGTGATGGCGTGTACTGAGGTAAGGCCACGGGAGCAACGTGCCCTTATCCACCTATCGTCTAATGTGGAGTGGGAAGACGACTTCCTCCTTGACAATTCCCTAGAACGTACTATCGTCCATGAACTATTACACGTTAGGTTTTGGCCTGCCGAGGAGCACCTAACAAGAAGTGGCGGGGCTGCATTGGACGAGGTGAAGGAGGTTTATGTGGATACGGCATCAGAGTTATTGCAGGAGGCCGAGTCGTGGAAACTATAGTTATATTGAGTGACCAACAGGCACGTTTCAACGACCTCCTCACAGAACATTCCGTAAATCAGTTCCTCAAAGACTTCCAACCCGACACGTTAGTGAATAACGGGGATTTATTCGATTTTGCAGCGTTATCCAGTTATCGTAAGACGTTGACTGAGCAAGCGTCTCTTATGGCGGATGTAAAGGCTGGGGTAGACATCCTCTTAGACCAACGCCTTGCCTGTCCAAAAGCCCGCCATATTCTCATTGAAGGGAATCACGAAGAACGGCTAACACGTTATCTTTTAGACCATGCGGAAGCGTTATCGGATGCTCCAGGGCTCACCCTCCCTAGGTTTACTGGTCTCGATTCATTGGGTGTGGAGTATATTGGGCCTTATGGGGCAGGATTTGACTGGCATGGCGTTTTACTGTATCATGGAAGCAGGATTAGCCCACACTCAGCGTATGCGGCTAAAGCGGAGTTGTTGGACGCTGGGACAAGTGGGGTTTCAGGCCATACGCACCGACTGGGAGCGCACTACTATACGGATAGAGTAGAAAGCCATGTGTGGTTGGAGAACGGGTGCCTTTGCAACATTAGGGGGCCACACGCCCCTCCTAGTGAACGTGGGCCACGGGTACAAAACTGGCAACAAGGATTCACGGTAGGGTTTTATGAGTCTGGGATGTGGAATCTTTACCAGATAAGTATAACACGGCATAGATTTATATGGGATGGAAGGATGTACGAGCCGTAGGAGGTAGAGATGGAGATGAACGAGAGATTGGGGGTGTTGGGGGAGTTGTGGGATGCTTGGGTGGCGCAGCCACCTCAATCCGATGAGTACTATGCGGAGGCGCTTCGCCACCAAATAAAGGAGATAGAGGAGATTACTAAGCGGGGTGTGGGAAGGGTGGCGGCCACCAATGAGATGGTTGATATAATATCGTTGGCGTTAGACTGGATGCGGGCGAATAAAGTGAGGAAGGAGGAGATTACCGAGGTGATACGGTGGAGGATTGAGGGGAGGTATAGAGGGAGGCAGGCGGAGATTATCCAGGCTTATAGAGCACGAATGGAGTCTAAATACTATCCACAGGATGGATGGAAGAATGAGTAAGAAACGTAGGTTGAGGTGGCAATATAGACTTCTGTGTGACCAATGTAACGGGCCAATGGTCACGGTTCATTGCAAGTCTACGTGTTCCAAGTGCGGATACGTAGTGGACTGTGGCGATGTTGGGGTAGATAAATTAGAACCAGATAACGCCACTCAGCATGGGGTAGTGTTGGACGGATAGAGGGTAGGTAGTTGGGGGGATGTCTTCGGGTTCCACCAAGTAAATCTTCCCATCCCCAGTGATGGCAAGGTTGTAGGCATGGGCCGCATGGCCGTCACTTACTATCCCAACATTCACGTTATAGTGATAGGCGCACATGGTAGCTAGGAACATGGCACGGTTATCGCAGTCGTAGGATTCAGAAGTCCACGGTCTCGTGTCCAATGAACGTGCCCACGTAACCATCGTGCCTAAATCGTATAACGTGGTGGGGAGGGTGTAGATGGCGTCCTGCGGGAACCGAACCATCCCATCACGTTTGTCCGTGGCTACCCTAGCGTTTTGGTAGTTGATAATTGGGTAGCCATTACGCCCAAACTTCCCAACCCAACTACGTAACGTAGCGTCTACTAAATCGGCGCTCCACTGAACCGTGGCAATTGGGGGAGGAGCTAAGGTGGGTAGACTACTGGGCGGGGGCTGTGGAGCGGGAACACGGTTTAGTTTCTCCTGGAGCCTTTGAATAAAGTCTTGGGAACTAACTAAGTCCTGTTGGGCTCTACTTAGTTCCGTGATGAGACGCTCTTTTTCTGCTCGGAGACTAAGTGCCTCTGCTTTATACACTCCCACAAACTTGTCAAATAATGCTTGTATCGGGTTCATTAGGATACTGTGACCTCCTGTAGAAGTAGCTTCCACACCTCCAACCCATTATCCCGTTCCTCGGTAGGAACACGCTCAAGCGACCCAGGTATAATGTGGACGGCCTTTTGGCCCAGTGCCATAGATGCTACAGCCGTGTCACGGGATGCGTTGAGGTCTGCTGTGAGACGGATGGGGTATATTTGGTTTTCCAACGTGAGGAGGTTGTTCAATTTAGTGAGTTTGGATTCGGGGTCAATCATCCCATTATGTTGAATAACGCCGTCACCGATGTAAACGTAAGCCTCATACACCTTTACACGGTTTGGGCGCAATACGGAGTGTAAAGCGAAGGCGTAGAGTTCGGGTGACACGTTGTCATCGGTGGCGAAGGCAAAGTTGAGTTGGATAGAGCGGCCTACGGCATTGGTTTCGGGGGCCGTTATGGTGTCGAAGTATTTGGTTTGAATGGCTCCGCTTCCACTGAACGTGGCTAGCGTTGTGGTGGTGGAGGAAGCGCCGTCCAATCCAAATTTAGCCACGATGGTGTGTTCAGCGTCCATCGTAGACGGTTTCACAAAGAGGGTTAGAGAGATGAACGCTTTTTGTTCATCGGGGAGTTCACCGTCCCAAATGGACGTGTCAAAGTTACCTGACGTTTCGATGGACGGCGTGGCGTCATAGGCTGGTGCAATTGTTTGGGTTGGCAGGACAAATCGGTAAATAGCTGAGTCGTATTGGTTTGCGTTATCTGTGTTATAAAGCCTGCCAAAAATCCAAAGGTATCCACGATTGACCTCTATCCAGTTGATGTCTCCTACGGCAAGTTTCGCTATTGGATGTAGTTGGAATCGCCCCCCCACCTCTCGGAAACTCATTAGCCAAGTCTGTTTAGTATTAGTAGTATTGGCTGTTGCGGAGTCTACAAGTAGCCATAGCTGTGCGGGGTCAGCGGTAATAGCTCGTACACGGCCACCAAAGTCTCCTGTGAGTCTTGGAGCGTGTAGTAACGAAGATATTTCTTGGTACTCCGTCCCATTGTACCTAAAGAATGATTGCTGCGAGGCAACCATGTACACCCAACCATGCCACTCCTTCATACGGTAAAAGTTGTCGGCATGAACCATGTTTACGAACTCATTGGTCACGTTGAGGAAGAGGTCTGCACTCGTGCCGTCGTCGTAAGTGCGAAGGTAGAGATAGAGCCCATCTTGCTTCCCGACTAGGAGGGAATCGTTGAAGCTAGTTAGTGAAGTAATGGCTCTATCGGAAGACCCCACGGTGTATTCCGAAGACCAAGAACCTCCATTTACTGGATTTGTTGAGGAGGCAAGGTAGACATGAAGAAGTGCCGCACCATCGGCTCTACTCTTCCATAAAGTTTGTCTCGATACCGTAAAGAAGTAGGCAAACTTAGCATCTCCAGCTAGATTAGATACAGTCCAAGAAGTAGTGGTGCCGTAGATGTATTCAACATCACCACCACTCCCAAAAGCCACATATATGTTCTCATTGTAGGAAACGATAGACGTGGCGTAACTAAGAGCATGGATGTAAACTGCGTTCCATACATCGTTGGTCTCATCCCACTGACAAACAAATCTACCAAAGATACCGTATAGCACCTCGTTATCTTCGGCAACTCCATAACAAACCATCCCACCATTAGCATCACTTGAAAACCCCGCAATATCGTCTATGAAGTAGGTGGCGGTGGATGCAACGTCGGTGAACCTAACCCTAACAAAGGTTGCGGCAGCGTCAATGGTTCTAGTTACGGTGGCGATGGTGTAGGAGCCAGCGGTTACAGTGGTTCCATTGGTAGACCCAGCGTCATCTGTAAGTTGGAGTCGAAGCCCGTTACTATCACCACTATTCTTTAGTATATAACAGGTAAACGAAACGGTTCTACTTTGGTATACAGTTGGATTAGTAATTGCAATGTAGCTGGATACGGATGTTCCTGTAGTTGCTAATGACCAGTGCCTAGCCGACTTGCTATCGGTGGTAGTGCGTGGATTAGTTGTAACATTGGTTAGAGTGTGACCCGCTGGCACTGTCCACACTGTAGTGGAGTTGATTTCGGCCCCGCCATTCGGAACAAGGAATTGTATCCGATTTTCTAGCTTCATCCCAAGAGTCGCCGTGTTAGGCCAACGGAGGTCTGCCCCATTAGCTCTAGCATACCGATTTGGTTCAGTGGAGCTAAACACGGTTTGAAGCCCACCGCCACTCCAATCCTTTTGACTAAATACGAGGTCGGTGGTAGGGTCGTGATGGGCGTAGTTGACTTCGCCTTGGGATTGGCGTGGAGGAAATGGGGGCAAACGTAACTCACGCCAACGAGGGGCTAACGTCTCCTTATCCACCGCCAACATCAGTTCAACGGTAGTGGTGGGGGAGGCGTCGTCGCTCGACTCCAACTTTATATCATGTGTCCCTTGAACTCCGACACTCATTTATTCCTCTAAGTTGTAGCGTATTCCAAATATGAGCCCTCTAGTAACGAGGTCGGCCCAACGTTGGCCGTGACCTGAGCCCATTGCAATTTGACCACACCGCCAGATGCACCTACTTGGAGGATAATGTCCTCCTCCACCCACGGGTTCAGCCCAGTGGTGGACAGCACCACATCGGCGGCGTCAAAGGCGGTCTTTAGCTCGATGGTCTGGGCAATGTCCGTGGTGGCTGTGCGCCTCACCCTCCGCCTCACCCTTGTCGTCGTGCCTGTATGCACCAGACGGTATTTGAAATCAGCAGTAGCGTTGGTCAGCCCAAAGGCTAGAAGCCGAATCGTGTACTGAGTATTTGCCACGGTGTTGAATTGCAGGGTGGCATCGTCAACCAAGGTGACGGTATTGTTGGTCTGGTCGGCGGTTTTGACCTTGGTTGTCCAAGTTCCGCCGCCGCCCGCTGGCACTGCCCAAGTCTGGTCTCCACGCAGGAACTTGGTGGAATCGGCACCTGTGCCTCCAAGTTGCGCCGTTGGCACCTTTGTTCCAGCGTCCAGTCCAGCATAGCCATTTACCGCCCCCTTCTCACTCTCTAGCTGGTACTGGGTGTGGTCATCG
>JACQLU010000032.1 GCA_016203935.1 Parcubacteria group bacterium | reverse complement strand
GTTTGGTTATGAAGCTATTTTACAGAATCTGACACAAATTGAGGAAAGAGTTTTTGCTAACGCTGATACTGCTATTGTGCGTCAGATCCGATCTATTCCGGATTTTCTAGTAATTAAAAACAAGAACCCGATGTTTGTAGAAGTGAAATATTTTTCTTCTTTAAGTTCCTTCCCATATAGACGATTTAAGTCAAGTCGGGACTTGATTGAACAACTGGCAAGAATCAATCAATTCTGGAAAGCCAAAGTGATTTTCGTAACTCCTAAACCACCGTTTTTTCTAGCTTCTGATCCACCGTATTACCAGAGTAATAAACTAGTCTTTCACCCTTTATTAGAGGATAATGACTTAGAGATTCCTCAAGAGGTTTTGAAAGATTGCGGTCTACTAGTAGAAAAGTATTACCCCATCTCTAATTCGCGCGAATAGGAGAATAAGCTGCCGTTGATGAGAACGTCAAACATTCCGTAGGACGGCGGATTTTGGAAATAAAAAAGAAGCCCGTGGTGCTTGCGAGCATGTCGCATAAGTCCACTGACGGCTTGATCTTACGATTGCTCCGAGTAGAGCTCAATGGCTCGATATCCATACTGCCGGACGACTCTGGTCGCCCAGTCGTTGTCGTAGGGCGTGACGATGAGCGTGGCCCTAATACGGCTGGGGTTGGGGAAGTCGGAGAACCTCCCTACATCAATGACCATGCGCCGGTCTTCCGGGCTGAAGGGCCGGAAGGAGCTGTAGGATGGCGGTGTGGACATCAAGATTCCATCTTTGGTCCACGGCCGGTCCTGGTAGATTTCGAACAACCGCAGCGCCGGTTCGCTCTCGTCGTTCTTCTTCTTAGCAAACCTCACGAACGGCAGCCAGTGGATCCACTCGACGATCTTCTCGCCGTTGGCCAGGATGAATCCGATCTGCGCCTCCTCCGGCTGCAAGGTTGAGAGGTAGAGGACTCGCAGCGGCCCGCCCGGCAGATCGTAGTGAAGCAGCTTCTCCATCTCGGCTTCGGTCATAAGCCGGCTGTCGATGAAGTTCTCCCGATAGCCGGCTTTGCCCATGAAGGTGACGAACCGTCTTACGTCAGTCGCGTTCAAGTCACGGAAGTAGACTTTCTTCCCATGGGCTGTGATGTAGTCCACGGTGACCGGCTTGGTCCGCTGCCTCTCCTCGGGAAGACTAAGGACGTAGTTGCCGACACTGGAGGAGAGGAAGAGCTGCTGCGTGACGAAATTTACGATAAGCGCAAACAGCGGCACGCCTCTCCTTACACAGGTAATGGCGGAGGAAGCGCCGGTGATGCTGGCCGGTGCGCCAAATCGTTGCTCCCATTGCTCTTGCAGCTCTTTGCTGCGGAAGATTTCGCCCACCTGCCTGCCGCGGTCCTGGATAGTTTCCAGGACTTCTTTTATTTGCCTGGAGCGGTCAGTGGGATCGGAGACGAAGATGGTGCGGTATTTCCGCGGGTCCCGAGAGTCCGAAAGATGTAGGTTCTGCTCACCTGTTTCCTCGGTGATGACCACTGCGTAGTGGTCATAGCGTTGGAGGTGTTCCACGATATTGATTTCCGGCGTTGCATCCAGGCCCAAGGTGTCGCTTTTGCCGTAGGTAAGAACCGGTTTTAGCGCTTCTTCTGCCGTGGAAGCCATGAAGCTGTAGTAAGCGGAAAGCACCGCCTCGACGACGGCATTGCAGTGGCTCATTTCAACGCCTTGCATAATCCCTCCTTAAGAGTCTCTCAAAGGTGCCATGATCTTTTAAAATAACACATTTGTCCTATTTTTGTAAATCAACGAAATCGTTGACAAGCGGGAGCTTTTCGATTTGTGGTAAACTTAAGCAAAAGGAATAATCTATGAAAAAATTTTTGTTGGTTGCTGTTGGCTTCCTCATTGGCATTATTTTTGCCAAGTATCGTTTCCGCAGGCATCTTTAACATGGTCTAAGGTATATTAATTATTCTACAAAACCTGGGAATTCCCATAATTTGTAGACAGAGTGAGGACGGC
>JACQLU010000030.1 GCA_016203935.1 Parcubacteria group bacterium | reverse complement strand
TTGATTAGATATTAGAAATTAGACATTAGTCATTCGTCCTTTGATTAGACATCAGAAATTCTCAACTCTCGTGTGGAGAAGGCCACTCGTAGCTCATAAATACTTCATCCAGCAGCTTCCCCATCTCGGCAAACCTATCTTCACTTCCCAAAATGACCGCGATAACCTCTCCTCCCGATTCGGGTTCTTTCGCATAGACGGCGAGCGTCCCCCTCGCTTCGTCGGTAAAGCCGGTCTTGCCGGCGAGTATGCGCGCGTCGCTCCCCAATAATGAATTGGTAGAGAGAAGCTGCACCCCTCTCCCGGCTCGGCTTTCGATTACCTCACTCCTCGTGCCGAGCATGGCAAAAAGATTGGGTTGAAACGAATGGAGGTAACGGACCGCGGTTGCTATGTCGCGGGCGGTGCTCACGCTTCCCTCGGCATCAAGCCCGGTCGCATTGGCAATCTTCGTGTGTTTCAATCCAATCGCACGCGCTTCTTCCTTCATTCGCTCGGTAAACGCCGCTTCGTCTCCTTGCGCATACTCAGCAAGCGCCACCGCGCTATCGTTATCCGACGCGATGAGCATACTTTTAATAAGATTCTCAGTAGAAAATTCCTCGCCCTCTTGAAACCCAAGGGTACCTCCAAAGCTTGCGACGGCATTCTTTGAAAAGATGACGGCCGCGTGCGTATCGACCGCGAGGCGCTCGGTAAGCGTGAGCGCGGTAATAAGTTTAGTGAGGGAAGCGATAGGGAACTCGCTCTCGGCGTTCTTGGCAATCAATACCTCGTCAGTGGCGGCGTCAATAACTAAGAATGCGCTCGCGCCAAGAGCGACGCTTACGTCTCCCACGTGCCACGGCGGCCGAGGGTTCGCAAGCTTAAGATACGACGGCCGCGTCTCCTCTCCGCTTCCCTGCACTATCGGCGCGGTCAGGATCGGCGCTTCGGTGGCAATCGAGCGGGCGCGGAGGGCGCTTATGAGCATAACCAATGCGATGAGAAGAGGACGCAGCATCAATCAAATTAAAAATTCAAAATGCAAAAGTAAAAAGTGTTGAATTATCCCTGTGGTTCTTCCTTTATCACCAAATTATGCAGCTCTTCGTACTTGGGAAGTTCCCTAGACGAAGCGATACCCATGTGCCGAAGAAAATCGGCGCTCACTTGATAGGTACCAGTCTTGTCGTTTCGTACCACGAGTCCGCGGATACGAAGGCGCCTTAGCACCACATTCGAATCAACGCCGCGAATCTCGGATAGTTCCGAAGCGCGGATTGGTCCGCGGTAGCCGATGATGGCGAGCGTTTCAAGGGCGGCGTCAGAGAGTCTCTCCTCCTGCTCGTGGGTAAAGAAAGAATGGATGAGGTCGCGATATGCCGCGGCGGTCACGAGCGCCGCGGTGGTATCGGTGATGATGAGTGAGACCCCCCGCCCATTCAGTACTTCGGTAAGTTCTTTAAAGGCAAGGGTAAGATCGTCGTCGGTACATTCAAGGAGGGTACGTAACGTCGCTCGCTCCACCGGTTCCCCGGAGGCAAAGAGCAGGGCTTCGAGTTTTTGTAAAATGTCATCGGACATGTACGCGATCCTAATCTACTAATGCATCCGAATGATCCGAAAGTAACCCCACTTCTCCTCCTCTTTCCGCCAGAGGCGGATCCGCCCTAGGCGGAAAGATAAGGGGAGGTGGGGAGGAGTTATGAAAAGATTCATTCGGGGCATTCGGATGTAATTCGTAGTATTCGGATCGCTTACTTACTTTTCTTTATAAGAATCTCCTCAAACAACTGCTTTTGTTCTACTTCGATGACCTTCTGCCGCGCGAGCTCTAAAATGCCAAGGAGATTCACAATCTGCCCGATGCGGGTGGGCCTTGTACCAGTGAGCTCTCGAAATCGAAGCTCGATTCGCTCCTTGATAAGCGCGATAATCTCCTTCACTCGTGCCGCCACATTCATCTCGGGCACGAACGTAAAACGTGCCTGCTCCATCATGGCCCGTAGGGGCAACACCACTCCCTCGATGTATTCCAAAAGCGCCTCCTTCGTTACCTCCGGGGCGGGATAAAAGAAGACCTCTTCGTTCCCTCTCCGATACACCTGCCACGGTCCTTGCCGGTAGCGGCGGCGGATCCAACCGACCATCGAGCGGTAGGCCTTATAGAGGGTAAGATCGCGCACAAGGTCATCCTCTTCGCCATCCTCTTCAGGTTCACCGCCGAGGGCAAGGAGTTTTGATTTGAGATAGAGAAGCCGTGCCGCGACCACCACAAAATCGGCAATTGTGCCGGGCTCGATCGTCTCAAGGGTTTCGAGATATTTAAGGTACTGCTCGGTGATTTCGGAAAGCGACACCTCGGTTAAGGGAAGTTCCTTGCGCTGAATGAGCGAGAGGAGCAATTCAAAAGGACCCGAAAAACGGGGGAGATTCACTTGATAGGAAGTGAGGACTGATGATCCTGAGTTTTTCCCGATGGTCATGATAGATAGCGCTATCAATGAAACGTCATCCTGAACGGAGTGAAGCCTGCCTGCCGGCAGGCAGGGATCTCACTATTGGCTTAGAAAAGCCCGGGGATTCTTCGGTCGCCTGCGGCGACCTCAGAATGACCTATTGTTTACCTTCACACTATATCAAAATCTCCTCTCCAAAACAAACGAAAAGTCCCGCACCAATGGTGGCGCGGGATGACTCGTCGAAAGACTAACGCTGCTTCTCCTGATCTGGGTCAGTATTCCTCCATTGACGGAGGTTGGGACCCGATGGGGTACGAGCGTTGGCCGCACGGAATATCTGCTGCATGTACCTAAGAAAGGTCTTCTCTCCTGTAGCACCGCCGCGCACCGCATCCCACGATTCCCAGAAATAGGAAACCAAGACTCCAAATAACAGAATCAGGAACGCGATGAGGAGATTGGCTGAGCGGACCGACTCCTGCCAGAAGGTTAATAATCCCACCAACATCTGATCGAGTTGGGCGAGACCAATCGGCTCGGGGTGGGGTTGTGGTATATACCCAAGAAGAGTATTCACCGTGCGAGACACCACCCCGGTTTTGGCGCCCTCAATAAGGACCGGCAGTTTCAGGAAAGTGAGAGGCGCAAAAAACCAAAGCAGGGTTAGTAACATGCCGATTCCCTTCCAAGGGCCAAAGAGGGACAAGAATCCCTCCCGCTTGCGATAGCGAAGGAAGGTAAGGAACGCAATCCCGAAAGCCGCGCCGCCAAAAATGAGAAGGATCGCGGTCAATTGAGAACCTGTAAGTTGTGCATGTGACAGGAGATAGTAGAAAATAAGCAAACCCGCGAAGGTCGCAAACTTTCCACCACTCCGCATGATCAGGACTGCTGCAAAAGAGATAAGCGACGCGGGAATGAGCGGAATGATGAACGAAATCACCGCAAAGAGTGTCGCATTCAGCCTCGCCTGCCAATCCATGGATGCCTCCTTTAAGAAAATATTTCCCTCCTAAGTGCCCGTACTATAGTAAAGATTCCGCTTTAAATCAACTGGCTTACCCCGTTACCAGAGGGCCACGGGCGTAAGCCCGTGGTAACGGGGTTTACAAAAGAAAAAGGCGAGCCCTAATGGGCCCGCCCGTGCGCGTCGATGCGTAGTCTTCGTCCCTCATACCCCGCCTCATTCATCTTTGGCCACAATGGGGGCGGGACATCACCCAAAGGAATCTTATGAATGGTGGCTCGCGAATCCGGCGTAGCTTCCGAGTGGATGACAATGGTAATCACCCACCACTCTCCAGCACTACGACGCCGCACATAGTAATCACAGATTAGACCACCACCCCGTCCTTGAGAGCCAAATTTAATGAGAGTATCGCTCTCTGGCGGTACCTCTGACACCTTGATCGTCCGAGGATAGTGATCGTCATGTTCACAGAAACGATCACCACAAGGGACTAAGGAAAGGTTTCCTCCCTCCCCCAATTTCGCCGCTCCCACAACCTGAAACGTTCCGCCTATCGTATTCGTCATCGAATCCTCCTTTTTGACCTACATTCTATTACCTAGACGCAGGGAGAGAATACAATATTTGTTCAAGAAAGGCAAGAGTTTGGAACAACGCCATTAAATAGTGAAAGTGACTAGTCGTCTGTCATTCCTGCGTAGGCAGGAATCCAGAGATCGAGCTACGTATCTCTATTCTGGATCAGGTTCAGAATGACGAAGTATTCCATTCACGTTTGGGATAGGACTTACGCGTTTGCCTCTTCGTGTCATTAATGCCCTTGACGGGTGGCGTTTCCCTATCTAGTGTGACAATCAACAGGAGGACAGAATGGAGGAACACCAACGAGAAGGAAAGAGACCGTTCAATCCGCTCTCCCTGGTCGGCCTCTACTGGGCGATTTTTCCTAAGAAGTGTCGCCCGCTCTTTGAGGAGATGGGAAAAGAACTTGGACTCAATCTCGATGAGGTGCGCCGACACGGTGAACAAATGAAACGCGGCATGGGAGGGAGGCGAATTCGGTTTGATTACGAATGCCAATTGTGGAAAGTGATAAGTGCGGTTAGTGCGAAACTTACGCCCCCGCATCTCGACCGAGTCACAGAGATCCTCAAAAAAGTTGCCCGGGAAATGCGCATCGATTGGGATGTGGTTGAGGTATTTGGCGCGTATTACGAGGTGGCACTCCTCATTGCGGCAACTGACAACCCTCCCGACAGGTCATTTGAGATTGAATGGGGATGGATTGCCCACGTCACCGCGCTGGATATCGAGAAGGCCCGTGCGCGATCGTTCAAACTTAGGGAGATGGCGCAAAAGCCTAAGGTGGTGTTAGATGCGCTCGGCTCGGTTGCGTTCAACTGTTGCATAAATATGTGGGGGGTGGACGAGAAGAGTGTTCGCTTGGCGCTCATCGGACTTCGCGGAATGGCGGATGCTTTGGGTCTTCCGCCAGACGTCGTGCGTAGGACGCTCTCCGAGGCACAGACTGATGCCCAAGAAGTCATGGCGCGCAGACCTCTGACGTTCCATATAAAAGGGTGACCGACGCCCCGCAGCGATGCGGGGCACACTATTTTCTAAAACAAAAAAGAGGCATGCTATGCCTCATCTATACACCAGTTTAATAACCAGTGAAGTGACAGGAATACCTTTCACTGGTCACTGGTGACTGGTCACTAATTAGTGATGCCATTCAACTGCAGACTATGCAGTTCCTGCATCGTTATAATGGATGCGAGAAAGGGAGAGAGCATAATCTGCAGATGAATGTTGAGGAGCAACCGCCATAAGCGATGCTCCTCAAAAATTTCACCTCTCTTTCTGCTTCTGCTCCAACTGACGCTGGAGCTCGGCTTTCCAATCTTCAGAGGGGAAACGGTGGTGCCCGTTAGGGCACAGTGTCATCCCCTCCTTTTCCTCCCAAGACCGCCCACAATCCGGGCATGCCTCGGGAAAATTCAGCGCCAACCAACGGAACCACCGTTGGTTAATCGGCACTGGCCTTCCCCCGCTGGCAAGCGGGGTATCTACTTTCTTCATCTCCCTCCCTCTTCCGCCCAAAACGCCCTGAGCTCTCATCTCTGAGCTCCGAGCCGAGAGGCTTTGCCTCTCCTGTCATTCCGAGCGGAGCCCTGTCTGATGAGGCAGAGAAGAATCTCTCCCTCGTAGACAAAACTCCATTCAGGATGCTACCCCGCTCCCGAGGTTGACGTCATTTCATAATATACGTACTATTTCTATACACAAGTGTGAAAGGAGGGATGCCATGCCACGCCAGCCACGATATGATCCGGCACTTTTCAAGCCCGAGGAAGAACTTCCTCTCCTACTTTCCCATATTCCTCGCCGGTTGCGATGGTGCGTGAGAAAGATAGCGAAGGTGTTGGGGCTTACGCCGCACACACTCATCGCAAGCGCGAGGCAAGCAAAGCGGATCAAAGAGACTCTCGGATATGACACCGCACTCGATCCTGAACGTGTGATCATGCATCTTTATGAGCCAGTCGGCTTATCACACGCTGTCTTTCTCCCCTATCGCGAGCGAGTCCTTGCGTTAATTCGTAAACTTGCTGATCGCATGGGAGTAGATTGGGAGGTAATCACACGCCATGAAGACTATCGACTCCTCACCAGGATCATCGCGGCCGCCCAGCGCCTGCCTTGGCTTACCCCGCAGCTACAAGAGATTGCCACTTGGTTTCTGCTCGACTATCAAAAAGCTGTTGATCGTATCCAGCGAGTACCGTTGCTCGAGCGAAGGCAGAGTGAAATCCTCGGCGCACTCTTTACGCTTGGGTATCAAGCTCACCGGCAGAGAGGCGACTGGATAGTAGAAAGAATTACTGACATAGCGATTGACCTTACCGGCTCGCCGCGCGCTGACCTCGTCGAACTTCGAAATGTGGCTTTCGCCGTCTTCGCGCAGGAGGAGGCTAAACAAAACGAATGGTACATCAAAGCCTAATCCGACTCTTGCCCCCGGCGGGAGTCGTCTTCATTTGTCATTCGACTTCGAGTCACTTCTCTGATATCATAAAAACACTTAGCGAAAAAATTATGAATACACATATTGAAGAGATAAAACGCAAAATACTCCCCATTCTCAAAGCCGCCGGGGTCACCCGTTCGTCCCTCTTTGGTTCGGTCGCGCGCGGCGAAGCGAGCGCGACGAGCGACGTTGATATTCTTGTTGAACTTCCGCGCGATAAGAGCCTCCTTGATTTCGTAGATCTCAAACTGCAACTTGAGGATACACTCCACACCAAGGTTGATCTTGTGGAATACGATACCGTAAAGCCGCTCTTAAAACCTTACATACTGAATGACCAAATTACGATTCTATAAACTCTCTTTACCAACCATGGCATGATTTGGTATCATGCAAGTGTATGAAGGAACTTTCGTTAAAAAAATTAGCGAAGCTCGAAAATGAAGTAACTCGACTTAAGTCGCTTCTCTTTGGTTTGTTGATCAAAAATCGGAAAGGCGCTCCCCTCTACTCTGAAAAAGCGGTCATGCGAGCACTCAGAAAAACTCGTAAAGAGATATGGAACAGACGTTATGCCCGAAAGGTTGCGGATCTTTCTTGATACGAGCGCTATTATTGCTGGTCTTAATTCGCCAAATGGGGCAGCGGGGAAAATACTCGCTGCCTGTTTTTCTCATAGGATTATTCCTATTATTTCCCCACAAATCATCGAGGAGGCGGAGCGAAATATCTCAAGCAAGTTTCCTCAACTTGCTGCTGCTTGGACGCTCTTTATGATTATTCCTCCTGAGATTGCTTCTACGCCTTCGCGCCGCGAGATTTGGAATGCGTACAAGATCTTACCTACCGATGATGCTCCCATCCTCGCGAGCGCCATACTCGCCAAACCCAAAGCTTTGATCACATGGAATACCCGCGACTTCCTTCGCGAGTCAGTACAGTCGGCTGTTGCTTTTCCAATACTCGTCCCTGGAGAATTCATCGCACAATTTAGAAAATACCTATGAGATTCCATTATGATAAACAGGTAGACGCGGTCTATATCCGCTTCAACAAAGGGCGGTATGTTGAAAGTGACGAGGTGAAAAAGGGCATTATCTTTGACTATGATCGCCAAGGAAAAATTATTGGCATGGAGTTCCTCGATGCTTCCAAACATCTTCCTCGCGAGTTAAGTGAGAAGTTCTCAAAGCGCCAACTACCGATCACGCTCTCCCTCAAACGCGGCTTCGCTTCAAAGTAGACTGTTTCGTTTGTCATCCGCGGTCGCCTGAGGCGACCGGGACCCAGAAAACGTAACCAAGGTAACCTTTAGTGTTTATTCGTGTCTACCCCGTAGCTAACGGGGTAAATATTAGTGTCGTTTAGTGTGTTCACACTCTCTTCCAAATCCGCGAGCAATTGCTCACAGACTTAGAAGAGAGGCTCCGACTTTCGCCGGAGCCGTGGGCAAGAGCTTCGAAATTCCTCCTGCCCGAACCCCTAACCCCATCCCACCAGGAACCCAGAGGCGGTACCATGATGGGTCTCCGGATAGCCCCACCAGCGGAATTGAAAGATTTTCACCCCGCTGGTGAACCCGAAATAGGGGCTAAACGCCCACGCGCTGCAGTCGTCGGAAAACTCGTCCCCCGCACAATCGACCGAAAGGTCGCCGTGTTGGACGAACCTCTCGGGATGCGTGAGGAGCATGCATCCCACCGCGAAAGCTCCGAGGCCGAACTCGTTCCCAGCGAAAACCTCGCGCGCGCGACGAACCGAGCGTCCCCGATGACCGAGGCCGAACTGAGCCGGCACGACAAGAATATCGTGTCCCTCTTGCTCTTCGCCCAGTTTTTCCAACATGGCGACCGTTCGCTCCTGCTGGCGGAGCCATGATGGCCCCAGTTTGTGATGCCGTTTGCAGTCAGGGCACCATTCGCCGAAACCTTCTGTCATTCGCCAGCTGGGGCGCAATAGACTGACCATCTTCTCGACCGCTTCACTGTAGGTCGAGGCGATCCTCTCCCAACGTGGGATGGCGAACCATCCCTCAGCACCCGCTGGGAGTGGCAAAGTAACAATCCGCTCATCGGCGCCGCTTAGCTGAGGAAAGAGCGCACACAGGCGCACGACCTGCGTCCAAATACCCTCGGGCCTGTAACCCGTAGGATACTTGGCCATGGTACCGAGGAGCCACTCCTTGTAGCTCCCCTCGGGGCACCAACCAAAAACCTCCTCTTTCTCGTACATTTTTCTCCCTGCCCCGCGTGTTGGATTTTCTCCATAATGGAGATCACGCAAAGGCTAAGAACACCAACCCCAATGGGGCAAAGAGACGACGTTGAGAAATTTCCCTCCTCCTAATTCATTAAACTCTTGGTAATGAACTAAGAGTAGGGAGGCAGGCACGATGTTACTCGCACCTGCCCTCGTGGGATGGGTGTTTCCTTATTCCTCCTGAATAAGGTAAACAGTGGTCCCTCCACCAGGATTATGCCTGACAGCCACGGCGATGAAACTCCCTCGCGGGCATTTCACGCTTTTAACTGTCACGCGCTCCTTGGGGGACCCCCCCGCACGAACTATCTCCTTTATATGGTAGGCCAATGCTTCACTTAAATTTTTTGGCCACAAAACATCCATTTTACCTCCTCCCAACTCACCCCGTAGTTATCAAGACTCATTCCAAGGCATGGCGAGGGATGACCTGAGAGGAAGTTGGCTCCGACCGCGGTCGGAGCCCGGAGGTGGCTTAAGTGGTTTAAGCTCTTACGAGCTCAACCACGGGCTGTGGGGATCTGCCTGCGCCAGCACACCAACCATGCTGATTCCTATGTTGTCCGACAACATAGGTTCCGCAGGAGGATACTGACTCCCCTTGAGCCCGTCGCTCAAAGAGTTGCCAGAACAGCAACGACTGTTCTGAGAAGCAGGCCCCACAGATACCAATTTTTTTTGCCATCTCTACCTCCTCAGAGTCCACCAAATCTTGATACACTCTGAGGAGACAGTATAGAGGTCGATAACTACATATGGAGTTTGGTGAATATTGCCGCCCCTCTGTCATTCCTGCGAACGCAGGAATCCAGAAGGAAACTAAAGACAATGTAGGTACCCAAGGTGACCTTTTTCTGTAACCTCTTGTAACTTCCTGTAACCTCCCTCATCTCTGAGCTTTGAGCTCTGATCTATCTTCGGCGCAGAGAGGAATTATGGACAAGACGGATTATGGACGTAGCAAATTCTGTAAGGGCAAACTTGCGATGCTTCAAATCTTCACGATCGTGGATATTTGAGGCAATTGCCATCTTCGAGCAAGGTTTCTCAACATTCCAATATTCTTGAGAATATTGGAATGTTGTTTGTAATTCCTGTAACCTTTTTAATCTCCATTTCTTTTTGTGTTATTCCAGTCCTGATTTACATCAGGGTAACTCCGCAGGAACCCAGAAATATGATAGGCAGGCGCGAGAGTCTTTCGACCCCCACGCCTGCCGAAAAAACGCGGATCTACAGGAGCAAATCAGGAAAAATCCTAGTTGCCTCCTCCGAGAAGACAACCAGAATCTCCTGACGAGGATGCCGCCGTTCCGCATACCTCGCAGCATCCTGGAAGTTTGCAAACCTACCCAATGATTCCCTTTCGGGACCATTGGGGCCGACGAAAACCACCTGAAAACTCCTGCTTCGATTCATGCTGAACCTCCTCAAAATCTACCAAATTTAATTGATAGACTTAGAGTAGTCGGGCACGACACAAGGCCGTGCCCACAGATTTAGTCCGCTTTAAGATCGATACCCACGCCCAAGGCCCGGACTGCGGCCTTGAGGCGTCCCATGGAGCCTGTCTCGTGCTTGTACCACGAGAGAGCTGCCGCTTGCAGCTCACTCTGGTGTGACTCGGTACCGGGCAAATAACCGAGCAACACTTTCAATGCCTCTCCAAGCCGGTATATCAGGCGGACCTTGCGGGCCCCGGATGAGATTCCACACGAGCACTCATCTCGGAAATACGCGTAGAATCTCCTGCCGGATGGGGTGAACATTTCGACGGAGCCGGCGCCCACCCCTTCATCGCAATCGATACACCGCCCTTCATGGTTGTAGTGAATCTCGCCGCGGCGGAATTCAACGAGCGAAGCGGTAATCCAGTCCTCCTCTGGATTACAACGCTCAAAGTGAGGGTCGTGACCCCGAAGGGTAAACTTCCATCCATCGATCTCAAATTCTCCCACGACGGGGTAAGCCGCTTGACGACTCCAACGATCATCCTGAACGGTAATTAGCCGTCCTTCGATGACCGCCAGCAAATGCTGCTCCTCTCTCTGGTAATCTGCGTCAGTAAAATGGTAAGAAAAAGAGGAGGTCCTCATCTTGCGATTCCACTCCAGCAGCTTCCTCGCCTGCCGCGCGATCTGCTCAAACTTCATTTCCCCTCCAACTTCTCTCGCCGCTGCAGGAGGGCCAGCGCGACGAGAGTTGCCAACTCTCTTAACTATTTCTCCGCTCTTTCGAGATCGGAGTGTCTCGAGAGTGGAAGTGACCTTAACTAGTTCTCACCAAGATCACCTCCTCCGAATCCACCAATTTTTTCTTGATAAACTCAAAGTAGGTGGGCAGGCGTGAGAGCGATCTCGCGCCTGCCTTTTTTTACAAGAACCACCTCCTCTCAATCCAGCGGGAAATCCTTTCGACCCCCCGCTGACCGAAAAGCACCACCGCGACCGCCGCGATGGTCCCTAGCCCCTGGGCCGCCCCGATGGGGAGACCCGCCAGGACCGCCCCCGCCGTGGTGGCAATCCCCGCGGCGAGGGCGGCCACCAGGTAGTGAAGCCGCCCGAAGAGGGTCATAAAGACCCTCCTTTCTTTCCTCCGCGCGCGTGAATTTCCTCTGGGGTAAGAGGATCCGCGCGGATTCACAAACTCCCCCATCCCCCGAAGGGTATTCTTCCTATCCTTACTCCCCCTCTTATTCCCCCTTCTTATCTTAAGAGGGGTGAGGGGGAGTTACTCGAGGCTCTCGAAATAATCGAGTGGATTCCCCAAGTCGTGCACCTCGAGCACGGACTTGAGATCCTCGGGCAATGATTCGATGATCCTCTTCGCGTATGCGGAAAGGATATCTACCCTCACCCGAGAAAATCCCCGTTCGACGCACCGCCTCACTGCCGCCTCCATCAACGACTTTCCATACCCCTTTCCGCGAAACGCGGAAAGAATATAGAGAGCCACAATGGTGGGGACGCCGGAGCTCATCTCGCCACGCGGTGCGATCGTGGCGACTCCGATGATCTGGTTTTCAACTTCGCACGCGACCGCCTCATCAATGCAAGAGAGGCGGTCTCCGACAAGCAGCATCCCCACCACGTAGCTAGGGGGTAGGGACGCCACCCACTCGGCCAACTCCGGCCGAGATAATCTTCCAAGATTCATTTCACCTCCTCGAAACTCATTATACTTCATTACTTCAATAATGAGCTTTGAGTAGGAGGGCTCCGGCATAAAGAGCGACTTGAGGATGAGTGTATCCAACACCAACTCTTATGGTAATGCTGGACAGGTCACACCCAAATCGCTCTCTATCTGATTGTCATCTTTTTTGAACTGGCTTGTTCTTTATACAAAATTCTGTCACACTGTCCCTGATTAATCCATTCATAAAAATCATATGAAGAAAATCTCTCTCAAAACCACCAAAACCGAGGATCTCCTCACCCATAAGATATACAGCGATCCTCGTTACAAGGGGAAACACGTCATTGTTATGGCGGGAAAAATTTATACCGCCAAGACGGGTGAGAAGGCGTATCGACTCTTGCAACAGTTGCGAAAGAAACACCCGCGCGCTACGCCGCTTGTCACCTACATCTCGGGTGCTGATACCCTTGTGCTATGATCGTACAGTTCGCGTTCGAGAAAGTGAAGTCAGAAATCATTGGTGAAGTGTATAGACCGGTTGCTCGCGCGATGTTCTTTTCACCACGCGACCCCACATTGAGTCAAGAGACCTCGCTACTTATAGACTCCGGTTCCGATTTCACCCTTTTGCCACTCTATTTTGGCCGTGACCTCAAGATAGATTTTGCGAAGGAGTGTCGAGTCTTTTACACCTCTGGCATCGGAGGCAAAGAGAGAGTCTATTTCCTTCCTACTATTAAAGTACAGCTCGGCCCTTTTATACGCGAAATACCAGTTGGATTCATAGGTCGCAACGACGTGCCGCCGCTCATGGGCCGGCATCTCTTTCTCGAGGCTTTCGAAACTTACTTTGCCAAGAACCGTATCATCTACTTTTCTGACCAACCGTTTAGGCAGTAACGTCGTCCGCCCCTGCGCGCTATTCCAACATTCCTAGGAATATTGGAAAGGGGGTTCGTTATGCTCGGTTATGGCCAGAGTGCTGGTCATCACGAGACGCTGATGTGACGACCAGCATGCTAACCATACCGTATCGGAAATCTCGCTTCTGTCAACTTGCTTAGCGTGAGACGTTTGGTAGAGTGAGGTAGACAATTTCATTACCCCCTATGTCCCCTCAAAACCACGAACCAATGCATAGTGGACAAATGACCATCGACGACCTTGCCAAGAAAATGGATACCTCGTTTGAGAACCTTCGCCAGATGATCAATAATTCCTTTAATGGCGTGGAGGAAGGGTTTAAGCAGGTTGACAAGCGCTTTGATGCTGTTGATCAACGTTTTGATAGATTAGAAAAGAAAGTCGATAACCTCTCGACCCGTATGAAGTTTGTCGAGCATGACGTTGGCGAAATCAAAGACTCGCTGGATAAGGTAGTATTGCCGCGCGTGCGGCGTATCGGACACAAGCTTAACCTTGGCGACCTCGCCCCAGAATCCGAGAAGTAATCACTCTCCGAATTTCGTTCCCACCGTTCCAACATGTTTGAGTATGTTGGATTTTTTATGTCTTTCTATACTAATGTTCTCAAGAACATTAGTATGAACACTCTATTTTCGATCGAAAAGCGAGTGTTCTTTCATTTGTTACCTCCTCTGAGTTACCAATCGCATGTGGATTCGTAACTCGGAAGAGTCCAGCACCTTGCAAAAGCTCGGTGCTGGTCGGCAGAGGAATCGTCTTGTCTTTTAATCGACAAGAGTGACCTCTGTCTAATTGTTGGCCACCTACGTGGGACTAGATTGCCTCGCCGGCCACCTCGTCGGAGGTGGCCTCGAACAACTCGTCACCTCCGATTGGCCATCTCCCGGCCAGTTTATTATTTCGTCGCCACCCTCCTTGCCTCCGTGTGGAGGAGCGGCCGCGGCCCGTTGCCAACGGCCCGCTCGTGCTCCGCACGGAGCTCCGCCTCCACCTTGCGGCGAATCCTCGCCTCGAGGCGCCGCCGCTTCCCGACTTCCCAGCAGTGCTGGGTGTGGAGAAAGGAGACGATTGCGAGAAGAGCAAACGCCGCGACAATGGGTGTGGCAAAGTCGGTTGCCACATCCCACTGTCCGAGCAGGAACCTCAACCCCGGCCGGAAGGGGTCGATCGCCCGGCGCACCGGACGAACTAACCCCTCGAGCCAGGTCTCTGGCTCCTGCAGGGGAACAGCTCGCCGCCCTAACCCTGACAGCGGCCCCGCACTTTGTGCTGCGGGCTGCGCTATCAGTTCCCGGAGGTCACCCGGAACAACCAGCGGGACGACGAACCAAATGATCGCGACAATACTACCAACACCAAGCAGTGTCGCGAGTACTGCTCGGAACCCATCGCCCCTACGGAACGCCCTATGTGCAGTAACCGCAAGGACGAAGAACCCCACCGCACTGATGAGTATCGCCCACTCCACTGGCTGGCGCGGTAGAAAACTGGGGGCGAAGGCCAAGAGGACCCAGGGGGCGAGCTCGCGCCCCCTCCAGAAAAGAAGAGCCACCACTCCCCCGATCAGCAGGGGGAGAATCCAATCAAAAAAACTCATTGCGCCTCCCCGCCCTCATGGGCGACGAACTACTCACCACACCGCGATATGTGATGACATTCAGAACTCACCCGATCGCGGCGGGTGTTCTACCTCCCTCCAATCCATTATCTTAAGTGTAATGGATTAAAGGGAAGTTGGGAGGTTTTTGCCAAATTCACTTCGTGAATTGCGCCGAACCACGCAGAACTATACGCGGAACAACGCAGAAGTGGACTTAGAGGAAGCGGGGACGGCGGATGTAAAGAATCTTCGTTATAACTCCCTCCAACTCCCTCTTACATTAAGAGGGAGAGACTTACGAAAACTCGTTTCTTCCTCATAAGGTCATCCTGAGTGAAACGAAGGATCTCTCGAGATTCTTCGGTCGCCTAAGGCGACCTCAGAATGACGGTCGAGAAAGTCAAATCTTAGAAAAGGTTCCCAGCGCAGTTGATGATCAGGCAACTGCGCTGGGTGGTAGGTCGGACTACGGTGGCCTCTCGGAGGCCTTCATCCGACCCTTTGTGGCTCCCACCCGCTTCGTAGGCCGGAGCCACGGCTTCCCGATACAATGCCTCGGGGCGACCGCTGCGTGGCGGTCTAAGGCAGTTGAGTGCGCGGTCTTAGTCAGGCCACCGCGCTGGCCAGTGATTTCAACTACAGGAATGGCATAACCCTCCTTTCCTGTAGTTTAATCCTCCTTATCTGTTTGCCTGCTCCGTTCGTCAATTTTGGAGTCAGGTGTCTCGGAGGTCTTCCCTCTCTTCCCATATCCCGAGTGCGGCTCAATATTGCCTCATTTGGAGGCCTCCGGGGTATAACCCGGTGTTGTCCGCACTATGGGGATAATTTCCGAGAGGAAGAAAAGAATGCGTAGTTTGCAACAATGCTTGTACGCACTCGTTTCTGCCTCCCTTCATTGGCTCAGAGGTCAGAGCTCAGGGTTAAGAGATGACTGTTTGTAGAAAAACTTCATTATGACTATAGGGAAGTGATGGCGCGGAATTTTTATAGGCCGCCGCGCCCCGGCCTGTCAACATCGTTTCATTATTCCTCCTTCTCAAAAGCTTGAAACTTTTTTCAAACTTTAGAGAAAGAGTGCGGGTGGGAGATTTGTGGTCTCCCACCCGTGGGGTTGTGGTCGCTCACCACCCGCCGGTGGCGACCTGAAAGCGCGCAAAGGTTACGAGGATTCCGCGGGGGCCAGCTGGCGGGATTTCTTTCATGATACGCGCTGATCCCCCGCGACGGAGGTCGGCGGCTTCTCTGTCATGAGCCGCCAGTCTCCGTTCCTCACTGTCATACCGACCGTCATATGATGTGACAAAACGGGCCACGATACTCCCAGTCTGCCGGGGTGGAATTAACGATTGTGGCGAATGTTGATTTGCGATCGCCGCTCGTCGTCCCCGGACAGACTTTTGCCGCTTCTTCCTTGCGTCGAGTTTGCCTCCTTTCTTAACACGCTCGACGCGCTGCTCCTCTCATCCGCAGGTCGAAGGATTTGGTGTATTCTCTCTCATGCAACGCGCGTATCGCGCTATGGGCGGTGTAACCCAAGAGAATATCTGAACGCAGAACCACGCAGATCTAAACGCGGAACTACGCAGATACTTACCAAACCAGTCAGCCTGCGGATCTGACCGCTTGTACTCGTCGCCTTAGGCGACCAGTATTGGTCAGAAGCCACAGGATTAAATATTTTAGAGAGACCAAAAAGGGCAGGTTGGGAGAGATCCCAACCTGCCCTTGTAAATGCAGGTATTACTAACACCAGTATTCTCGCGGATCACCTTCTCTCCCAAGAAGTGTTCCGCTCGGAATCACGCCTTACACCGCTAAGCGGCTTGGGGCATTTCTGGTAGGTTGTAAAGGTGCCTTTTCGCTGCGTCCTCTACATCCATTTCGATCATGACGACACAATATAGCACACCATCACAATCTTGTCAATACCTTAGGGGGTAGGTCTACCTGTACCGGTTGAAAAACGGCTAGAATAAGCCATTCTCCATGAAAATGCCTAATGACTAATTCCTAATGCCTAAACAAATCCTAATGACCAAATGTCCGTCTAGAAGCGGATTATCGCGGATCTAAACGCGGATAGTCGCGGAAAATAAGAATGCCAGTTGTCGTACTGGCAGGAACCGTAATGTTGCTATGTGGCAACGGGTTCCGAGACGCCCTTTTGACCATAAAAGGTAAGAGGGAAGGAGGTGGGGAGAGGAAAGAAATGGCCGGCGCTTACTGCAGCAGCGCCGGCACTATCGTTGGGGAGGGGCGTTATGCCACCCAAGGCGCCTTGGAAGGTGCCGGGGGCAAAGAAATCAACCCCTCCCTTGTTTCTGCGACCTGTCCCGCAGGGTACGTGGGCCCCTACGCCCACCATCCCTGAAAGCCCGACCCGACAAACGCGGGTGGCGAGGGACAGGTCGCTCACCTCGCAAGCCCCTGGCCAAGGATGCCTTCTGCATCCCGAGGGGCATTGCAGGGTGCACTATAGTATATTGGCTGATTTCTGTCAAGAAACTAAGAGAGTAACTCCCCTTACATCCCCTCTTATATTAAGAGGGGAAACGGAGAGGAGTTACTTCGCGTGAATTCGCGTTCCAATTGGCGTCTATTCGCGTTTGGTAACTTTTATGGAAAGTTCGCGTAGTTGCTCCTCGCTGACCCACGAAGGTGCATCCATCATGAGGTCTTGGGCGGTTTGGTTTTTGGGAAAGGCGATTACCTCGCGGATATTGGGTTCGTTTTGTAAAATCATGAGGAGCCGATCAATGCCCGGCGCGATACCGCCGTGGGGAGGGACGCCGTAAGAAAATGCCTTGAGCATGTGCGAGAAGTACTGCTTCTCTTTTTCGGTGAAACCGATCAAAGAAAAAATCTTCTCCTGAATCTTTGGATCATGAATACGAATACTCCCCCCACCCACCTCGTAACCATTCAAGACAAAGTCGTACTGATACGATCGCGCTTTGGCTGGGTCAGTATCGAGAAGCTTGAGATCCTCCTCTTTGGGCATGGTGAACATGTGATGCGAAGGCGCGAAGTGGCCGTTTTCCAGTTTCCCTTCCTCAAAGAGCGGAAAATCAACTACAAAGGCAAAGGCGAGGAGGTTTGGATCTCGCAGCTTTAGTGTATCGCCAAGATGATTGCGTAAGGCTGCCAGCACCTCATTCGCTTTAAACTTCTCATCGGCCACCCACATGAGGGTATCCCCTTCTTTCGCCTGCATCGCCGTGGCGATCTTCTTTTGTAATTCCAAAGAAAAATATTTTGCAATCTGCGATTCAAAGCCATCCGCGGTCACCTTGGCCGACGCGAGCCCTTTGGCTCCTTCCTCTTTCGCAAACGCTTCTAGCTCGTCCATCTCGCTGCGCGAAAAGCTCTGCGCCGCCGTAATCCCCTTAACCAGCTTCGCTTCCTTAAAAACTTTAAACTCACTCGCGTGAGCAAGCTCGGTAATATCGGTGAGTTCAAGACCAAAACGAATATCGGGTTTATCGATGCCGTACTTCTCCATCACCTCGTGATAGGTAAGGCGCGGCCACGGTTTTTGCATGATCTTCTTCTCGGGATAGAGCGTCTCGACAAGTTGGGTAAAGAGCCCCTCGATAAGCATGAGTACATCGTCGCGGCCTACAAAACTCATCTCCATATCAAGCTGGGTAAACTCGGCTTGCCGGTCGCCACGCTGATCCTCATCGCGAAAGCAGCGCGCAATCTGAAAGTAGCGCTCTATGCCACCCACCATGAGAAGCTGCTTATACTGCTGGGGCGACTGGGGAAGGGCATAGAACGAACCGGGATGGAGGCGCGAAGGAACGAGAAAATCGCGGGCACCCTCGGGCGTACTCTTGGTGAGGATGGGGGTCTCAATCTCGACAAATCCTTCTTTATCAAGATAGTCGCGGAGAAACTTAATCACCCGGTGGCGCATACGGATATTGCGGCGCATTCGCTCACTTCTTAGATCAAGATAGCGATACTTTAGCCGCGTCTCTTCATTGACCGAAAGCGTATCGGCGCTCACCTCAAACGGAGGCGTTGCCGCCTTAGAAAAAATGATAAGTTCTTCGGCGGTGAGTTCCACCTTGCCGGTCGCAAGCTTGGGATTCACCATGCTTGCGGGACGGGTAATGAGGGTACCGGTTACCCGGATGACGTCTTCAGAACGGATTGATTCGGCGAGTTTAAATACCTCGGGATGCGACTCCGGGTGGAACGCAACCTGTAAAAGTCCGCCAAAGTCCCTAAGGTCAATAAAAATAAGACCGCCGTGGTCGCGGCGAGAATGGACCCAGCCGTGGACGGTCACCTTCTTGCCGACTTCAGTTTCGCGAAGAGAGCTACCTCTCAAGATGGGGAAAGACATACGTTTAAATGTCAAAATCCAAAGTTCAAATATCAAAATGTTGGATTTCGAGCTTCATTTGACATTTGGACTTTGGAATTTGGAATTGCTCACGGCACGAGTGCATTTTATCAGGAAAAGAGCATTTTGCCAATGGGAGGGTCTTAATTGTATGATGGATTTGTATGGATAGTCCTACACCAGCACCGATCCCACTCCATAAAAAATTGGCCGAAGCAACGCCGGTGATCCCCCGGACGCAGGTGGTCTCGGCAACCCTCACCGGACT
Source organism: Parcubacteria group bacterium (assembly GCA_016203935.1). Classification (GTDB taxonomy): domain Bacteria; phylum Patescibacteriota; class JACQLU01; order JACQLU01; family JACQLU01; genus JACQLU01. The sequence continues at coordinate 18,988 of JACQLU010000030.1, read as the reverse complement.
CGCGTTCCTCTCGGTGGTGGCGCTTGTCGCCATTCTCTTCCAGCCGATCGTGGAGACACGCACGGTTTTTCTCTTTTTTGTGCTCGTGGCACTCCTCGCCGTCACCTACTACGTCTTCCCCCGCATTCCCCTTGTGCGTTGGGGGTACGTAGTGATCGACGCCGCATTCCTTGGCCTCATCACCTTTACAATGTGGCTTATCGAGCCGAGGCTTGCCGGGTTTTTGCTCTTTATCTTAGTCCTTATCGTGGTGATGGCCGACCTCTCCCTCTATACCAAGCGACAGATCGCGATACTGCTGACACTCGCGACCCTCGCGCTGGGACTCCATAACTGGTACCGGCTCGGCCCCTCGGCGATCGGCATGACGGTTTTTGAAGCACTCGTGCTCTCGCTCTTTGTCATTGAGAGCCGCCGCTACGCAATTCAACAGTTTGACCTCGAATCGCAACGGCAGAAGGTTGAGGACTACATTACCAAGCTCCTCACCGTGAATAAACAGCTCGCCAAAGTCGAACGGGAAAAGAACGAGTTCATCTCGTTCGCCTCGCATCAACTCAAGACCCCGATCGCCGCAGTGAAGTGGGCGTTCCAATACCTGTTGGACGGGGATGCCGGAACACTCACCGATGCCCAGCGTGATATTCTCATCCACGGGGCACGCGCCAATACGAAGATGCTCCGGTTTGTCGATGAACTTCTGGGTGTGGTGCGGATGGCTGATCAAGAGACAAGGGCGCACGAATCGGTTAAAGTGACTGCACTCCTTGAAGAGATCAAAACATTTCTCACGACCGGCGCGGTCGAGCGCGGACTTCACCTCACCTGGAACGAGGACGCGGGTCTTGGGGAGACTCTCCTCAATGTCAACCCCCTTGCGGTGAAACACGCGATCATGAACGTGGCCGATAACGCACTCACCTATACGCCACGCGGAAAGAAAATCGTGGTCAGCGTTTCACGTAAGCATAGAATGTTTCTCCTCACGATACGCGACGAGGGGATCGGCATCCCTAAGGGCGACCAGAAACGGATTTTCGAGCGCTTTTTTAGGGCGCGCAACGCCACTTCACAGGAGAACATCGGTTCTGGCCTTGGTCTCTACCTTACCAAACGCATCATTGACGGCCACGGGGGGAGCGTTACTATAGAATCAGAGGAGAATCAAGGAACCACCGTGACGATTACGTTACCAATAGCTACAAATTGATACTTATCGATACTTGGTCGCCACAGGCGACCGATACTTGTAGATACTTATTGTTCGTATAACGAGTATCTCTCAGTATCTATAACTATCTACCAGTATCAGTATGCATATATTACTTGTCGAAGACGACCAATTCTTAGGGAATATTTTAAAAACGAAACTCGCGAATGAGGGGTTTGAGGTGACGCTCGCGATTGACGGCGAAGAGGGACTCACCCAGGCGCAGAAATTGAAACCCGCCCTCATCATTCTCGATATTATTCTGCCTAAAGTGGACGGATTTACCGTACTCACCGAACTAAAAAAGAGTCCGGCGACCAAAGCGATTCCGATCATGATGCTCACGAACCTTGGGCAAGATGCGGATATTGCGAAAGGGAAGGCCCTTGGCGCGACCGATTACCTCGTGAAAGCCAATCTCTCGGCGGGCGATATTGCGAAGAAAGTGAAAGAAATCCTCCGTTCGTGAAATGACTAATATGCTTTACCGGAACTACCGAAAAGTTGTATCTTGGCACGAACTACTTTGGTTATAAGTTCTTTCGCGCCGGCAAGGATTTTGCGTGGATCAAACTCGGCTGGCTTCTCATCAAGGGTAACCCGTAGGCCCGCGGTGAAAGCGAGCCTAAGATCTGAATCGATATTGATTTTGGCGATGCCGAGGGCGATCGCTTTTTTGATAGCCTCATCCGGAACCCCTTGGGCCTCGCCGAACTCTCCGCCATGTGCTTCGGCTTTTTCGATAAGTTCATGGGGGATACCGCTCGCGCCGTGGAGGACGAGGGGAATGGTAACCATTTCGTGGATCTTGGCAAGTCTTGCAAAGTCAAGCTGGGCCTCACCTTTAAACTTATATGCGCCGTGTGAAGTTCCGACGGCAACGGCCAAGGCGTCACAGTGAGTCGCTTGCACAAACGCACGGGCCTCCTTAGGATCGGTAAACGTGGCGTCACGCTCTGCTACCGAAACGAAATCCTCAACCCCGCGAAGCGCGCCAAGTTCAGCCTCAACCCAGATCCCTTTTGCGTGGGCTTTCTCTACCACGCGCTTTGTATTCGCCGCATTCTCCTCGAAGGGAAGCGCCGAACCATCGTACATCACCGAGGTATACCCGGAGTCAAGCGCCTGCTCAACTACCTCAAGATTCTTTCCGTGGTCAAGGTGTAAGACCACCGGGATATCGTGTTCATTGGCAGCAACTGTGATCATCTCAACTAATTCCTCCATCCCCGCGTACGCAATCGCACCCTCGCTCGTTTGGACAATCACGGGCGATCGCTCGGCGACCGCCGCCTCGATGATCGCTTGCAGAATTTCGAGGTTGTTGACATTAAAAGCACCGACGGCATATCGCCGCTCGAAGGCTGGAATAAGAATGTCTTTACCAGAAACAAGCATGTTAAACGACAAGAGACACTAACCGGAAAATTTCTAATGTCTAATTTCTAATTACTAATCAATGTCTAATATCCTAATGACCAATGGAACAAGGGGAAAGAATTTAGACATTAGACATTTCATCCATTAATTCGACATTAGAAATTAGTCAATTAGACATTGAATCATCTTACTTGGTAGCCTGTTGCGCGGTGGCTATATTATTGCCGGTTGCAACTCCGTATGCTCCCTAAGAAGCTTCTCCATTTCCCGCCTCGTGAGAAGCCCTTTCTGCGCTCCGATATACTGAATCACCGAGGAGGCATTGAAGGTTCCCCAGCGCATCGCCTCGGCTACATTCTCACCGTGAATGAGGGCTGCGACAAACGCGGTGGCATAGCTATCCCCTACGCCGGTCCGTTCCACCACCGGAGTATCATAAATGGGAAGGAAATACGCGTGCGTGCCATCGAAGGCGTACGATCCGCGTGGGCCATCTGAGATTACCGCAATCTTGGGACCGTGAGAGGTAAGCTTACCGAGCATCCATTTGAATCCTTCGCGACTCCGTGTAAATTTCTCTCCCGTCAGAGTTTCGGACTCCTCGGCGTTCACAAAGAGAACTTCAGTAACTGCGAGAATCGGCTGTAAGATTGAAAGACCCTCGCGGAGCTGGTGCGTGCCCGGATTAAAGCCGAGTTTCACTTTTTTCTTGGTCACTTGGTCAACTAATGGCGCGTGAATCTGGGCGTGATCCTTACCAATCGAAGTATAGTAGTACCATTTGGCCGGCGCAAAATTCGGAAGCTGGTAATCCCGGTGCTCATGATAGACAAGAATCGTCCGCTCTTCTTTGAGATTCAAAACCACCGAATAGTTGGTTCGTTTTCCGTGGTCAAACTGTATATAGTTTGGCGACACCCGTTCGTGGAGAAGAGCCTTCTTAATGCCGTGACCGCGCTCGTCGTCGCCCACCACGGCGTAGAGGGAGGCTTTGAGTCCCAAACGAGCTGATCCTATGGCGTTATTGGCGGCGTTGCCCACGGCATTCACCTCGACAACACTTTGAACCGGCACTTTCTCTGCATAGGGAATGGCAAGATATTCACCTTTGCTTTCTGGATCGGTGAGCACCTTCACGTCGTGAGGATCGAGCTCAAGAAACACGTCAATCGTGGCGTCGCCGATGGCAATGATGTCGAACATATACATTTTGATATAAGTATCTAGGAAGCTACCGCTTCTTCTGCTAATTTTTTCAATAACGCAATTTCATCGGAGGGATCGTCGTCGCGGAAGATGTAACTTCCCGCGGCGAAACGGGTGGCGCCGGCTTTGGCGATTGAACCTATAGTATCGGGATTGATTCCGCCGTCGACTTCGATGGGAAGCGTAGGCGCTTTGGCATGCAGCAGTTTGACCTTCTCAAGAACTTCGGGCTGAAACGGTTGGTGACCAAACCCCGGTGCAACCCCTAACAAGAGTACGGAATCGATCTTGCCAAGCAATGGCAGAATGACATCAATAGCTGTCTCGGGGTTGAACGATGCGCCGATCTCTACGTGTGCATGCCTACACTCTCGTATAATCTCCTCCCAATCGTGTACTACCTCAACATGTACCATGATACGGTTAGCACCCCCTTCGATCCAGTCATCCACGTAAAGCTCGGGATTCACAATCATGAGATCGGCCTCGATTTTCGCTTTGGTACGAAGTTTAGGAAGATCGTGCGGTGAGTTCCACGTCTTGTGATGAACAAAATGTCCATCGACCACGTCAAGCTGAATCCACTCCACAAGCGATTCCACTTTGCGGATCTTCCGCTCTACGTTACGAAAATGGTCTTCGAGAATGGCGGGGATGATTTCGATCATATCTACGCGATCCTAATCTACGAATGACATCCGAATGATACGAATAATTCGGATCGGATATTTGTAGATTCGGATGTAATTAGGAGCATTCGGATCGCTAGTTATGCTTCTCAATCTCCTCAATATCTTTTAACCTGCGTTGATGGCGTTCGGTGCCAGAAAATGGGGTGGTGAGCCACGCCACGGCGATACGCTCGGCGAGCGCCTCTTCTATAGTGTCGGCGGGAAGCGCCAGCACATTCGTATCATCATCGGTGCGCGAGGTTCGGGCACGCGCTTCATCTGCCACCAGTGCCGAACGGATACCATCAATTTTATTCGCGGTGATATCGACACCCACGCCGGAGCCGCAGAGGAGAATCCCTCGATCTTCCCGCGGATGTTCGGCGACGGCGTTGGCAACTTTGAGCGCAAACGCGGTGTAGTCGTCGCCCGGCTCCAACCGATCATTTCCCAGATCAATCACCTCATATCCCTTCCCGCTAAGAAAGGCTTTGAGTTTCTCCTTGAGGTGAAATCCACGATGGTCAGCGCCGAAATAAACTTTCATAAATGTCTAATGACTAATTCTCTAATGTCTAATCAAATCCTAATGACCGAATGATTTAACCACAAAATTCTTCTTAGCCATTTTAGACATTAGAAATTAGGAATTAGTCATTCTATTCAATCGTCCGCTCTGGTCCTTTATCCCTAAACGCGCGGATGAACTTTTGAATCAGATCTTTATCAAAGCGATCAAGCTCCATGATCCGTCCCCACGCGGTGAGCACAATAGGATAATCTAGTTCCTCATACGGATGTTGCAGTACTTTCACCCGATACTGGGTGGTGATATCGGTGAGTTGACTCACCAACTCCTCACATGCGTTTGCTCGCTCATCCTCCGAAAGATTCTCCCCCGAACGATTGCAATCATAATTTACGATGACTCCCCCGTGTTCAAGATTGTGCACCACCACCTCGTCAGCCACATGTTCCGCGTGCACGCCCCACGGCGCGGTATAGCCATAGTGGGGACCCGACGTCGGCGGTGTGGTATTGTATGGTTCATGCGCGGCAGCTTCGGCAATATGGTTTCGTCCCTGCGCCGCTACGGCGCGACCGGGCAACCCTTCCTTGCGCGCTTGTGACCAGAGAGTAAGAAGATATATTCCTCCGATAAGAACCGCGATTGCGATGAGGGGTCCCACGAACTTCTTCATAAGAACATAGTGAAAAAAGGTTAAACCTCCTTCTCGGTAAGTGCCTCCATCTTTCGTAGATACGCGATCACGGTGCTCACCAATGTCGCGTGGCTCCACGTGAGCGGGGCGGCGGATATGGGAAGCCCATGATGCGGATCGATCTGCTCCGGAAGCACCCCCGAGGGAAGCGCCCGGTCGGCTACCCACTCAAGTGCTTGGGAAACCGCCTTAAGCTCGTCGCGTTTTTTGGCGTTCTCAATATCGTAGAGCACCCGCCAGAGCGTGGTGATAATCCATGGATTTCCGGTAGTCGCGGGATCTGCCCGATAATATTGATCGCCCTCGTAGCGCGCATAGCCACCCATCACGGTTGGTACTTTGAGAGAAGCATCAAGCGCGTGTACGGTCTTTACGACCAAAGGGTCACTCGGCGAAAGGATTCCAAAACCGATCGCGCCAAAGAGACTTGCGGCGTCGATCGTGGTATCGGGGGTGAGACTCCCATCGGCCATCTCCTTTAACATACGGATGAAACTGCCGCGGGTTTCATCGAAGAGCCGCGGGATCGCCTTGGCGGTCTCCTCGGCCGCGCTCCGGTAGCGACTTGCTTCGGAAGTCTTTCCGAGTAACTCGGCAAACTGGGCTGAAGCACGAAGTGCCGCGACCACCGTAAATGTGGTAAAGGTGGATACCCCGCGATGTTCCTCCCACAGTTCGTAACTCGGTTTGGGAAGTTTGGTCTCGGCGTCTCGATAGAATATCAGAAAGTCGGCGGCGCGTTTAATAAAGTCATTATAGAGCGACTCCACGAACTCGATATCCTGTGTGGCGAGGTAGTGGTGCCAAAACGCCCAGAGCACGAGCGCCGTCTCATCTTCTTGAATAGGGAGCTGGATCCGACCGTTCGTGACCCACGGGTGCCACGAACTGCCCAGCGCCCGATCTGATTGGTACTTATGAAGGAGAAAACCCTCGTGATGGATTACCGAACCCATGAATTCAAAGAAGCGCTCGGTGAGTTCAGTGTAGCCTGCTTGATCAAGTGCGTAGGCGACAAGGGCGCCGTCGCGCGGCCAGGTGTATTCGTAGGTGTCCTTGCCATTTTGGAGCATATCGGAATCGGCCGAGGCGAGAATGGCACCGCCGTGGTCAACGTGGGTACGGATGATGAGAAGTGACTTTTGAAAAAGCGCGATGACCTTGGGGGCAAGATTATGAAAATGAATATTTTCTTTATGAAGCCACGCGCGCCAGAAGTCCTGCGTGGTGGTGAGAAGGTGTCCTGGTGTTCGGTTGATGACGTACCAATTGAGACGCTGTACGTCGCTCATTTTTCGACCCACCGCGATCCAGTAGTGAACCGCTTCGGCGGTATGCGCGGGGAGCGAGAAGGAGAACTGCACCACCGAATCGACCGACCCATGCTCGATGGGGTTTGAGGAGAGCTGTCCATCCTCGGCGTCGCGCCACGAGCCTTCGTAGCCGGCGTAGTGCGCCATACCTACAGTATATTGATCGATGCCTTGACTCCCCCGCCTGCCATTGATCAAAAAAAGATAGCGGCCGCGATAGTGGATCACCGAACGGTTATAGGGATCAAAATAGGCGGTCGACATGGAGTGGCGGCCTCCGATGGTGAATTCCTGCCCAAAGAAGAGCCGGACGTTGCGGGGCGAATCGGTCAAATTCTCAACCGTGATCTTGCGTAGATAAATTGGTTCTTCATTATAGACCGCATCTTCAATCACGAGACGAATCTTGAGCCGTTGGTTGCGGGCGGTGGTTAAACCAACCATCGTCTCTTCGCGATAGTCAATCCGGGTCTCCCACTCCGGCCAGAAGAGCCACGAGAAGAGTCCATCCACCCACACCCCGAGCTTGTGGCTTTCGCCATTGACGTGATTAAGAAACCCTACGTGGGGATAGTAAAAATCCCGCACCTGCGCGTGCTGGTCAAATGAGATGAGAAGCTTTCCGTTACCGAGAACGAGAGAGCGAGACATATCAAACAAAAATTCCCAATGTCTAATTTCTAACTTTAGTCATTAGATCATTAGGCATTGATGAGACATTAGGAATTAGGTAATTAGAAATTTTATTTCCGCTCGATTACTTTCTTCACTGCCTCCTTGATATGACTTACTCCTAGGCCGAAGGCTTCGATGAGCTCCGCGGGTTCTCCGGATTCGCCAAAGCGGTCGCGGACGCCAATAAATTCCATGGGTACCGGCTGATGCGCTACGATCACCTCGGCCACTGCCGATCCAAGTCCGCCATAGATTTGATGCTCTTCAACGGTCACAATCGCGCCGGTCTCTCTCGCGGCGGCCACGATTGTCTCGCTATCGATTGGCTTTAAGGTATGACTATTGACGACGCGAATATCGAGACCTTCTTTGCCAAGTTCTTCGGCGGCGAGAAGCGCGTTATAAAGTAGCATGCCGGCGGCAATGATGGTTGCGTCGTTTCCCTCGCGATAGACTTCGGCTTTGCCGACTTGAAAGGGCGTCTCCTTGGTGGTCAAGACCGCTGACTTTTCGCGACCGAAGCGGATGTAGACGGGTCCGGGAAGCGATGCGGCCGCGACGGTCGCCTTCTCTGCTTCCACGGCATCACACGGAATAAGCACGGTCATGCGCGGAAGCATCCGCATGAGCCCAGCGTCTTCAAGCGCCTGGTGGGTTGCGCCATCGGGCCCAACCGAGATCCCCGCGTGCGCCCCTCCAATCTTTACCGGCACATTATTAAGCGCAATGGTTGTGCGAATCTGTTCGTTGTTGCGGCCGGGGCTAAACGCGGCGTACGAAGTAATAAAAGGAATCTTGCCATACGCGGCGAGTCCGGAGGCTACGGTGGCAAGGTTCTGCTCGGCAACGCCGATCTCAATATAACGATCGGGGAATTTTTCTTTAAACCACATTGCGCGTGTGGATTCGGCAAGGTCAGCGCACAGCACCACGACGCGAGGATCCTTCTCGCCCGCGGCAACCAAACCCTTCCCAAACCCATCGCGCGTCGGGAGCATCTCGATCTTGGTACGGTCGTTCCAATTGGAGACTAGATGGGCGTTGGGATTGAGCATGGATGGGGATAAAGTTACTTATGCAACCTCTTATTCGTGCTCGCTTCGGATTTTGCCGCCGAGTGTCCTCAATTCATCCAAAAACTTCTTTCCTTCCTCCGGCTTCGGCGGTTTGCCGTGCCAGAGGTAATCGAATTCGATCTCTTCGATGCCCTTTCCCGGAATGGTGTGCGCGATAATCACCGTTGGTTTCTCATAGACCGCCTGCGCGTGTTCAATCGCATCAACGAAGTGGCGCACATTGTGCCCGTCTACGTGGAGCACGTGCCAGCCAAAGGCTTTGTATTTATCTTCCAAAGGCTCAAGCGGCATCACCTCTTCGGTCATCCCGTTAATCTGAATATTATTACGGTCGATGATGGCGGTTAGGTTATTAAGCTTGTATTTGGCCGCAAACATCGCTCCCTCCCAGACATTCCCCGCATCCTGCTCGCCATCAGACATAAGGCAATAGACGCGGAAACGGCGTTTATCCATCTTCGCGCCGTACGCGATACCGGCGGCTTGGCTTAAGCCGGAACCGAGCGGCCCCGAAGTAGTCTCCATGCCGGGGAGTCGTTCCCGCTCGGGATGCCCTTGTAGGCGCGAACCGAATTTTCTTAACGTCTTCTTTGCCTCTTCCACCGGGAAATAGCCGGCGAGGGCCATGACGGCATAGCGGATCGGAACAATGTGACCATTTGAGAGAATCAAGCGGTCGCGTTCGGGCCACTCGGGATTTTTGGGGTCGTGATCTAAGATATGAAAATAGAACGCGGTAAAAATGTCGGCCATCCCCAGTGGGCCGGCAGTGTGCCCGCTCTTCGCCTCGACCAGCATTTCGATGAGGAGCCTCCGCACCTCAAGCGCCTTTAACTCTAATTCTTTCAGTTTTTCGTCATGGAGTGGGTGAGACATGTAAGAAGTTCAAAGTCCAAAATCCAAAGTTCAAAATTTACTATTTCATTATAGCATGGCACGCTTCCTCAACAACAAATGTCATCCACAACACAGATCCTCTCTTAAAACAAAAGTCATCCTGAGCGAAGCGAAGGATCTCGAGATTCTTCACGTTGTTCAGAATGACCATCGAAAGGTTTGCTTGACTAACCAGATTATTGTTTTGAGCTCTGCTTCCACTCATTGAGTGCCCTCTCGTAGATCGCGGGAGTGCCGATATCGAACCACTTACCCGCGAAGGGATACCCCATGAGCTTGCCTTCTTTGCAAAGTGCGGGGAAAAGGTCACGCTCGAGGCTCACCGCGTCCTTGGAAAGTGCGCCGAGCGCTTCGGGTTCAAAGACGTAGATACCGGCGTTTATCACACGCGACGTGGTATTGCTCTTCGTTGGCTTTTCGGTAATTTCACAGACACGCGTGCCGGCAAGCCCCACCGCGCCATAAATAGAGGGATCGGCAACCGAAGTAAGCGCCATGGTCGCGACCCCTTTTTCATTACGGTGAAACTCAATGAATTCCGCAAGGTTGATATCGGCGAGCACGTCCCCATACATCACAAGCACGGGACCGCTTCCCACGTACGGTTTCGCAGCCAAGAGTGCCGCCGCGGTGCCGATAGGCTTCGCGGATTGTTCCACATACGTGATAGTTACGCCAAAATGTTTCCCGTCGCTAAAATGGGCGCGAATCTTCTCACCGAGACGCCCAATCACGATCACAATGTCCCTTAGCTCGTGGGAACGGAGAAGCTCAATCGCATGCTCTAAGATCGGTCGGCCTTTTACCGGAAGCATCGTCTTCGGCATCTCGTAGGTAAACGGGCGCATCTTTACGCCTTCCCCGGCCGCGAGCACGACCGCCTTGGTCACACGTGGATAGAGCGCCTTCCCGAGAAGGCGCTCTATCGCATGCGAACGGTTTCTGATCTCGGCACCGTCAATGGTGCCGTCAAGAAGTTTGAGGAGGTCGTTTCTTAGAGTGATGGTGAGGCGGTTGCGACGCATAGAAAAGCGATCCTAATCTACAAATAGATCCGAATGATCCTAATGAAGCTACAAATCCTAAACAAATCCCAATGTTCCAATGCTCAAAATCCAAAATGTTTTGATTATTTGAATTTTGGTAATTTGGTCATTGTTTAGAATTTAGAGTTTTGGTAATTAGGGTTTAGCTATTCGGGGCATTCGGATCCATTCGGATTCATTAGGATCGGGTTTGTAGTGAAGTGTAGCACACAACAACTATTTTTCAAAATCTGGCAGCTGGAGTAGGGACAGTCCCCTGCTTTGGTATTCGCGGAAAATGAAACGCCGGCCGAGGAGGAAATCCCCGAACCGGCGAGCACTGAATGACTTATGATATACCTTTTGATCTCCTCACGACCGGTCGCCCGCCTGAGCGATCCGACGATGTGGATCGTCCGCAACAGGGACAAAATCTTGGGCGAGGACCTTTTGCTCCTCCTATACCGCGCCAGAAAAATGTCTCCTTACACGTCTGGCAACGCAAGTATTCACCCGAAGCTTCTCCTCCGTTCAAAAACTCGTAGTAGCTTTGTTCTGTCATAATTGACCTCCTTAGAAGGATTATTAGCAACAAGAGGCTGTGTTGTCAAAATAGGAGGGAAAAGAAAAACGCCGATGCTGCTATCGGCGTCTAGGGGTCGCGGTTACGCTGCGACCTTCGCGTCCACAAAGTTGAGGTCTTGTGGAGTGACCGTTTACGAGCGCTTAGTGGACCGACTCCCGAATCACCTGGCACAGCGAAGCGTTTGTTGTGCCAGAGAACTGGGGGACGGGAGACCTTGTGCGCTCGTGGAAGGTGTACCCGGAGCCATCTTGCCTAACGCGCGGATCCTTGCATCCCCTCCGGAACCCCTCAAAGAACCCGCGGTTCATGAGAGGATCCTTGAGATTGAAGGATAAGAGCGTAGGCTCGCCACGGCCTAGGGCGGCGCACTTCAGTCCGAGGGCAAAGCTTATTGCTCCACCCAAGTCGAACATGGTATGCACCTCCTCGCGGCGACCGTCTTCCGTTTGCCAGGCGACTTTGAAGTCACTGGCACTGTGTTGGTAGACGGAGATTTGCATCGTCCCTCCTACCATCCCAGCACATTCCGTGCCCGGGGATAGATTTCATAGACTAACACTATTGTGTGAGAGTGTCAAAACTGTCCTTTTTTGAGGGGCGGCCGTGTTTTAAAAAGGTCATTCACAAAAAAAGAAAAAGCTAGGGTAACCGGCTTGGTAAAAAATAAAGCCGGGCTTTATGAGCACCGGCTATCTATACTGATTGTGAAAGCGGGAGGGAACCTTTTCGCTGCCTACCGGACGACGCTAGGCCTCTTCCAGCGGTCAGGATTACCCTCCCTTATCTCCTCCGTGCAGACTCCGGCCCGCTCTCTGCACGGTTCAATGATGGCACCCCGGCGGCTCGGGGGTTTGTCGTGCTCGGCTGAAGTTCCGGTCCTTCAGCGTCATGGGATGGAGAGGCCCACACGCACCTAGCCTGACTCCGGCAATGTACACTATTCTGAAATTCCTGTCAAGGGGCCAAGGGACTTTAGACGAAAAGTCAACCTAAAATGTCAATTCTATGGCTTAAATAAGCCAATTTTGGCTCGAGGTATTGCTACTCCACATTAACTTCGATAGGAAATAGAAAAAGAAAAGCCAGAGTTTACGGACGGGAGGATAAAAAAGAAGAAGGGCTGGCACCGTGAAGTGACAGCCCCTTATGCTCCGCCAAAAGGCGGAAACATTATACCAGAGAGTTCCGATCGCAACTGGAGCTTTGGGGGCTCCTGCTTTTCCGCTGTCAAGCGGGCTTCATGCGCAGATGGCGTTTTACCGCCTCCTGCTCACGAAAGCCATCCTGGCTTTGGAATTGCAACGCCACTCTCTTTACCCTCCGATGTTGCAATCCTAGCAGGCGGGTAAAAAGCTGTCAATAGTCTTTTTGTGTATAACAAAAAATCCGCTTTCTTATGCGGTTTTTTCGCTATTATATGCCACTTTTGTAATTCTCTTGATCGATTTATTTGCTATTTTTGCGTCATCACTAAAGTGATTCCCACATGTTATCCACATGCAGATATGAGGAAGCGGCAGCTTCCTATGCTACTTTTCCTCAATGATGGGGAAAACATTTATTCTCTAAAAACTACCTTATTTCTGGATCCCAGATCCCTCCAGAGGCGGGCAGGCGCGGTCTGGGATGACAGAGAGGATATTTTTGAGATTGGTTCTACTCTTTCGTCTTACTCTTAAGAAAGCTGGCAAGGGATTTTATGCCTTCCAAAAACTCGATAGGAAGCGCAAAGATGACCGTCTTTGAAGGATCGGGGTTAATCTTTTCAATGGTCTGGAGTGTTCGTAAGGAAATTCCACTCGGTACCGAGCTTAAAACCTGCGCTGCTTGGGATAACTTTTCGGCCGCACTATATTCCCCTGCCGCCTGAATAATAATCGCACGCCGTTCCCGCTCGGCTTCCGCTTGCTTCGCCATCACCCGCTTCATGTCTTGGGGAAGTTCGATATCCTGAAGCTTGATCGTTCCTACATCAACGCCCCATGGATCGGTAGCCGCATCCACGATCTTCTTTATTTCATCAGCAATCTTATCCCGTTCGGAAAGCAAAGAATCAAGTTCCACTCCGCCAATCACATCCCGTAAGGCCGCCTGCGCGTACAAAGCAACCGCCTGCCGAAAATCCTGCACTTCCAAGATCGCTTTTTCAGCGCTTTCAACTCTAAAATAGACCACCGCGTTAATACCGACGGTGACATTGTCGCGCGTGATGACCTCTTGCTGGGGAATGTCGGTGGTCGCAATTCGCAAATCAACCTTTACCATCCGCTGGAATACTATAAGGATCCACGTGAGTCCGGGGCCGCGAGTACCGGCATATTTCCCGAGGGTTAAAATCACTCCCCGCTCGTATTGGTCTATAACCCTAAGTCCAGCGAGGATAAGGAAAGCGATGATGCCGAAGATCCACCAAAAGAGTGGGGACATAAAAAGGAAAACAAAAATGCCTAATGACTAATTTCTAATGTCTAAACGCTATATGCCTAAATATCCTTTTGCGCCCAGTAGGGCTCGCCCGGGATGAACCCGTAGCGCCCTGAGTTTATCTCGGGGCGAACCCTGAACCTTAGATGATGTATCCAAAACATTGCGCCCAGTAGGGCTCGAACCTACAACCTTGGGCTTAAAAGGCCCCTGCTCTACCATTGAGCTATGGGCGCAAAGAAAGGTGCTGGGCGGGCCTGCAACCTTGGTCGCCTCAGGCGACCCTGCTCTGCCATTGTCAGCCCGAGGCTGATCCGCCTGTGGCGGAAGCTATGGGCGCATACATTTGGAATATCTAATGACCAATTTCTAATGTCTAATTAAGGTTCTTCTCTCTGCCTCCGTCCACCTAAAAAGACGAGCGAAACAATGGGAGCGATGAGCCAGAGGAACCGCGCTACCCCCTCAACAAAGATCTTTTCAGTAAACGGTGATAGGGTAGCAAGAAATTCGTCGGTTGCCAAGGAAAGAAGCACCGAGGTGATAAAGCCTATATGGAGAAGACTCATGAGGATCGTAACGAGCACTCCACTCGATCCATCGCGCGAAATCCGCCGCACCACCGAACGCGATAAAAGCACGTATAATATGAGTGCCGCACCAATAAAGATGCCTCCGTACACTGCAAAAACCCTCTCATCAGGAATGCGATCGCGTAGGAAAGAATCGGGCAAAAACGAAAGTCCCTGTACGATCGCGAGCGCCATATAGAGCGCAACGAGCATGATGGTCATGCGCTTGCGCCCAAGACTTAAACCATAGAGAAGAACGGCTACAATAAAGAGAACAAAGATGAGAAGGTCACTAGCAGAGAGGGAACTCGTCGAGATGTCGAAAGGCATATATTCGATGCTGATATTTATAGATACTTGGTCGCTCTCGCGCGACCGATACTCGTAGATATTCATTGTGTACCACGACGAATATCGTTCCGACCGCGGTCGGAACAAATATCTATATATCTATAAGTATCTCTTCCGTCTATTGTACCACCGGTCTCTACATCTTACCTAACTTTGCAAAGAGGTTGCGCTGTTCGGGGGTTAATCTCTCCGGTATCGCCACGTGGACCTTTACCAAGAGATCGCCGCGGACGCTCTCGTGATGGAGCATAGGCACCCCCTCGCCGCGGATACGGAAGGTGGTTTCGGGTTGTGTGCCGGGGGGAATTTTTAGTTTCACACTTCCCTTAAGCGTCGAGATGGTAAGACTGCTTCCCAATACGGCATCGGCAAGACTCACCGCCTCCTCGGTATAAAGATTACTCTCGTCGCGGCGAAACTTGGGATGAGAACGGACGCGGATCGTCACGTAAAGCTCGTCCCTGCCATCTCGGCCGCTCACCTTGATAGTTTGACCATTGTCAATGCCGGGAGGGATGTTTATCGTGATCGTCTTTCGGCTCCGCGTCTCTCCCCTCCCTTGACACGTACTACATACTTTCTCCGGGCGTGATCCCTCACCATGACAAGTAGGGCACTCGCTCACACTTGAAAAGGACCCAAACGGAGTGGACTCCGTACGCCGCACTTCTCCCTTTCCCTGACAGGTTGCGCAGCGAATTTTCTTGGCTCCCGGCTCGGCGCCGGTCCCCTTGCACCTTGTACAGACAACATCATGCTCAAGGGTAATCGCTTTCTCTCCGCCGAACGCTGCCTCTTCTAAATTAAGATCAAGCGTAATCTCGGGCACGGTCCTGCGGCGAGCTCTCCTTCCACCGGTGCGCTGCCCTCCAAAGAAAGTCGAGAAAATATCGGAGAGATCGTCGAAGTTGCCAAAATTGAATCCTTCGCCGAAGGCGCCTGCCTCGCCGGTAGGCGGGGATCCGCCTTGGGCGGAAAATGGAAAACCGCCAAAACCCTGCCCCGCCGCGGCACCGCCATTGGTAGCAAAGGTGCTCCCAAACTGATCGTACTGGGTGCGCTTGGTGGAATCAGAGAGTATCTGATACGCTTCGTTTATCTCTTTAAACTTAGCTTCATTGCCGCCCGCTTTATCCGGATGATACTCATGGGCAAGCTTGCGATACGCCCGCTTGATCTCATCCGGCGAAGCGCCTTTCGATACTCCTAAGATGTGATAGTAGTCTTGGGCCACAGAATTAGTTCAAAATGTCATGCCTAAGGCAGATCCGCCTTTTGGCGGACAAAAGTCAAAATTCAAAATCATTGCCGTAGGCAAATTCTTTAATTTTGATTTTTGAACTTTGCATTTTACACTTAGTCAAAATGTGACGACCGTCTTCTCCACTTGTTTTATACTGGTCTTAAGCACGCCGAGCGCACGAAGGAGACTTACGAGCGCCGCGGTAAGCGGCAGCGCAAGCCATGCCACGGGCACAAAAAGAGTCCGCGCCACCACATAGGCGGTGAGTCCATTCACGTACGGAAAGAGAACCTGATAGGGAGCGGTAAGCCGCTTAAGCTGCTCATTGAGAATCTCGGCGGCTGCGTCCGAGACTACACCGCGCGCCGGAATCGGTCGACCGAGGCTCTTTTCAAACCCAAGCCGCATCTCCTCGGCTGCTTCGGTAACCAATCTTTCTTGCTCGGTACGAGGAAGGCTAAGAAACTCCTCACTCTGTGCTACGTCTTGCATGCTCACGATCTCGTTAAGTAGTTCTGCTACGGTCATATCAGAACGATACTGGCTTACCACCCGCGGCATTACGAGATCAAGTGACGAACGCACAAGCGCTCTCGAAATGGTCACCGTAGCGTTGGGTTTGGTAAAGAGAAAGGCGGTTACTCCGATCATCACGGCAAGGGTAAATCCAACGAACGGCGCCAGTGCGCGCGCCGTGCGCTCGGGAGAGAAGCGAATCCTCTCCTCACTTTCCCTCCACGCGTGGCGAGCACCTATCAGTATTGCACCAATACCCAACACGATGAAAGGAAGAAGCCACTCGCGCTCGGGACTAAAGAAGAGCGAACTCGTCAGTATAAGACCTGCGGTCACTCCAAGCCACAGGCGGTTGCGGCTCCCCACGACTGTAAGTACCGTGCCCACAAGAAGGAACAAGGCGATACCGGCAAGCTTGAGAAGCGCTTCGATGCTTAATCCTCCGCCGCGTAGGGTATTCGTAAGAAGCCACCAAAAAAGGGCTCCGCTTCCCGAAAGAAGAATGGTCGCCATCGTATGCGGGATCCATGCAGGCGGCAGTCGAAAAGACATTACTTAGTGGATATTAGTGTAAATATTGGTGGTAGTTAGTGCCTGCCCCGTTAGATGCTTCGGCAAGAAGGCGATGGTCTGATTGTTTCATCAATCGACGGTAACTCCCTCAAGGTAACTTCGAATAGAGCATCTAACGGGGTGAATGGGTTATTTTTCGACCTCGCCTTCCTTCACCGGTCCTTCATCCTTGGGCTTCGTATCATCAGGATTCGCGCCGGGCTTTTGCTGGGCCGCCCGATAGAGTTCTGCGCCCACCTTCTGTAGTTCGGCAGAGAGCGCATCCATGGCGAGTTTGATCTCCTCGGTAGTTCCTTCATTTTTGATCTTCTTAAGCTCCTCGATCTTGTTTTCGACTGTCTTTTTGGCATCAGCCGCTACTTTATCACCCGCTTCCTTGAGCGTCTTCTCGGCAGTATAGATGAGCGTATCCGCGGTGTTCGCCGCCTCTACCCGTTCTTTGCGCTTGTGATCCTCGGCGGCATGGCTTGCGGCCTCTTTCTCCATACGCGCGATCTCTTCTTTTGATAATCCGGCCGACGCTTTGATGGTAATCTTCTGCTCCTTACCGGTCGCCTTATCTTTGGCCGATACATTGAGAATACCGTTGGCGTCGATATCGTACGTTACCTCAATCTGCGGAAGGCCGCGGGGCGCGGGCGGGATGCCGTCGAGCACAAACGTACCCAAAAGCTTGTTGTCGGCCGCAAACTCACGTTCACCCTGATAGATTTTGATCTCGACTGAAGTCTGACTATCGGCGGCGGTGGAGAAGACCTGGGTGCGCGAAGTAGGAATGGTAGTATTCTTTTCGATCATTTTAGTGGCGACACCGCCTAAGGTTTCAATCGATAGCGAAAGCGGCGTGACATCGAGGAGCAAAATATCTTTCACCTCGCCGGTAAGGACTCCTGCTTCCACCGCGGCGCCGACCGCAACCACCTCATCCGGATTGATCGTTTTGTTGGCTTTCTTTCCAAAGTAATCCTCGACCCTCGCCTGGATCGCCGGCATGCGCGTCTGCCCTCCCACTAACACCACCTGATCGATATCCTTGGGAGTAAGCTTCGCATCGGTAAGAGCAATTGTTACTGGCTCAAAGGTGCGATCGATAAGATCGCCTACGAGATTCTCAAGTTGGACACGGGTAAGCTTAAGAAGGAGATGCTTGGGTCCCTCGGCGTCGGTGGTGATAAAGGGCTGGTTGATTTCGGTCTCGAGGGTGGTCGAGAGCTCGTGCTTCGCCTTCTCGGCCGCTTCCTTAAGCCGCTGAAGGGCGAGCTGATCTTTCCCAAGGTCGATGCCGGTCTCTTTCTTAAACTCAGCAGTGATCCAATTGATGATCCGCTGGTCGAAATCGTCTCCGCCAAGATGGGTATCGCCATTAGTGGCTTTGACCTCAATAGTATTATCCCCCACTTCGAGAATCGAGACGTCAAAGGTTCCCCCGCCCAAATCGTAGATGAGGATCCGCTCGTTCTTATTCTTATCGAGACCATAGGCGAGCGCCGCCGCGGTTGGCTCATTTAAGACCCTTCGGACCTTAAGCCCGGCAATTTGTCCCGCGTCTTTGGTCGCCTGGCGTTGGGAATCGTCAAAATATGCCGGTACGGTGATGATCGCTTCTTCGACCTTATCGCCCAGATACTCTTCGGCGTCGGCCTTGAGTTTCGCGAGCACCATGGCGGAGATCTCCTGCGGCGCATACCAGCGGTCGCCCATCTTGACTTCGACCCCCTCGCCTTTTTCGCTCTTACGGATATCATAGGGAAGCCACTTTCTATCGCGCTCTACTTGCGGATCGTCGAAGCGACGCCCGATGAGGCGCTTCACGGAAAAGAGCGTGTTTTTAGGGTTGGTAATCGCTTGGCGTCTCGCGATTTGCCCTACGACCCGTTCGCCGTTTTTGGTAATGGCGACGACCGACGGGGTAAGGCGGCTGCCTTCGCGATTAGGGATAATGGTGGGTTTCCCCCCTTCCATCACCGCCATTTCAGAAAGGGTGGTGCCGAGATCGATGCCGATGATTTTTGGCATACAATAATTAATTTAAATTTCTAATGTCTAA
>JACQLU010000029.1 GCA_016203935.1 Parcubacteria group bacterium | reverse complement strand
GAGCATTGTAAAACATTTTTATGGCCAAACTTCCAAAACTTTCCGAACATCAAGGCGTGGTCATTGAGGTGGACGGCGCCAGCATCGGAGTAGTGAATCCTCAAGGAAAAATCAAAACACTTTCCACGGTCTGCCCGCACGCTGCCTGTGACGTAGAGTGGAATGATTCCGAGAAGACCTGGGATTGTCCATGCCATGGGTCGCGCTTTAAAGCCGATGGTTCGCTCCTTCAAGGTCCAGCAGTGAGAGGGCTCGATCCGGTGAAAGCAGAAATCGAAGGCGACCAAATCACTTTGAAAAAGTAACTCGTTAATTCTATTTCTCACCAATTTATGAAGGCTGCCAATCTCCTTCTCGTTATCGTCATTCTTTTTTTAGTCGCGTTCGGTATCTATACTGTGGTTACAAAGGCGCCTTCGCAGGGTCCGGCGTCGACTAATGTGCCGACTCCTACCGCCACTGCTACTTCGCAAACGAATATCCAAGTCTTTTCCCCTACCCCTAGTCAGCAGGTGGGGCTTCCGCTTGTCGTCACTGGCCAAGCGCGCGTCTTTGAGAATACCTTCTCCATCCGACTTAAGGATCAAGATGGAACCGAATTAGTCGAGGTGGTAGCAATGGCCAATAGTCCTGACATTGGACAGTTTGGACCATTTTCGGTAAGCATCAACTATCCCGCACCGCAAGGCACCACCGGCACACTCGAAGCATTCCAGTATTCGGCGCAGGACGGATCGGAGATCGATAAAGTAATCGTTCCGGTCAAATTCGCTGACATAGCCAGCGATATGGTCAACGTCTATTTTAGCCGTGAGGGTGATTCGCTCGAGAATGAATGTAACGCAATCCATGCGGTGGCGCGGCGGATCCCCAAGACCGAGGCGGTGGCAAGGGCGGCTCTCGAGGAACTTCTTAAAGGCACCACGGTCACCGATGCCAAGACTGGCTACATCTCGAACATCAATAGCGGTGTGAACTTACAATCAATCACCATCGAAAACGGGGTGGCCAAGGTTGACCTTGATGACGCGCTAGAGTTTCAGGTTGGCGGGTCGTGTCGTGTCGCCGCGATTCGTTCACAGATCGAGAATACGCTCAAGCAATTTTCCACGGTGAAAAGCGTTATCATCTCGATCAACGGTCGTACCGAAGATATTTTACAACCCTGACTGGGATACGCGAAACTACGCGAATAAGAACACTAATCGACGCGAATTTTTCTACCATGGCTCTCCCTAAAGTAGGTGACAAGGCTTTAGAGTTTTCCCTTCCTGATCAGGAAGGGAAAGAGCACTCACTTTCCGATTATAAAGGTAGGTGGGTTCTTCTCTATTTCTATCCTAAAGACGCTACGCCGGGATGCACAAAGGAGGCGTGTGCCATCCGCGATCGCTTTCCTCAATTTCAGAAGCGAGGGATCACTGTCTTAGGGGTGAGTGTCGATTCGGTACAGAGTCACGAGAGATTTGCCACAAAATACCAGCTCCCTTTTCTTCTTTTGGCTGATCGGGAAAAGACGGTCGTGAAACGCTATGGAGTATGGGGCGCTAAGAAGTTTATGGGGAGAGAATATAGGGGGACGAAACGCACTTCTCTTCTCATCAATCCAGAAGGCGCCATCGTCAAGATCTATGAGAACGTAAAACCCGAGATGCACGCCGAAGAAGTGCTCGCGGATCTTACCGTACTTTTGAAGAAAAAGTAATCCATAACGTCTATGTCCCCACTACCAGAGAGACTTTCTAAACTGCGAGAGGAAGGAAAGCGCTTTCAGAAAGAGATGTGGGAACGCACCCTTTCCTATGTGGTAGGTGCCTTCGGGCTCGTTGCGGGACTTGCGTGGAACGAAGCAATCAGAGCACTCATTGATCACCTCGTGCCACTGCAAAAAGATAGTATCCCAATTAAGTTTCTCTATGCTTTGGTCATGACGGTCGTGCTCGTCATTGTCACGGCATACCTCGTGCGCCTTTTTAATCGAACGAATGACGACGGCAGCCAAAAATAGGGTATGAAGAAATCTTTACTCTTTATCCTAGGCGGAGGAGTGATAGTCGCAGCCCTTATTTGGGCTTCTCTTTTTTACGTAAACCCCGTTACCACGGCCTTATGGCCGTGGCTTTCTGGTAACGGGGTAAAGACGCCCCCGAAGGTTGAACCTACCATTACTTCCTCTGTTTCTCCTGTGAATACGTCATCACCCACCGAAGCGCCAGTCGAACCCAATACCACCGGCCTTCCGTTATCACTGCCTTTGGGATTCTCTATCGCTACATTCGCTAAGGATCTTTCCAACGCACGAGTCCTTGCATTCGATGCTCGAGGGAATCTTTGGGTGAGTCAAACCAAAAAGGGAATTATAAGCTTACTTGAAATCGAAGATGGGAAAGTGATTAGGCAAAATCCGGTTTTACGAAATCTCAATAATCCTCACGGGCTTGACTTTGATCCGTTTGAACCGTTTACGCTCTATTTTGCCGAGGAAGATAGAATCTCCAAAATACCAGTCTATTCTGACGCCGCTCCTGTGAAGATCGCCGATCTTCCTTCTGGCGGAGGACACTTTACGCGTACCCTTGGTTTTGGGCCGGACGACCGGCTCTACGTCTCGATCGGATCCTCGTGTAATGTGTGTAACGAAGGTGATGAACGACGCGCTAAGATCTTCTCTATGAATCCTGACGGGAGCGATTTTAGGGAGTTTGCGCGGGGATTAAGAAACGCCGTCTTTTTCGCTTGGCATCCCATTACAGATGAACTGTGGGCAACCGAGAACGGACGGGATTTACTTGGCGATGATATTCCTCCTGACGAGATCAATATTATACGAGAAGGATCGAATTATGGTTGGCCTAATTGTTATGGGAAGAACATTCATGATACGGCGTTTGACAAGAATACCTACATTCGTAATCCCTGCATGGAACCATTTGAGATTCCAAGTGCCATTGATGTTCAGGCGCATTCTGCGCCACTCGGCTTAGCTTTTATTCCCGACTCGTGGCCAGAAGAGTATCGCGATGATCTTCTGGTCGCGTATCACGGGTCATGGAATAGAAGTGTCCCGACGGGGTATAAGGTGGTGCGGATGAAACTCGATAGAGAAGGAAACTTTCTTGGCGAGGAGGATTTCATAACTGGGTGGCTTCGGGAAAATAACGAAGTCCTTGGTCGGCCGGTTGATCTCATCTTCCATGAAGGTGCTCTCTACATCTCGGATGACAAAGCCGGGGTAATCTATAGAGTTGACTCACCTAAGTGACCCCTATGAAGCGAGCAATCATTGTCCATTGTTGGGGAGGGTACCCGGAATACTGTTGGTATCCGCACACCAAAAAGGAGCTGGAGGCTCAAGGATTTGACGTGACGGTTCCGACGATGCCTGATACTGAAAATCCTAAACTTTCCCTATGGTTGCCGATCCTACAACAGGTAGTCGGTGCACCAAGCGAGAATCTCTACCTCATTGGTCATAGCATCGGTACGGTTACGATTATGAGATACCTCGAAACACTGTTGGCAGGTCAAACGATAGCTGGTGCGGTATTCGTCGCGGGTTTTTCGGACGATCTTGGTTTCAAAGAATTAAGTAATTTCTTTGAGCGTCCGCTCGATTTCGAGGCGATCCGCACAAAAGCCTACGCCTTCACCTTGATTCATTCCGACGACGATCCGTATGTTCCTCTAAGGTATGGCGATATCCTAAAAGCAAAGTTACATGCGAAACTGATCGTGAAACATGGCATGAAACATTTCTCGGGTGCTTTTGATACTCAAAAGAGTTGTCTTTCACTCCCCGCCGTTGCCGAAACAATTCTCACCATGGCACCATAAGCATATACCACTAATTCCCTCCTCATGCCAAAGGCAGATCCGCCTTTGGCGGAAGAGGCGGGCAGGCGCGCGAATAAGAGAATATATGAAAGAACGTTTTAAAGAGCGAGTGTTAAAAGTAGTTTCCAATATTCCTCGAGGGAAGGCACTCACCTATAAGGAAGTCGCGATGCTGGCGGGAAGCCCGCACGCGTATCGAGCGGTAGGGAATATCATGAAGACGAACCACGATTCAGCCATTCCTTGCCATCGTGTGATCCGTTCCGATGGCAAGCCCGGCGGCTATAATCGCGGGCGGCGCAGGAAGATCGATTTATTAAGACTCGAAGGAGCACTTCGTTAAGTTACTACGTCGAGAGGAGGTGAGTTGTATGCCAGAAGAGATGAAGACAACCTGTACCACCTGTGGCGGTGCCACGAGTGGCTATAAGTGCGACATGTGTGGCGAAGAATCTCAAGCACACGACGAGAATCATAAATGCGGCGGCGATCACTGCGTGCGCAAATGCGCAGGTTGCAGTGAGGCGGAGACGAATTGCACGTGTTAAACGAAAGGCTCGTCACGAGTCCTCAATGTGATGGTTCACAGGGTTACTTTCTCAAACATGGTCAGTGTGGTATGGTGTGATAAGTCTTACCATTATTTTGTTCTATGGATGAAGTTTCAACTTCCGTATCGCAGGGGGAACAGGGGACGCCTTCATCAAGGCCTACCCAGTCAGTAAATAGCAATATCGTCATTGCCGCGGTCATTCTTGCTGTCGGGTTGATTGCCGCGGCGGTAATTTTCAAGGGAGACTCCTCGGGTGACACTACTGGGTCTCCCGACGAACGGCGCACTACGCTGGAGGACTTCCGTCCGGTTGCCGCAGGCGACCACATCCGCGGCGATCCGAATGCCAAAGTAACCGTCATTGAATACTCTGATTTGGAGTGTCCCTTCTGTAAGCAGTTCCATCCCACCATGCAGCAACTCGTCGCTGAGTATGATGGAAAAGTGCGTTGGGTCTATCGCCATTGGCCGATCACCTCACGCCACCCCAAAGCAACCAAAGAGGCCGAAGCCAGCGAATGTGCCGCCGAGCAGGGTAAGTTCTGGGAATACATAGATCGGGTTTTTGAAATTACTCCCGCCAATAATGGGCTTGACTTAGAGCAACTTCCCGTGATTGCCCAAGAGGTGGGACTCGATGTTGCTTCGTTTGAGGCCTGCCTTGAGAGCGGGAAGTATCAGGAGCGAATTCAGAATGACGCGGATGAAGCGATCCGGATAGGGGGAACCGGAACACCCTTCTCGGTCATTGTTGACGCGGAGGGAAAAGCGACGCCATTCTCCGGCGCCCAGCCGTATGAGAATCTTAAGACTGTCATCGATCCCCTCGTGAATTGAAGTTGGCGTAGTAGTCTAGTAGAAATATAGTCGCTTGCGCGACTATATTTTTATGTTTAACAGAAGTAATCTCGATTACAGTCTCATATTCCCACATTTTGCTATGCTCATGGCATACAACTATGAACGTTCCTATCGCAGTCAGGATTATTCTGATAACTGTCTTCATCTTCGTTGCGGCGGCGCTCGTCGTTATTGGGAGGAGTCGCTCGTTGCCCGCCATCGCACCAATTCAAGAAGAGAATGCGATCATTAAGCAGAATGGCGAGACCGTCATGACAAAGATTTCGGTAACCAATGGAACAAAACACAGTGTGCCCTTGAATGAGATTGTGGGCGGCGGACCTCCCAAGGACGGCATCCCTCCGATCGACAATCCAAAGTTTGTGTCCGTCGCGGACGCTAGCGCGTGGCTTTCCGACGAAGAGCCAGGACTCGCTTTTGAGAGGGATGGTGTGGCGCGTTTCTATCCTTTCCAAATTTTAGTGTGGCATGAGATTGTGAATGAGACGATCAATGGACAACGAGTACTCGTTACCTATTGTCCGCTCTGTCTTTCTGGCATCGTTTTTGATCCTGTCGTTTCCGGCGAACGGGTAGAGTTTGGCACTTCGGGGAAGCTTTGGAATTCCAATCTCGTGATGTATGATCGCAAGACCGATTCGCTCTGGTCGCAGATTCTCGGAGAGGCGATTGTAGGAGAGGAGACAGGAGCGACCCTTACCGTGCTATCCTCTGATCAGACTCGGTTTGGTGAGTGGAAACGGCTCCACCCGGATGGTGAGGTGCTCTCGCGCGATACCGGCGCACTCCGTTTTTACGGGCAGGACCCTTACGGCGATTACTACACAACGCCGGGTACGTTTTTTCCGGTCGGCAAGAAGGATGATCGCTTGAGTGATAAGGAGTTTATTCTCGGTGTCGTGATCGACGGCAAGGCCAAGGCGTACTTCCCGCCGGCGATTAAAGCGAAAGGTACCATAGAAGATAGCTTTGCTGGTAAAATTATCGTAGCGCAGTACGAAAAAGAGCTTGACGTGGTTCGCCTATTCGAGAAGAAAGGGGATGCGCTTGAGAGAATTAATCCTTTTGGCAGCTTCTGGTTTTCGTGGGTCGCGGCGCATCCTGATACCGAATTATTTAAGTGACACTTAATCATTTTATAAGAAAAACTATGGAAATTTCGTCAAAGATCAACGTCAAAGTTATAATCGGGAGCACCCGACAAAATCGATTCAGTGAGCATCCCGCGCGCTGGATCTATGAAGAGGCGAGAAAGCTTCCTGACGCGGTAGTGGAATTGATCGACCTTAGAGACTATCCGCTTCCGTTTTTCAACGAACCTATGCCGCCCTCTATGCTCAAGGGCAATTATTCAAACGAAGTTGCGAAAACGTGGGCCGCGAAAGTCGCGGAAGGAGATGCCTATATCGTGGTTGCGCCGGAATACAACCATGGCTATCCCGCGGTGCTTAAAAATGCGCTTGATTACGCGTATAGTGAATGGAACAATAAACCGATCGGATTTGTGAGCTATGGGACCGTGAGCGGAGTGCGGTCGGTTGAACAGCTTCGGCAGGTTGCCATTGAACTACAAATGGTGCCAGTGAGAAATGCCGTTCATATCCCGTCATTCTGGACACTGCTTGATGAAGGAGGGAAGTTGAAACCAGGCGCGTTCGACGCGCACAAAGAGAGCGCGAAGAAGTTTCTCGATCAGCTTATATGGTGGGCGAGGGCGTTACGGACTGCGCGTAACCATTAATCTACTTTGCTATGCCGCAGGAAAAGATAGCACCACCGCCAACAGCACTTCCTACATCCGGATTACCTTCGAATGCCGACCAGACCCTCACCAAAGCCGAGAGGCGTGCCCAGAAGGCGGCTGCCCGAGGACGAGAGGCGAAGGCGTTGCGTTCTCAAAAAGTGCTAAGAGTGGCAACCCTCTGGTTCGTCGGGCTCTCGGTGTTCATCGGTGGAGGGTGGCTCCTCGTTACGAAGTCTAACCCTAAAGGTTCCGATCATAGTCGGGCGATACCAATTTTGGGAAGAGAGCATATTCAGAATGGTACGGTATTTGAAGGCTACAATTCCAATCCTCCTACTTCCGGTCCCCATTACCCACAGCCGGCCAACGCGGGTTTTTACGACAAAGAGTTACCCGATGAACAGCTTGTTCACAATCTGGAGCACGGGCATGTCTGGATTGCGTATCGGCCTAGTCTTTCCCAAGAGGTGGTGGGGGCCATTCGGAAATTTGCCGGTGGCAATGTGATCGTTACCCCTCGATCAAAGAACGACGCTGACATCGCCCTCGCGGCATGGGGAAGACTCGACGCATTTAATCTGGAAGAGGGGAAAATTGATACACAAAGAATTCGCGACTTTATTTTGCGGTATCGCAGTCGAGGCCCTGAGAATATTAGCCTCTCACCCCACTCACGATGAAAAAAACGATCATACTTTCCTCACTCATTATTGTCGGAATCCTCATCGCGCTAGTATTCGGTGTGGGGAGATCATCTCAGCAGGTCCCTCCATCGCCAACCACTGAATCGGGAGAACGCGAAAAGACTGCCGTGTCTTTAAAGGAGGTACCAGATTTATCTTTTAAAGATTATTCTGGCGGAACGACGAGCCTTGCAGAATTGGTTGGCATGCCGCTCGTGATCAATTCGTGGGCATCGTGGTGTCCCTTTTGTGTGGATGAGCTTCCCGATTTTGCCGAGGTGCAAAAAGAGTTTGGCGATCGGGTAAGAATTATTGCGGTGAATCGCGCCGAGCCGCTCTCGGTGGCGCAACAGTACTCTGACAATTTGAAGGTGACCGATGACCTTCTCTTCCTTCTTGACCCCAACGATTCATTCTATCGTTCGATCGGCGGTTTCTCCATGCCGGAGACGATTTTTGTCGATGGCGACGGCAACATCCGCGAGCACAAACGTGGACCTTTAACCGTAGATGAGATGCGTACCAAGATCGAAACGCTCTTAGCAGCTTCGTAATTTTGCCTTTTTCATTTTGAATTTTGACTTTTTATTGTGCTATGCCCGAACTCACGCTCGCCGCACTCGTCATTCCTTCCTTCTTCGCCGGTATCCTCACCTTTCTTGCTCCTTGCACGCTACCGCTCGTGCCCGGCTATCTTGGATTTATCAGTGGCGCCTCGGTGAAGGATCTTAGTGACCCGGGAAAAGTGCAACGCATTCGCGGCAAAGTATTCCTAAATGGGCTTTTCTACGTGATCGGATTTAGTCTGGTCTTTATTGTGCTTGGTACGCTCTTTGGTCTTGGCGGAGCAGCTCTTATTCAGTACCGGGTATGGCTTGGTCGCATCGGTGGGATTTTTGTGATTCTCTTTGGGCTTTATATGCTCAATGTGTTCAGTCGTCTGCCTTTTCTTTCCTTCCTTAATAGCGAACATCAGTTTCGTTTTGGGAAGGCCTTGAAGCCGGGAAATCCCGTAAGTTCTCTCATCTTTGGTTCGGCATTTGCCTTCGGTTGGACGCCATGCGTGGGACCAGTGCTTGGCTCCATTCTTCTCCTAGCCTCGGCTTCGACTACGGTGGGGCAGGGAGCTCTCCTCCTTGCCGTCTTCTCGGCTGGACTTGCCATTCCGTTTCTTTTGATCGCCCTTGGCATTGGGCATGCGACTCACTATATCCAGAAGATGAGCAAGATTCTTCACTGGACTTCGATTATCGGTGGAATCTTTTTGATCTTTTTGGGAGTGCTCTTGGTTACGGATCGTTTTGCGCTCTGGCTTTCGTACGCGTATCGGCTCTTCGGATTCATCAATTACGATCGCATTCTCGATTATCTTTAAAGGCAGTGTTATTGATCGGGCGCGACTTGCCGAATGTGTCGAAACATTGTTGGGTGCCAACGAAATTGACTGGGGCGTCTATCCATGCAAGACTTAAGAGAGAAACTACTCTTTAAACATGGAATACATATCCAGTCAAGAAAGGGGTGAGAGCTATGCAATTTTACGATGTCAAGCATAAAAAGCCAGTCGAGGTTCCCGATGACAAGATCACCAAGCGTACCTATGATGTAAAGGGTCGCGATGGGCAGGTCCGCGTACGTTACGCGGCGCAAGCCGAGATGGAAGTGGAAGGAAGCATGGTCAAGATGACGAAGTTTATTAACAAGGAGACATTCGATTCCATGTCAGCGCCAGTCAAGATGTAGTCTTTGTCATGTTGCAATAAAATATAACTCTCGTTGGAGAGTTATATTTTATTACCGTCCGAGGGGAAGGTTACTCTATCGGCGGTGCAATCGTCTTGGCTTGAGCGATGACCGTTTGAGCACTGGTTGCAAGGAGTGTGGCGAGCGGAAGATGCGCGCCAAACGCTTTGGCGATAAGATAGCCGAGATAGTATTCTGGTCGATCGGGGGAGCCGGGAGAAAAGCAGTGTTCCTCATAGAAGAAGACCTCGGTTGTAGCGAGAAGCGCAGGATCAAGTAATCTTTGCATGACTTCTGAATGGTGCGCGGTAAGCCACTGAAGTTGGTCGGCGGTAAAGTAGAGGTAGTGACGCGGCGCGAGATGGGGGAGCACCATCTCTGAGAAATAGGTAGCAATCCCTTCACCGACCATCTGCTCGGCAAATGGCATGGCGGCGATAATCGTGTCGTGCGTTTTGCCTTTGATCGAATCGAAATAGCCGGGCAGTGACGTGTCGCGTGCTACGTGCCCGAGTTCATGGGCGAGGAGCACCGAGTGATATTCGGGAAAGTCATGGGGATAATCGACGCCGATCACAATCGCAAAACGGTGCATCTCATGGTCGTAGGTGGTTATGCCATCAAGAAGTCCACACGTCGCGGTAAGGTAGATAGTGACCGGAAGATCGCGCCCGAGAAGCGTGGTAACCTTCTCTATGATGAGGGGTAGCTTCTCATAGAACCCCTCCTTTTGGAGAACACAGATGGATCTTTGTACGTCTTCGGGGAAAACCGTGGTAAGTCCTTTCGACGATACATCTTCTATACGAATGCTCCCCAGTGCTGAAGAGGGGAGCGTGGCATGGAGGCGCTCGCAAAGGGCTCTAAACGCGCCAACATAGGAAGGCGCGTTGAGAAGTTCTTTGCTATGGTCGATCACACGAATCATATTTTTCCACATTTCCACTCACCTTTCCGAGAGGGGAGTGGCTGAGAGTTTATAAACGCGATATAGTAGAAGAGAGGATGTCGATTAGAAAGTGATTCCGTGAGGAGACGAGAACGTAAACGAATGCTCATTACATATCAATCTACATTGATATATATCTATCTCTCATGCGTCTTACGTCTTCCTTCTGGCAACCGGTGATCAGGGAGCTTCACCATTTGAGTGTCACGCCTCGCTTTACCCTTCTTACCGTACTTACCCGACGCGCCTATACCGTCTCTGAGCTGGCCGCTCATTGTGCCATGAGGCAGAATCTCGTCTCGCATCATCTTTCGCAGCTTAAGCGCTTCCATTGGGTGGTGAGCCATAGACAAGGCCGTTTCGTGCGCTACCGTGTGAACCGTATCATGCTAAGAAGACTTTGGGAGCAACTCGACACTCTCTTTAAGGAGCTCTCCAAGCGGGATAACTGAGGTGTGCAGTAATTCACTGCGACAATCCTATTGTTTCTTAGTATACTTGGATAGCATCCTGGAAATATTATTTATACCACGCATTTACCTTTTTGGCAAGGTAGGCTCTATGACAATAAAGGTCATCATGTACACCACCCCCACCTGTTTTCACTGCGCTGCGGCACGGGAATTTTTTGCTGCGCACGAAGTCGCCTTTAGTGAAATTGATCTTACCAAAGATCAAGCTAGTCATGAACGTATCCTGAAAGAGTGCGGGCGCATCATTGTTCCCATCTTTGAGATCGACAATCACTTCGTGGTGGGCTATGATCTCCCGGCACTCAAACACCTTCTTGGTATTTCTTGATACATAATACATAAATCTCTGAGCTCTGGTCCCTGAGCTTTGAGCAGTGTTTATATGTACGATCTTATCATTGTCGGCGCATCGGCCGCCGGTGTCTCTGCCGGCATCTACGCTGCGAGGCGAAAACTTAACTTCCTCATGGTCGCTAAAGATATTGGTGGCGAGGTGGCGACCTCCGGTGAAATCGGCAATTGGCCCGGCGTGATTCAAACCGACGGCATCACGCTCGCTGGTCAGTTTCGCGCGCACATCGAGAGCTACGGGGTAAAACCGGTGCAGGATGTCACCATAGAAAAAATTGAAAAGAATGGCAATCGATTTACCGTGAGCGGAAAGAGAGTGGATGGCAAACCCGTGTCGTACGAAGCCAAAGCGGTGATCGTGACTACCGGCGTGCATCCCCGCGAACTGAACGTCCCTGGAGAAAAGGAATTCCGCGGTAAGGGAGTCACCTACTGCACGGTCTGTGACGGCCCGCTCTTCGGTGGCAAGGTGACGACCACCATCGGCGGCGGCAACTCTGCGCTCGAATCGGCGATCATGATGGCGGGGATAGCGAAGAAAGTCTACGTCGTCAATATCAACCCGACGTTCCGCGGCGATGCAACCCTCATTGAGAAAGTAGTGAACGCACCGAATATAGAAGTGCTTTCCGAGGCCGAAACCACTTCGATAAAAGGTAATGGTTTTGTAAGTGGACTTACCTATCGCGATAAGAAGGCGGGCGTGGAGAAGAATCTCGAAGTGCAAGGCGTTATGGTGCATATCGGTATGATTCCCAATTCCGATTTGGTGCCAACCGAGGTTACCAAAGATCAATTCAAACAGATCGTGGTGAATGAGTTTGCGGCCACTAACATCCCGGGACTTTTTGCGGCGGGCGACGTCACCAACGTGCCGTATAAACAGATCGTCGTGGCCGCGGGACAGGGAGTGACCGCCGCGCTCTCGGCAGTGGATTATCTTAATAAGTTAAAGGAATAAAACCGAATGGTTGGTTTGTGGTATTATAAAGAGCGACGAGGTGTTCTACCGAGTCGCTTTTTAGCTTTTCATGTCTAAAACACTTTCGGCTATCGTTGTTCTCTCCGGGACCACGATCGGAGTAGGAATTTTTGGCTTGCCTTTCGCTGCCAAAGAGGCGGGATTGGGGCTTTTCCTTATCGAAATGGCGGTTTTGACCTTCGTCGCCTACGTAATTCACCTTATGTATGGCGAGGTGGTGATACGTACCAAAGGCAAACACCGTTTCCCCGGCTACGTCGCCCAATATCTTGGTGGAAACGCCAAGCCGCTCGCCCTCTTTACGACCTTAATCGGGTTTTATGGCGCGATCCTTGCATACCTCATTGTAGGAGGAACATTCCTTGCGGTTATCTTCTCGCCTATCGTGGGTGGGAGCGAGACGCTCTACACCTTGATCTATTTCGCGCTGGGAGCGCTTCTTATTATCGTCGGCATACGTGGCATCGTGATCACTGATCTTCTTTTTCTTATCTTCTTTTTTGTAATCCTCATCCTTTTACTCATTGCGGGATGGTCTCACTTTAATCCCAGTTACCTTACTGGTCTCACTCTTTCGAAATTCGCGCTCCCCTACGGGATCATCCTCTTCTCGTTATGGGGGGCATCGGTGATTCCCGAGGTGCGTGAGCTTCTTGGTCGGAAAGAACGCAGCTTTCCCTGGGTTTTGGAAGTCAATTTTGCCATCGTGATTATCACCTACGTGCTCTTTACGGTCGCGATCCTTGGCGTGAGCGGGCCAGCGACTTCGGAAGAGGCGATCGAAGGACTCGTACCGTTCTTAGGGAGTGGCATTGTCGCGGTGGGAGCGCTCTTTGGTCTTGCCACAACCTTTGATTCCTATATTACCCTAGGACACCAGCTCGCGAGGACCTACGAAATCGATTATGGATTACCGAAGGTGGTAAGTCTCGTCGTGACCTTGGGCATTCCCATCGCGCTCTATTTTCTCGGAGTAAATCAATTCCTTACCATCATCGGTATTGCCGGCGCCATCGGGCTTGGCATCGATGCGGTCATGATCGTGCTTATGCACCGCGTCGCGACGAGGCGTTCCCAACCAAAGATACCCTTTCGAATTCGTCTCTCACCCTTCATTGCTTCGCTTCTTATTCTGCTCTTTTTGGGTGGCATCGTCGCCGAGGTGGTAAGCGCGATGAGATAGACGGTACATCATCGGGAGATCACAAAACGGAGTAACCAGAGTGCCAAAGCAGGGACAGTCCCTGCTTTTGTTGTATCCTTGCCTTATTGGTAATTATTTGCAATAATACTGTCCATAAAGACTCGTATGCAAACCACTGTTACTACTCCTCTCCGTCAGAAACTGCCCCACGGGAGCCGGCTCACGAAGCAGCGGTTTACGATCTTGGATTTTGTGCGGAGGATGACGATTCACCCCACTGCTGAAATGGTCTATAAAGAGGTCTCGAAGGTACTCCCCCGTATGAGTTTCACCACCGTCTATCGGAACCTTCGCTATCTCACGGCGCACGGCTTTGTCGCTACCCGGTCATTTGAGGATGGGGTCGACAGGTTTGAGGGAAATCTTTCGGAGCATGGCCATTTTTTCTGTCAAAAGTGTTGGCGCATATATGATATTCCCGAGATTACCGATACGTCGCTTAAAAAGGTTCTTGCCTCATCGAAGATTGGCCACATCAATCGTTACACCATGACGATCTACGGAGTGTGTCGATTGTGCCAGTATCTGTAAACACGAATCTACACGAATAAGAACACGAATAGACACGAATATTTATGTCAAAGACTATCACCATAACCAAAAGGCGATCCTTAAGTGGGCGTAGAAGATTGACTTCTTTACTTACGGTACAAAACCTGACGGTGAAGGTAGAAGAAAAACGTGTACTTGAAAGGGTTTCCTTTACTCTTAAGCCAGGGGAAATCCACGCGCTCATGGGACCGAATGGATCGGGCAAAAGTTCCCTTGCCTTAGCCCTCATGGGTCATCCTGATTATCGGGTCGTCTCGGGAAACGCAATACTTGCCGGGAAGAATCTCCTCGCGATGAAACCGGAGGAGCGCGCCAAATCAGGGTTATTTCTCTCGTTCCAAAATCCCGTAGCCATTCCCGGCGTGAGCGTGGGGAATGTCATACGTTCTGCGTATAACCTGCAAGCTAAGACGCCGCTTCCTCCGCCCGTATTCCATCAAGCATTTATGCGTGAAGCGGAGAGACTCGCTATCGCGTCGCCGCTTATTGAGCGCGAATTTAATGAAGGCTTCTCAGGCGGTGAGCGAAAGAAGATCGAGATGCTCGAGCTTCGCATGCTGCGGCCCAAGGTTGCGATCCTTGATGAGATAGATTCGGGCCTTGATATAGACGCGCTCGCCAATATTGTCAGGTCGATACGTGAACTTGTCAAGGAAGGCATGGGGGTGCTCTTTATTACCCATAACCCTCGTATTGTACAAAAGCTTACCCCCGATCGAGTACACGTGTTGGTGGATGGAAGGATTGTGGCGGTGGATGGGGCGGTGTTGGCGAAAAAGATTGAAGAACGCGGATATACTCCACTAATAGATACGAATATTGGCACTAATAAACACTAATCACTTGTATATTGGTGGCTATTCGTTTCATATTCGTGTTGATTAGTGTGTCAAGGCTTTTCCAGATAGTGTGATTATCATGAATGGTTCACCATTGATTATCAAAAGACGATCATACGAATACGGTTTCCACGATCCCGAGGAATACTTTTACCGTGCTAAGCCCGGGCTTTCACGCGAGGTTGTTGTGGCTATTTCCGCCCACAAAAAGGAGCCAAAGTGGATGCGTGAGTTTCGACTCAAGGCACTGGCGACTTTTGAATCCAAGCCGATGCCCACATGGGGTGGGAATCTTTCCAAGATCGATTTTCAGAATATCTTCTACTACATAAAGCCTACCGAAAAACAGGGAAGGACATGGGAGGATGTTCCGGCGAATATCAAAAAGACGTTTGAACGGATTGGTATTCCCGAAGCTGAACGGAAATTCCTTGCCGGCGTGGGCGCGCAGTACGATTCCGAAGTAATTTATCACTCGATCGAAAAGCATCTTAGAAAACTCGGTGTTATCTTTACCGATACTGATACCGCGGTGCGGAGGTACCCGAAGCTCGTGCGCGAGTACTTTGGTACTCTTATTCCCCCTGCCGATAATAAATTCGCGGCGCTCAATAGCGCGGTCTGGAGCGGTGGAAGTTTTGTCTATGTGCCGAAAGGAATCAAAGTAGATCTCCCATTACAGGCCTATTTTCGTATCAATGCCGAACGCATGGGACAATTTGAGCGGACTCTCATCATTGCCGAGGAAGGAAGCTCGGTGCATTACGTGGAAGGCTGTAGCGCCCCCACCTACTCTGCCGACGCCTTACATGCCGCGGTCGTCGAGATCATCGTGAAACCCGGTGCCTCTGTCCGTTACACCACCATTCAAAATTGGGCGCCCAATGTCTATAACCTTGTCACGAAGAGGGCGAAGGTCTTGCGCGATGGTCACATGTCGTGGATTGACGCCAACCTCGGCTCACAGCTTACTATGAAGTATCCTTCCTGCTATCTTATGGAACCGGGTGCGAAAGGCGAGACCCTCTCAATCGCGGTAGCGGGCAAGGGACAACATCAAGACGCTGGCGCTAAGATGATTCACGTCGCGCCAAACACAAGCTCGATCATCACCTCAAAATCCATAAGTTTCGAGGGAGGACGGACAAGTTATCGAGGCTTGGTGCAAGTTCATCCTACTGCCGAAAAAGCCAACGTTCATGTCCGCTGTGATGCCTTAATCTTGGATAGAGAGTCCCGCTCCGATACCTAT
>JACQLU010000040.1 GCA_016203935.1 Parcubacteria group bacterium | reverse complement strand
TCCGAATGATCCGAATATTCCGTGTTCTTTTCTTTGGGTGTGCGTGGTATAATTAAACATAGACAGGCAAATCGGTAAGGTATTGTGGAAAAGTTGTTGATTAGTAACTCTGAGCTCTGAGCCATTTCCGCCCGAGGCGTCTGCCTGTCGGCAGACAGGGATTCGCCTTTGGCGGAAACTCTGAGCCATTTTGAAGGGAGGTGACATCGAGTGAATAAATCTAAGCGTGGTTTTACTATCATTGAACTGCTCGTGGTGCTCGCCATCATTGGTGTCATCACGGTATTGGTCTTCCAGCAAGTCACAAATGCCCGCGCCAAGCAGCGTGATCAAGAGCGGGTTCAGGATATAAATGTCATCAATGCAAATTTTCAGGAGTTATGGTCATCAGGGCAGTCCTTGAACGGGGCGAACATTACTAGTTTCGTCTGCGGTGGTACGCTGCTTTGCGAGACCTTACGAGATCCACAGGCGGCAGCGGGTGTTTCGGACTATTACATGAATGATACTGTCACTGGTACTGGTACAGTCTTTACCACGACAACTGCGACGACCATTAGTGCTACTGGAAATGGACTCTGTGCTCGTCTCGAGCGTGGTACTTCGATTACTCAAGGTAACGGTATCTTTGTCATCCGCTATACTGGTGGAGCAGCGACTGGGCAATTCGCCTATTGTGCAAGAGGTCAGTAATCCTTACGAAAACGGAATGTTTGGAAAGAGGACTGTCCTTGTAAAAAGGACAGTCCTCGACCAAACGCAGGGATATATCAGTTAGAGTTCATTTGTTATGATGAAGTCTTATCGAAACTGGATAACGTTTCCGAACCGAAGGGGGTTTACGGTCCTTGAGCTTATTGTAGTAATGCTTATCATATCTTTGATAACGTTACTCGTGTTTCGAGTTATCGGTGAGGGGCAAGCCAAGCGGCGAGATCGTGAGCGTACCGAGGACCTCAATGCAATCAATATTATGTTAGGGCAAATACGTGACGGGAGATATACGTTGAATACACAAAATCTTATCAGTTTTTTATGCGGAGGAGCCACAGCGTGTGCGCAATTGGTTGGTCCGGATGGACTTTATTACTATACTGACTTTGCTACAGGTACAAGGATTAACCCTGCTACCCCAGGCCAGACGTTTGCCTCAATCACCGGAGCTTTGGAGCGCGGAACCGCAGTGACGTCGCGTGCCGGTATTCAGGTGACACGGGATGCCACTACAGGGGTATATCTTTATCGGGCGACGGGGTTATTGGATCAATAGACTCTGATACTGGTAGATACTCATAGATACTCGTAGATATTCATTGTAGATAACGATGGATATCGGTCACCATAGGCGACCGATATCAATGAATATCCATGAATATCAATAAGATGAAGAATTCATCCGGTTTTACCTTTTTTGAGATCTTGGTTGTTTTAGGACTCGTCGGGTTAATCGCGGCGGGGGTACTTGCCCAAGTCTCGAATGCCCAAGCGCGCCAGCGCGATCAAAAACGGATTGCCGATATCACTACCGTGAAGAGCGCTATTGATCTTTACATTGCCGATAACGGAGGACCTCCGGGTACCAACTTCGATGCATCGGGAAATCCGTCGGGGGCTTGTGTGCCGGGACCGGGGGGCACTTATACCGTAACTTTAGATCTACTCCGGACTAATGGTTATCTTGAGAGATTACCATCACCTCCACCACAACCAACCGGTTGGGTCTATACGTACCAATGTCGTCAGTCTGCTGGTCAGTTGCAATATTATATTTCAACTCCGCTCGAACGCGGTTCCTCGGTAGCGGCTCAAGATAGTTGTCCTTCCACCAACCGGACGCTTGAACTGAAACGGCCTACGACAATTGCCGGCTGGGGAGGCTGTTAGAGTCTTTCGTGTCTATTCGTGCTTATATTCGTGTTGATTAGTGTGGAAGATCTTGTGAGAATGTGATACGATGCATAATGAAAGATAGAGGAACTGTTTGACTATTCTTATCCAATGGAAGGAGGTGACGAGAGAATGTTACGTATCAATCGAAAGGGTTTTACTCTCATTGAACTTCTGGTCGTCATTGCAATCATCGGTATTCTTGCCGGAGTCGTCTTGGTGAGCCTTGGCACCGCCCGCGTAAAAGCGCGCGACGCCAAGCGCCAGTCCGATATGAGACAGCTTCAGCTTGTGCTCGAGCTTTTCTATCAAGATGATGAAGCAGGAGGTGCAGCCGCCTATCCAGTAGGTGATGCCGGAGGCGCCGTATCAGGGGCTCCCACCAATGCTGCCTATGATCAGCTTGAGACCGCGCTTACCGCGACCAGCTACATCGGCGCCAATAACTGGCCCCAGGATCCGGTCGATGACGCCACCTATTTCTATAGCTACTGGTCAGACGTTTCTGACTATGAGCTGCAGTATACCCGCGAAGTCGACGACGTCGCGATCACCCTCACGAATACATAGTTCTAGAAAGGCGCGCCTTTCTATGCCAAACCCCGACTCCAGTCGGGGTTTTGGTATATAATAGAAACACCACTATGACACCTTTTATCTTAATTGTCGCTCTTCTTGGTCTCATTATCGGTAGTTTCTTAAATGTGGTTATTGCCCGTCTTGGCACCAAAGAGGGTATCGTGTGGAGTCGCTCGCATTGCCCTCACTGCCAACACACGCTGGGCTTCTGGGATCTTATTCCTCTTTTGAGTTTCCTTGCCTTGCGTGGCCGCTGCCGCTATTGCCACGCCCCCATCTCATGGCAGTACCCGCTCGTAGAACTAACAACCGCGATTCTTTTTGTTCTCGTATTTGTGGTGCGTTACGGATCGCTCTCCGACCTCCGACCTCCGACCCCCGACCTGTCAGCATTGAGCCTTGAGCTTTTAGCTTTGAGCCTTGAGCTTGGTTTTGTCGCTATCCTTATTGTCATCTCCTTCTACGACGCCCGTACACTTCTCATCCCTGATTCACTCGTAGGGGTTGCGGTAGTGTCAGCGATTGTTTCGGTCTTAGTACGCGGCGGTCTCTCAGCTCTGACCTCTGGTCTCTTGGCAACAGTGATATTCGCCGGTTTCTTCGCTCTTCTCTTTTTTGTTTCGCGGGGTAAGTGGTTGGGCGGGGGAGATGTGAAACTTGCGGTGCCGATTGCCATCATAGTAGGGTGGCCTACGATTTTTGTGACATTCCTTGTTTCGTTCTGGTCAGGTGCAGTTCTGGGTATTCTGATTCTCTTCTACAGGAAGTATTCCATTTTCCTGACTTCAGTTGGTAACCTTGATAAACTACCGCTTTTGTCATTCCTGCGTAAGCAGGAATCCAGAGGAAACGTCACACCATCAAGAAGTACCTGGATTCCGGTCGCCTCAGGTGACCGGAATGACAATAGAAGCGCAGTATCCCACGAAATTCCGTTCGGTCCGTTCTTAGCCTTAGGTGCGGTGGTCTCCATGCTGTGGGGTGGGGCCTTGCTTCATTGGTACGTTACCATTTTTGGCATATAATGAAGACATGTCGACCAGACGATCTTCTCCCTTCTTCCTACGGCGACGTAGCAAGCGAGGGTTTAGTTTTCTTGAAGTTATCATCGCCCTTGCGATTGTCGCGGTGGCGTCTGCCGGCATTCTTACTGCACGGCAGAGCTTTTCGTTTCGTTCCCTTGATGCGACGGTAGAGGGATTTGCCGCGGTAGTGCGGCGTGCGCAAGAGCTTTCCATGAGTAACGCAACCTTTAACGGTTCGACGGTGCGGAAAGGGTACGGGGTGTGGGTCTCGTATGGCCCTCCCGATGCTCTCTGTAGTCCTACTACCAATTATTGTTACAAGCTCTTTGCCAATACAGGCCCGGGGAATCGCTGTGTACCCGGCGAACAGGTAGAGGTTGTAAGCGTTCCTCAGTCGTTTCAGATCAACTATGATGGGCAAGCTTCTCTTCCTGCCTCGGGCGATCGCGAAATCTGTTTTCGTTCCGACGGCACTGCCTATCGGATCAATATCAATGATACGAACGAACAGGTGAACGCGCTCTATACTTTTCGTCGCAGTAGTGGAGCATTGGCACGGTCGGTACGCGTCCTTACCGACGGCACTATTCGTATCGAGTAAGTACTATCAGAGGAGTATGCGCTATGAATCAAACCAATAACATTTTGGTTAAGCGACGTGGTTTCAGTTTTCTTGAGGTCATCATTGCGTTGGGGATTGTAGCGATTGCGGCCGCGGCCATCCTCACGGCGGGTGTAAAGCGGAATAGCCGTTCGCTTGACGTTGAAGCCGAGAAGCTTGCTGCTATGTTGCGTCGCGCCCAGTCGCTGGCGATAGCTAAGACCACTTATGATGGACAAGTGCCTACGAAGGGATATGGAGTACAAGTTACTACAGGTAACCCTGCAAGTTATATCCTGATTACCGATTCGCGCCCTGGTAACCCCTGCATGCGCTCGGCGAGTTTGGAGACCTACGCACTACCCCGCGAAGTTCAATTGCAATTTTTCGAGGTAGCAGCTAATCCTTCAGCCGTCGGTATGGTGGATATCTGTTTTCGCCCTGACGGTACCGCGTATCGACAAGGGTCAGCGGGAGAAAATTTTACCGTACAGTATGTCGTTAGCCGTATGGGAGGATCGCTTGCGAAAGCAATCGTGATACGCCAGCCGCTTGGACAAGACCCCATCATCGAGGTACATGCGCCGTAGGCAAGCTTGAGAGAAAGTGTGGTATAATATAAACACAGAATAACATCTATGTTGAAAAGAACTTACGGAATCACAATAATGAAGCAACGTGGGCTTACCTTGCTTGAGGTTTTAATTGCTCTCTCAATCGGTTCGGTGATTTTGCTTACCGTCCTCGCCGTGATGCGGCAGATAACATTTTTGAGCGAAAAGACGGTTGACGATTCGCGGTTTTATCGGGAACTCAACCGCAAGATCGAAGAGATGGTGAGAGATATTCGGTCGTCACAGGTTGATTATGTCGCCTACGGATGCCCGGTAACAAACAGTCCCGCTTGGACTTCTCCCTATTGTGTAC
>JACQLU010000027.1 GCA_016203935.1 Parcubacteria group bacterium | reverse complement strand
GATCCCACGTCGGACGCGATAGGCTTAAACTAGAATTTGCCGTAAACTCGGAGATTTTTAATGCCGAGATGAGGCTTGTGAGCATGTTTATAGTATACCATAAAACGATCTCTCGCGTTTGTCATCGCGAGTCCCGCATCGCGGGACGTGGCGATCTCGCTTTCCTCCCCTTAGGATAAGGGGAGGCGAGGAGGGGTTACGATTGTCATCGTGAGTTCGCGCCAAGTCTGCGAGAGTCCGCGCTACAAGGTAAGCGTCGGTATTCGCATTCACACTCTGAATAACCCCTTCTTTGATTTCGAGGGGGGTTAGTGCAAACGGCTCAGCAGTTTGCAAATTTCCAATTACTGAATTTTTAGTTTTCATTTCACTGGTCACTAGATTACCAATGCATAACGCCCCAAACAAAAATTTCGGGGTGTCAAACGAATCAACTTTTCAGTCCGAGTGTATCTTGGAAGATCGGAAAAGTCAAAATTGACTCTATTTTATGGCGTGGTATGATGAAATACTCTACTCGGCATTGGTCGGAATTATTCTGACTAGAACCGAGTGGTAGTTTTTGGGAAAGGAGGGAGGATTATGTTTTTTGCGCGTGCCGGTCCTGTGACTGGCGGTCGTTCCAATAATACCCCATCCAGCCGACTGGCCCCGGGCCCCCTCGCCATCGCAGCCTGCTGATTCGTGCGAGTGGGGTAAACTGCGGAGGTGGGAAGAATAAACCCACCATAACCGCAGCTCCCGACGATCCTGCTACCACCCCGGGCTCGTTATCTCTTCATCATCCCCACGCCCGGGGATTTTCTTTTTCCAGAGACCCTTGACACGATTCTGATATAGTGCTATTGTGCAAAATCGTTCCTTGGGATCACGCTCTATGAGCGGATTCTAAGGAGGATAGAAAGGAGGGGTTTATGAGGACCCGTAGGGGCGACGACACGATCACGATAATGTAGCAACCTGGCCCGGGTGGCCCCCAAGTACCTCTGGGAAGCGGATGAAACGATGTGTGATTTCCAGAGGCAAACTACGCGGCGTAAGCCGCGTAACCCTTGAATTCTAGGAAGGAAGGAGGGAAGTAATCATGAAAGGTGGGACGGAGGGTTCCTAGAATCCAGTCCCACGGGTATAAATTATAGCCGCTCCACCTCCTTTTCCCGGGTGCCCTGCTCTAAGCAGCGCGCGCCCGGGGTTTTCATTTTCCATACCATTGACACCCGGTGCTATTGGGTGTAGGAGTTAGATGTCGGAGATTTTCTATGGGAGATGGACGTGGGATAATACCATCCATCTCGTGTGGAGACTTCTGACCACATCGGGAAGCTGTGCCTGTGCTCTTAATGGAACTTCCAGTCGGGGGTTCGGAGCCAAACCTGATGTGTGAGGGGTCGCGCAAATACTTTGCCATAGGCTAGGATTGTATGCGCGCGACCTCTTTTTCTTTTTCCAAAAAAGAGAAGACGACCTTACGGCCGTCGGCGGTAACTTTTGCCTTCTTGTTCATCAGAGGATGGCGTAATCCCTATTTGCACAAGACCAAGCATGAAGATGGTAAAACCAAGTGGTCCTAAAAACTGGTAGCCATCATTCCCGAAAACCAACTCAATAACAGCAGCAGCGACCATTAATCCAATCCCTAATCCATACAATACAAACACAAACGGCGGTTCCCAGAGATGCTCTTTGAGGAATTTAAGCATTATCTCACCTCCCTCCTTGGATCATCCCAAGGTAGCATAGAATTCTAAAAAAGGAAATCTGCCTACAAAAAGATGAGCAAAAGTGGAGACTGTCTTCACTTTTGCATTGCGAGGTATTCTGGGTTTACCCCGTTACTTGAACGGTCAAGTAACGGGGTTTACTATTGAAGTGCTAGCTGATTTTCCTGGAATGTTGGTACGGGCGGCACCCGCTCCAATGTTTAGGATTCATCTAGCGCCATCGGATGTATTCCTACCACCGCCCTCCAAGCGAGGTATCAAGCATCCGATGGCCACCGTGGGGTCTTGTGTATGAGCAAGTAGCCTAACTCGTAGGCCGCCTTCACAGACCCCTTCTTTTTTTAAAAGGAAGAACCCCAGCGGGTGCTGGGGTTCTTGCGCTCGTGACTATGCAAACTTGACCCGAACAGTGAGTGCCGGTACTGCGAAGTACTTGCAGAGAAGCCTCTCGACGGTGCTCTTAATGCCCAACCAAACCGACTTCACCTCGCGTATCGTTATCTTCATCGTGTGGGGTTCCACCGATACATGGATAACTTCGGCATGGAGATCGAAAAGCTCAACGAGCAAGGCGGTGATCTCTTCGCCGATTCTGCGTGCAAGGGAGGCGCGGTAACGTGGACGGGTAAGGAGCGAACGGTGTACGATCACCCTCTTTGAGGATTTGCTCAGCGTGAACCTCACGCAGACTTTCCGGCACCAGTCACTCAGGATCAGCATCTTCACGAGCGCAGCACTCAAATGCTTTCTCATGTGATCCCTCCTCATGATCCTTGTCGAAGCAAGGATCATTGATACTAGTCATTATAATCACTCCCGCCAAGTATGCAATAGGTAGTAAGGAAAAGCAGGGTCAGACCCCGCTCTACCGCCAAAGAGCAAAGTGAGGACCGTCCCCACTTTTGCTATTCTTCGTAGGTGACCGTCTCCCACTGTAGTTTGCCATCTGGGGTCCAGGAAGGAGATTCGCTTCTCTCATTGAATGTTATCTGTCGAGGTTTAAAATCCCACTTTTCTATTTCTTCTCGCGTGAAACTCGCAGGGGGAATATCTACGGTAAAAATATTTGTCCCCGCGTATTGCGTAAGCGCAAATTGATACAGCGTAAAAGCAAGCTTCTTTCCGTCTGGTGACCATGCAGGTTGGCCCTGTACCTCCCCACGTTCCGTAGAACCCGGGATTATTGGTACAGCTAAATCTTTATTCTGGAGGATCCAAATATCATTTCCATTATTACCCGTGATTATAATCCTATCATCCACGGGAGAGAAGATCCCCCATGGTGCTCGGGTACCCGTTCCTCCAGCCACGACACTCTCATCTCCAGTTGTGATATCAATAAGGTGCATGCCTGCTCCGCCAGAAGGAACGCCGGGACCCACGGTAACTACCGCTGGTACGAGTATTTTACGGCCATCCGGAGATCGATCTATAATCCCGCCAGACCACTCTCTTAATTCGTATCGTGTCTTACCATCCGGACTTGCTACATAGATCGAATCGCCTTCAACAAAAACGTTAAGTTCTTTAGGGTTAGGGTAATTAAGGAAAGGGTTAGCGAATTTAGCCGGTTCGCCAACTTTTCGTTGATTTTCAGTAAGCTTTTCTAACCCATCGGAAATGAAAATCCTTGGCATGATGGTTCCTAGGGCCATGATAAAAAGGAAGATAACAAAGAGTCCAAGGACTTTTACGTCGTGCGAGGCGAGGCGAATCATATCATTTTTTCTCCAAAAACTTCTCTCTTAAAATAGCGAGTGCGGATTCGATGATGGCGGGAAGCCTCTCCTCTTCCTCTTTCGTGAAGCGTTCGAGTACAAAGCGTTCTGCGTCAGGCCTAGGATTTTCGCCCCAGTTTTTGATGCCGATTTTGATGCGGTTCGTGGACGGAGTGCCCAGCCGGTCGATGACCGAACGCACCCCCTTATGTCCACCGTCGCCGCTCTCATCTTGAGCCTCCTTAAATCTCACCTCGCCAAACGCAAGATCAAAATCGTCATGGATTACCACAATATTTTGAGGGATGACTTTATAGTAGGAAGTAACTATCTGCACCGTCTCTCCCGATCGATTCATGAAGGTAGTTGGTTTCAAGAGAATGAATGATTCTCGTGTGGCAATCATGCCGGAGAATTTCTTCTCCTCGCTAAGTTCCATAGCATGTTCCTCGGCAAGTGCATCAATAACTCGAAAACCGATGTTATGACGCGTCGATTCATACTCTGTGCCAGGATTTCCCAAGCCCACCACCAATAGCATATGGTACACATTATGAGTAGTCTATCAAAATCTCTATCGGCGAGCCACGAAACGGTACCGTTTCGCGGATCACATTCGCAACCGCGATCCGGTGGTGTGGT
Organism: Parcubacteria group bacterium; assembly: GCA_016203935.1. Lineage (GTDB taxonomy): Bacteria > Patescibacteriota > JACQLU01 > JACQLU01 > JACQLU01 > JACQLU01. The sequence continues at coordinate 9,809 of JACQLU010000027.1, read as the reverse complement.
TTCAGTACCCCGCCGTGTTGTAATGTTACCACGAAGCTCGGATAGTCAGTATCACGCTGGGTGATATTCTCGATTTGGGTAAAGGCCACGCCACGGAGGTGCTTCGCATCGATCGGCCGTGAGCGCGGCATGAAGAATTGTCGTTGCACGGTTCTCGCGAGTCGATCTAAGGTTTCTTGCGACATGCGCGTAAGGCGCTCATTCAATATCGACATCGTCATCGGAAGTACCTTTCCCACATTCGTCCCGCGCTCGGCTGATATAAAGATTACCGGCACCCACCAAAACGAGGGAATCCCGTAAGCGATCTTCTTGGCGAGCGCTTCCTGTGGGATGGCAGCGAGATCTATTTTATTGATGATCAAAAGGAGACTCTTGTGATATGTTTCGGCAAGACGCAGTAGCCGAATATCCTGCCGTAAAAGTCCCTCGTGCGCATCCAGTACGAGGATAAGAAGATCGCTTTCACGAATCGAGTCTAAACTCACCCCCACGCTTAACCGCTCGAGAAACGAAGCGATGTTTCCCTTGCGACGAATACCCGCGGTATCGGAAAGGGTAAGGAGGGTATTCTCAAACGAAAGCGTGCTCTCAATCCGATCCACGGTCGTACCGGGAATGGGTGTCACAATCGCGCGTTTCTCTCCGATGAGCGCATTAAAGAGGGTGGATTTCCCCACGTTGGGTCTTCCCACAATGGCGATTCTGTACCGGGGGTTCACTTCGGGGATCTCCGCCGTCGCGAGCCTCGCCGTAATCGCATCCAAGAGATCGCCCACACCTCGTCCGGTAAGCGCGGAAACCGCGATCACCTCGCCCAAGCCCAGCCGCGCAAAATCGTGGATGGGGAAAAGCGGGGGAAGTGACTCAATTTTGTTCAGTGCCACGAGCGAGGGTTTCCCTAGTTTTCGCACCTTTTCGATCACGGCGCGGTCATCATCGGTAAGCGCCCGCGACGCCTCCTTGGCGTCCAGCATAACGATAACGAGGGCCGCACGATCGAGCATCTCGTCAATCTTCGTTGCCACGAACTGCGCGAACGGGTGACGTTCGGTATCGGTAAGTCCCCCGGTATCGATCAAACGAAACGCTACCCGGTTCCACGTGACTACGGCTTCTAATGGGTCGCGGGTAGTGAACGGTGTCGGTGAGGTAAGCGCGATCGTTCTCCCCGCGATGCGATTTAAGAGGGTTGATTTTCCCACATTCGGTCTTCCGATGATGACCACCGTGGGGAGATTTCCTTTGAGAGATGGTGCCATTGGTGTTGGCGACTAACGTTTTGACGAAGCGGCAAGGCCATCCGCAGTTTCCTGACCAATGATAAGTACGGCCTCGGCGTCCCCGGGGTCGAGGTCAGCGGGCACCTCGGTACGCACGATCGTTACTTTAAAGCGTTCCTTAAGGTTCGCGACGAGGTCGGGAGCGCGCCCCTTCGTAAAATCGTAGAGGATGGTATCGGTGAAATCTTGGCGCGTGGCGTTACGAATCTCGCGTACGGTAAATTGATTTGCGGGAAGCCCCTCGGCAGCTTTACTCGCTACACCCGCTACCTTGGTGCCATTCTCAATAATGAGGGCAATGGGTTTCAGGGGCGCTTCGGCTCCCGAAAATACATTCGCAAAGAAGGTGCGGATGCGGCCGGCGGCACCTGCACGAGGAATGAGAATGTAGCCGCCCGCCTCGGTACGACTCGCCACGAGCAGACCCTCGGCGGGGTCATCGCTTACCACGTTGGTAATGATTGGGGAGGGTACGCCTTTGGTCTGAAAGAGAGAGGCCACACGCTTAAGACCCGTTACATCTACATTGGTGCGTACGTGGTCGCTAAGGATCGAGAGAAGGTGAAGCCCCAGTTCGATGTGCTGAAAGAGGTTCTTTCCCCGTGACGACTCGGCGAGTGAGGTGAGTACCGCTTGCTGGCGCTCGGCGCGCGTGAAGTCACTCCCCACGGTGCCTTCTAAGAATCGCCCCCGCACGTAGTAGAGCGCCCGTTCGCCATTCATGTGATTACGCCCCTTGGTAAAGAGTTGATGCTGATAATAGTCGTAAAAGGTTTCCGCCACCTCCACGTCAATGCCGCCAACCGCATCCACCACCTTCTTAAACGCGATGAAATCAAAGCGTACAAAGTAGGGGATGGAAAGACCGGTGAGCCGTTCGATCTCTTCGGTGAGTGCCAAAGGTCCCGACCCTTCCTTGCGCGCCTCGCCATAGGCGTGGATGGCGTTGATCTTGAGTGGTCCGAGATCACGGGTAGAAATATAGAGATCACGCGGCAGTGAGACCAGCGCCAAGGCATGGGTTGAGGGTTGGTAACTTACCAGCATGATCGAGTCGGAAAGATTTGGTCCGGGATGATCCTCGCCGCCGATACCTATGAGGAGAATATTTACCCGGTCCTCGGATTCGCCCGTGAGGGGAATGTCGGAAGGGTTAAGAATACTCAAGATTTGCGTGAGGGGATTCTTGCGAGCCTCGTTCACAAAGATGTCGCGGCTCGTGACAAGGACGCGCCAAGAGAAACTCACCCCAAGACCAACGACGCCTACGAGGATACCAAGCATAAGAACCCTAAGAATTCTCCTTAGAGTCGAAGCTCGCGTCCTACCCGCTCGTCGGGTACTGGTAAGGCGAGAGGATGAAGGCGAGGGTGAGGGCATGACACTGATATCGAGGGAAGGCATAGAGGAGGGGTGTTGACTTGTATTGCACTCTTAGGCGATCTCATGCTATAAAACCATTGTGAGTCCTTACCGCACAAGGAGGAACTTACTTATTCATTATACGAATAACCTTGTGACCCTCATGGAATCAAATCCCGAGACTCCTTTAGATAACAGTATAGTAAGTGAGAAGTCAAGACCACCCTTTATCCGTAGCTTTTTTTTATTTCTCTGGGAGGTGGTGAAGGTAGTGATTATTGCCCTCGCTATCATTCTACCGCTCCGTGCGTTTATTGCTCAGCCGTTTCTTGTGTCGGGTCAGAGTATGCAACCCTCCTTCCACGATGGCGACTACCTTATTATAGACGAACTCTCTTACCGGCTTCGGGATCCTCTGCGCGGGGAGGTGGTCGTCCTCCGCTTTCCTCGCGACCCCTCTCAATTCTACATCAAGCGGATCGTGGGGCTTCCCGGTGAGACGGTCTCGATTCGAGAGGGCGTGGTGACCATTGTGAATAGCGACTATCCCGCCGGATTTACCTTACGCGAGGAGAACTACCTCGAGGCAGAAACGGTCACCCAAGGTAACCTCATCCTTACTCTTGGCGAAGATCAGTACTTCGTTTTAGGGGATAACCGTGCTCAATCGAGCGATTCCCGTAGCTGGGGCGCGCTGGACCGGCGTTTTGTCATCGGCCGCGCGTGGCTCGGCCTCTTTCCGCTCGAAAGACTTCAAGTCTTCCGCGCGTTTGATTACAGCGATCTCTAATCAAGTCTTCCCCGTGTCTACGCACCCTGTAACCTCATGTAACCTTAGGTAACTTCATGTAACATCGTGTAACCTTATCCCCCACTATATGCCTACCAAACATCAACTAGAACAAAGGAAACGGAATGAGGCCAAGGCCAAAGTTCATACCAACGGCAAAGGGCAAACAGCCGAACCTACTGCGGGAAAGGGTCCGCTCATTCAGGCGCTTAGGGGATTTAAGGATATCCTGCCTTCCGAGACCAAATACTGGGCGTTCGTGACACGGGTACTCGACGATATTGTTCTTGAGAATAATTTTCTTAGGATCGAAATCCCGATGGTTGAGCGGGTCGACCTCTACCGCCGGAGCGTAGGGGAAGAGACCGATATCGTACGGAAAGAGATGTTTGCCTTCACCGACCACGATCATAATGTGGTAAGCCTAAGGCCCGAGGCGACCGCCGGTATCGTGCGTTCCTATATCCAACACGGCTTTAAGACCTACCCGAAACCGCTTAAGCTTTTTACCGTAGGACCGATGTTTCGCTACGACCGCCCCCAAGCGGGGAGACTAAGAGAGTTTCATCAGTGTGATTTTGAAATCATCGGCGCCAAACGCGGGATCGTCGACGCGCAACTGATGAAGATTGGCTGGGAGATCTTAAGTCGCCTGGGGCTTAAGAATATAAGTCTTATGGTGAATAGCGTGGGTTGTCCGGTGTGTCGGCCGCAGTTTGAGAAGAGCCTCACCGAATTCTTCCGTGCCAAGGTGAGGCGCCTTTCACCTGAATCCCGAACACGGCTTGCCAAAAACCCGCTTCGCATCCTTGACTCCAAAGATGAACGTGACCAAGAGATTGCCAAGGAGGCTCCCCAGATTGTCGATTACCTCTGTGAAGAGTGTAACGATCATCTCAAAAAGACACTTGAGTTTTTAGACGAATTCGAAGTTCCTTATACGCTCACCACCCACTTGGTGCGCGGACTCGATTACTATACCCGCACCGTATTTGAGTATGTCACGGGCGGCGACGAACGTGCCCAGAATGCCTTAGGCGGTGGCGGGCGGTATGATGCGCTCGTCGAGCGGCTCGGCGGCGAGTCGACGCCGGCACTGGGATTTGCGTTGGGTCTTGAGCGGGTGATCGTGAAGATGCATGACGACGGTGTCGAAGTGCCTCCGCCGCCCAAACCAGAGGTCTACCTCGCTCAGCTCGGCGAACTTGCCAAGAAGATGTCGCTTAAACTCTACCAAGAACTCCACGCCGCCGGGTTACGAGTTACCGAGTCGTTTGGTAAGAATAGCATCCGCGCGCAGCTTAAGCATTCCGATCGCGTCGGCGCGCTTCTCACCGTCATTCTCGGACAGAAAGAGGCGCTCGAGGGCACCATCATTATCCGGAACATGATCGATGGCGTCCAAGAGATCGTGAATGTACGGGACGTAGTCGCCGAGGTGCAAAAGCGCTTAGAAGCGATCCGCCATACCAATCATGGGGGGAACGAGATGCGCGCCAAACTTCCCGATGAAGAACCGGAGGAGGGGTGAACTAAGCTCCAATTCCACCCATGACCTTCGCTTACGGAAGACCGAAGGCGAAGCCGCCTGACGGCTCGTCTATTCACTTACCAAAGACTTTCTTAGAATTGGTGCTGGGTGAATATATCTTGTATTCAATAAGGCCGCGTGGACACAAAAAGTGTTCGAAAATGGCTTTTGTTGCTTGACTTGAATTTCCAATGCCATTATTGTAAGAATAGAATTCTGCCCAGCACCTATTTCGTCGAGAGTCATGCGTACGTGAGAGAATGAGAGCGAAGCGTCTTATGGCTCGCTCCGATCTACGTAAGCGAAAGACGCTCTCAAAATGGGTGCTGGGTCGCATATTTACTTACTTACCTTAAGGGAGGTGAATCGCTGATGGTTGAAGTACGGAGGAAAGAGAACGAATCGGTTGAGAGTCTCCTCCGTCGTTTCCAAAGACGCGTCCAGCAAAGTGGAAAATTGCTCCGCGCACGAGAAACACGCTTTTATACAAAGAAGAAGAGTAAATACCTTACGCGCGAGGCAGCGAAGCGTCGCACCGAACTTCGCAAGGAACGAGAAGAGCTGGAAAAACTCGGTAAATGGAAACCAGGGCTTCGCTAGCGGAAAGAGACACCTATGGTACGCGTCTACCCACCGCTCACGATACGAAACCGTCACGCCACCCTCACGGTCGTGCGCCGGGTTCGCTGCACCATCGACAAGCGCCGCCTCACTGCACTCTTTAGGGAGTGGCGTTTGATCGAGAAAAAGATTCCTATCCCGTTCGCAGTGAGTCTCGTCATCGTAGGAAAGAGGGAAGCCGCGCGTATCAATACCAACCTCCTTAAGACTCCGCACATTTTCGACGTCCTCGCAGTAAATCTGGTTACCCCTCGTGAGCTTAAGAAGCAAAACCTTCCTGACGCAACGCTCGGGGAAATCTTTATCACCAAAGACCTTCTCCCGCGTGGCAAGACTCATTCGTCACGATTTTGGCTCCTTGTTGTCCACGGACTACTGCATCTTGCGGGTTACGATCATCGACGAAAGAGCGAAGCGCTCACGATGGAACGACAGGAGACACGAATGCTGGCACCCCATGGGATTACCCCCTATCCGGGTGCCTAATCGAGATTCTATTTTGTTGTGAAATCGATCTACCATGGCACAGCCTGAAGTGATTTCGGGAATCGACGTTGGCTCAACCACTATCCGTACCCTCATTGGACAGCGGCAGGAGGAGGGAAGTCTCGCGATCATTGGCATTGGTGTCGCACCCTCCGAGGGACTGAGGCGTGGAGTAGTGGTGGACGTGGAGTCAGCCGTGAGCAGTATCTCCGCCGCGCTTGAGGCCGCGGAGCGTATGGCAGGGATGCCGGTCGCGCGTGCACTCGTGGCGATTACCGGCGAACACGTGGCCTCGCAGGAGAGCCAAGGTGTCATCGCTATTTCACGACCCAACGGTGAGATCGGTGAGGACGATATCAATCGTGTCATCGACGCGTCGGCGGCGATCTCGATTCCCCCCAACCGTGAGATCGTGCATATTATTCCCAAGACTTTTAGCGTGGACGGGCAAAGGGGAATCAAAGATCCTACCAACATGAACGGGGTGCGACTGGAAGTGGTAAGTCATTTGATCACCGGCTCGGTTCCCTTCATGAAGAATCTCACCAAGTGTGTGTATCAGGCGGGAGTTGATGTCGAGGAACTCGTGTTTGCGCCGCTCGCCTCCGCGAACGCAGTGCTCACCAAGCGGCAGCGCGAATTAGGGGTAACACTCATCGATATCGGCGGCGGCACCACGAGCGTGGTGGTCTACGAAGAGGGAAATATCATAGGGAGTTGGGTCTTCCCGATTGGCGGTATGCATATCACGAACGATATCGCGATTGGGCTAAGAACTTCGATCGATGTGGCCGAGGCGGTGAAACTCGCGTATGGGGTCGCAGATCCCACCGCGGTACCGGCCGGGGCAACCTTCAACCTTAAGGAGGTGAGTCAAAGTGAGGACAGTGAGGTATCACAGAGAGAAGTGGCGGAGATGATCGAGGCACGGGTTGCCGAGATATTTGGATTTGTGGATGGGGCGCTTAAAAAGATTGACCGGAGTGGAATGCTTCCCATCGGCGCGGTGTTGACCGGCGGAACCGTGAAGTTGCCTGGCATGGTGGAGGTAGCGAAGCGCGAACTAAGGCTTCCCGCCAAGATCGGGATTCCTTCTCAGCTTACCAGCCTCGCCGGCGAAATCAGCGATCCCTCGTACGCGGTGGTAAGTGGCCTCCTCAAGTGGGGTGCTTCGAAGTTGAGACCCAAAAGCAGCATCTCGCTTATCAAAAGTGGGATGAGCACCGTCGGAAAAATTCGCGGGTGGCTACGCAATTTACTGCCGTAAATCGCGATACTGATACTCATAGATATTTATAGATACTCATTCCTTTCACGGGAGTAATATCTACAAGTATCTATAAGTATCTACAAGTATCTAAAATGTAATGTATGGAAATCCGACCCGACATAGAACAATCTGCTCGTATTAAAGTGGTGGGGGTAGGAGGGAGCGGCGGCAACGCGATTAACCGCATGATGAAAGATAAAATCAAAGGGGTCGTCTATGTGGCGATCAACACTGACGCGCAGGCGCTCCATCACTGTAGCGCGGATGAGAAGGTGCACATCGGTAAATCGGCGACGCGGGGTTTGGGTGCGGGTATGAATCCGGAATTGGGTCAGGCGGCGGCCGAGGAGTCAAAGAACGATATCACCGAAATAATGAAGGGAGCGGATATGGTTTTTGTCACCTGTGGATTGGGGGGAGGTACCGGCTCGGGGGCGGCCCCCATTGTCGCCAATACCGCGCGTGAACTGGGGGCGCTCACCATCGGCGTAGTGACCAAACCATTTTCGTTTGAAGGAACACAGCGCCGCGAGATCGCCGAGACTGCGTGGGAGCATCTTTCTACTAAAGTGGATGCGCTCATCACGATCCCGAACGATCGAATTTTGCAAATTATTGACCGAAAGACAAGCCTTCTCGATGCCTTTGCGATTGTCGATGAGGTGCTAAGGCAAGGGGTGCGCGGTATCTCTGATCTTATCACCACCCATGGGGTCGTGAATGTTGACTTTGCTGATGTGAAGACGATCATGCAAGGGTCAGGTTCTGCACTCATGGGTATCGGACGGGCGAGCGGGGAGAATCGGGCGGTTGAAGCGGCCAAGGCGGCGATTGATAGCCCGCTCCTCGAGGTATCGATCGAGGGAGCACGCGGCATTCTCTTTAATGTGACAGGGAGCCCTGACCTTGGTATGTACGAGATCGACGAAGCCGCCAAGGTGATCACCGAACACGCTGACCCCAATGCCAAGGTAATCTTTGGCGCAGTGATCGACGAGACGCTCAAGAATGAGATTATGGTGACGGTAGTGGCCACCAACTTCAATCGTACCGGCGAGGCGAGAGAAACGACAAGCATTTCTAAACCGTTAAGCGGCGTCAATTTCTTCTCCGGCGGTAACGATGGGCCCATGCGCCATGTACCCGCAACACCGCCCGTGATTTATCCCACCAAAGTTATCCATAAAGAAGTAGGTGCGGCGAGAGCTCCCAAAGAGCCACCGGTGGTTGAGCGACCGCTCGAGACGATGGTACCGGCCTCGCGTCAGGATACTACGGGGAAGCAAGCCCCCGATCAAACCGACCTCGACATCCCCGCCTTTATTAGAAGGAAGATGAGGTAGAGCGCGAAACTGACGCAGAAGAGGAACGCAGAACTACGCAAAAAAGGAATAGTCACTGAAAAGTGGCTATTTCTTATTGTGGAACGCTTGCCTTGACAGCTAAGTGTTCTATTTCATATATTGTATGATAGAGTATGATAGAATAGGAAACAAAGGAGGGACCATGAGAAAAAGATGCCTCGATCCCAACCACAGTAACCCCGGAGCATATTATGAGGATGAATGCGTGGAGTGCCTGCGGGAAGCAGCAGGATTAGCGAGCGCCCTGTACTTCCATCCTCATAAGACCGACTGTCACGTTGACATAGACTGCTTTCACTGGGATGAGACGCTGGCCACAAAACCAGCCGAGGATCCGCGTTAGGAGGAATGAGGAAATGGTAGCAGCGAGGATGACCAAGATAAGAGAGTGCCACGACCTAAAAGATCCCACCCTCAAAGAATCGGTCGGTGAGAGGAACGATATCTGGTTTGTCCGACCCCTCATGATTCTTGCGAGGGAGACCTCTGACGACGTACTCGTGACTAGAAAGCGCCGCAGAACCAATCGAGACCACTTAGTGAGGAGAGAAATATGAATTATCTCGTAGTCTGCGAGCGGAACGGCAAGATGCTTTGGCGTTCTACTCTCGCCGAGGCGGTTGCGGCGGCGCTCACCTGGTACTCCGGAAGCCATGCGATCTACGAGACTACACTTACCCGACGGCGTCCCAAGTTCGTCCTTGTGGACCGGAGAGATCTCATCAGAACAGTTAGTGGTCGCGTCAAGTGGCTTGTCGGGATACGTAATCCATACCGGGATAAGATTAGGCGATCAAAGCCAACAGGGGAGAGGAGGGTAACCGCTAAAAGAGCCTCGTTTGATTCTGATGCTTGGCTTGACGAAGCGGAAGAGTACTGGAGTCGGTGGGAGGATTGGCCAGAATTAGAGAGAGCACGCTTAGCGACGTTTGCGGCATTAGCGAAGGATAGAGAAGCAAAAAAAGCACATTCCGCTAAAGAAGTCCCATCCGCAAGCGAGTCAGCCAGCGCTAGTGGCTAAGAATCATCAAGCCCGGAGCCCTTAGGAGAGTATTACGAGAGCCCTGCGAGCCCACCCGCAGGGCCTTTTCTTTTTGTTTTC
>JACQLU010000036.1 GCA_016203935.1 Parcubacteria group bacterium | reverse complement strand
GCGCGTTGTCGCGGCGTTCGACGCGATGCGCGTCGACCCCGTGTCGGGAGACGTCGTGAAGCTCAAGGGGCAAGGCGCCTTTCGCCGGCGCGTCGGCAATTACCGCATCCTTTTCGATATCGAGTTCCAGAGCCGCACCGTCCGCGTGTTTGCCGTCCTTCGGCGGACCTCAACAACCTATCGCTGATCGGCCCAAGCTCGACGTTCGCCGCTTCAGGCAGGCTGTATCGGCCGAGCAAGTCTCTATTCAGCCTTGTGTGCGGGAGTTCAATATTACGCGCGGGAACGTTGAGTTGGCGTAATAAAACTCAAGACAACGTATGGTATTATAAAAGTGAACAGAATGGTGCATTCTGATTATTACTTAAAAACATGTCAAGCCTCTCGGAGAGATCACACCCTATCGGGAGGCAAATATTATGAGTTTTCTTTTTGATCAAGTGGGCAAACGAAAATACCTGACAATAGATGAACGGCGAGCGTTTTTAGTGGCGGCGGCGAAGTCTCAACCAAAAGTCCACACGTTCTGTGCGACGCTAGCATACACCGGAGCAAGAATATCGGAGGTGTTAGCACTCACGCCGGCCCAAATTGACTTCTCAGAAGGTTTGATAGTTATCGAATGTCTCAAAAAGCGCCGGGATCGAATCTATCGCTCAGTGCCCATGCCGCAGGATATGTTGGATTTGTTGGACGGAATCCACAAAATTAGACAGGCGCAACAAAGCCCAACGAAAGGACTACAGAGAATCTGGCCGTGGTGTCGAACCACCGGATGGAAACATGTGAAATACACAATGGTATCGGCAGGTCTCATCGGCATTCACGCCTGCCCAAAGGGCCTTAGGCACGGGTTTGGTGTAAGCGCACTGCAAAAATCGGTGCCGCTCAATATCGTGCGCAAGTGGCTTGGACACTCGCGACTCAGCACGACCGCTATTTATGGTGATGCCGTTGGAAATGAAGAGCGGGAGATTGCCAGCAGGTTTTGGAATACATTCTAGTGTACCGAAAAAATCGGTAGGGCCAGGTTGCTCTGGCCCTACCTATAAACACTTTATCGTGCGCTCATGAGGTCTAGTCGAAATCACCATCGGCGATTTTCAGACCGAGCTCGTCTTCATCGGAGGCCGTCACTGTTCTTATTTCACCGGTCTCCTTATTTTCGACCACGTAAGTGGTTGATGGTTTGAGCGCTCCGTTTGATCCAACATAGACAGCCATCTCCAGTATTGCGGAGATAGGATCACTGCCACCTTCAGTGCCAATTACTTCCCAGCCGTCACTCATTTTCTGATCTCCTTAGCAGGTTTGACAAAAGCAAACTCCATTAGGGAGTCACCTTCATTATCCTCTGGCTTGGTTCCTGCTACCGGCGATTTCCCGACAAAAAACTGGCACTTTTTTCGTCTAATCCTGACAGGTTTCCATCTTCATCGAGCCATAGACTCCCGATAAGGTCCGGATAGTACAACAGTGCGATGATCACTTTCACCAGCTCTGGTTGTTCGGTCAGCGCTGGAAGTTTCAAAAGCTTCTTGAGTTGATTTTCACGTGGTTTGATTTTGTGGTCCAGCTCTAGAATGGACCAGTAGGTCGCGCGCGTAATACCGGTTAGCTCTTCGACTTCACGTGCGCTTAAGTGCCATTTTGATTGGTAGGATTTGAGTTCTGAGGCCAAACGTTGACGCAAATCGAGTCGATTGAGCGTTTCTTTATTATCACCACCACTTTCGGTGCACCCCTTTGCACTCTTTTTTCTTTCTTGGTAGACTTTTAGGTACGACATAGCCTTGCTCTGGTGCAAGAATCAGGCGTCGGGCTGTGTTGCATGGGGGGTTCTCCTTTCTAGAATTTACAGCTATGGGAATCGCCACATGAGGCGGGTGCTGTTGTGGCAGCATCCGCCTTTTCTTTTCGATTTGATCCCAATCTCCTTCACGCTTCTCATCATGTTCACAAGTGACAAAAAAGGCCGTACGCGGTTTTCTCTCGACCACGCCGACCCAACATCACGACGGCAATCAGCTCGCCTCCCCCTGAAGCATCTCTCACCCCGTGCCCCAGGATCAAGATGATCATAACAGAAAATACCTAAAATTTCAATCGGACCGCAAATGTTAGTCCCGAACCAAAAACCTCAATGTTTTGGATGAATTAAGCTGTTGCGCGCGACTGAACAGGATGGTTCAAAAATGGTTGGATCATTCACGAATAACGACATCGGCCACTGATGCCGATGCGATTGGGGGTGAGGAAAGAAATATACTGCGAAGCGGTGTTGGAGAACTTTCGAATGAATCAGAACGTCAAAAACCGAACTGCGGAAATGTGCGAGGTCGGTTCTCATGGGGAGCCCAATGGAGCATGGGCAGAGCGAGCCCTCGTCGCTAACGACACGATTTTTTTGCAGTGTCGGGGGTTAATTTGTTTCAAAGCCCGGCTATTCGAAAAGCACAGAAACACTCTATATATATGAAAAATAACAACATTTTTAGCGAATCGAAAGAATATACACATTATCGTTGACTATGCGCATAAACGTTCATAGGTTAGTGACCATGCCGCGTGTCAACATTTACCTTCCCCAAGAGGTGTATCGCCTAGCCGCAAAGAATCGGAAGTCGATTAATCTTTCCGCGGTGTGTGCGCAGGCCCTACGGGAGGAACTTGAGGCGTCCGAGCAGTACCGCGGAATCTCAAAATTCATTGGCCGCCTACAGCCTCGAAGCAAGATCGAAACCCAGCTCCGCCACGACTATCAACTGACTGATGCCTTGGTTGGTGAGCCAAATGATATTGACGACACTCGTGATATGTTGGGGCGGCTTGCGGCGCGCTATTTAGAGGAGAACCTCTGCGACGGTTCCCTTTTAGGTCTCGCTGGCGGGCGCCAGATGTGGTGCGTTGTTCGAAATCTTGCGCCGCGGAATCTGAAGGTCGTTGTTACAGCACTTGGGATCGAACAATTGGATCCCCGTGTCCTTCACGTACATCCGAATACGTTAACGACATTGGCGTGGCTTTTGTACACACCACGTGCAGAGGCCCATCTTATAGGTGCGCACGCTTTCCGCGAGGCGTGGGCTAACCTTCCCGTCGCTGATTTTCCCAGATACTTTGTGATCGCGTCATGCGGTCCATTCCAAGAGGACGTGCCGTTTGCTGAACTCTTGGGCGAGCATCGTGTGAACACGTTGCGCAACACCGGCGTGATCGGCGACTTCGGATACATTTTTTTCGACCGGCATGGTGGAGAGCATACTTTACCATTGAATCATGGCGTTGGCTCGGTATTGCCAGCGGAGACCATCCGAGATTTGGCAAGCAGGCCTGATGGACGCGTCATTGCCGTCGCAGGTGGCATGGAAAAACGACCCCTAGTCAAGCTCGTCCTAAAAAATAGTTTGTGCAACGTCCTCGTTACGGATTCCGCCACGGCAAAGTACCTTCTCGATGAAAAAGGGAGGTGATCTTGGGCGCCTTCGAAACAAGCACCAAAAGGGTAAGAGAGTTAGCCCCAATATCGGTATGTTGGAATCGCTATCGCAGCGAACGCGGGAGGAGTACGTTTCTCATTTATCGGAGAAATGGATCGGAGTGGTTCCACTTGGCGCGTTGGTCCTTGTGCGAAACACCCGAACACATGTTTGACAAATTAGCTCAGGATTTTGGAGACACTATGGGGCGTCTTCTTGCTGGTGGCACACTGACCTACAAAAAACTTGATTTTACAATTCTTGAGGTTCCCGAATCGCGAATACCTGAATTCATCATTCGATTGCATAAGTTTGGGTCTAAACCGCCGGGGGAATATCCGGGTCCTAAATTTCATAATGCGCAAGTGTGTATATTCTCGGCGCGAAGCGGCCTCGGAACTATAGGCCAGGTTCTTCAAAGATACTCCGGTCAATCAACCTAAAGTCTGGTTATACCTCCCATGCGCATACAGGCGTCATTTTGGTCGATTCGCAGTTCCTTGCGCGCTTAGCAACTTTGCGGTCATTTTAGATTTCTGTATATTGTGGTTATGATGAAGCAACCTACTAGATATATGATACCAGTTAATCCAACAGGTACCTGGTTCAGACAAAACCCAGCACCAAAATTGCTGCGGTTTCCTGCCAGCTTGTTGTCCAACATCACGTTGAATTCGAAGTAATGCGGAACACGATGAATATGATGGATCACACGCGCCAAATACGTCGGGGGTCGTTGCCTACACAGGGGGAAAACGAGCGTATGAAACACGATATCGCAATCATTGATCTTGGTGGCCAATACTGTCACATGATTTCGCGGCGCCTACGCGAAATCGGCGTGTTGGCCGACATTCTACCTCCCACTGCGTCGGCGGGTCAGCTTGCTGATTATGCGGGGGTCATACTTTCCGGTGGGCCGCGCAGTGTCTATGAGGAGGACGCCCCAAAGATTGATCGGTCAATCTTGGGAATGGGAAAGCCCGTTCTCGGAATTTGCTATGGCCATCAGTTGATGGCCAAGATGCTCGGCGCGCGCGTCGAGCCGGCTCACGGGGAATTCGGGCCGAGCACACTCACCCTTCAAAAACCCGATTCCCTGTTCAGAAATACACCGGAGTCGCAGCCAGTATGGATGAGCCATACCGATTCGGTAAGGTCTCTACCGAGAAATTTTGTACGGCTTGCAAAAACTAATCTATGCAAGATCGCAGCGTTTGGCAACGTCAAACGCAAACTCTTCGGAGTACAGTTTCACCCTGAAGTGGGTCATACGAAGCACGGCTACGATATACTTCGTAATTTTGCACTCAACATTTGTGGCATAGGGAGCGAACGGCGGACGACGAATCTCATCGATCATCTGGTCGCCCAAATCCGATCCAGCGTTGGTAATCGGTCCGTGTTCTTTTTTGTTAGTGGAGGCGTAGATTCGGCTGTTGCTTTCACTCTTTGTGCCCGTGCCTTACCAAAGAATCGTTTGTTTGGTGTGTACGTCGATACGGGTTTGATGCGGAAAAAAGAAACAGAGGAGTTCACGCGGCTTGTTAAGCGCCTAGGCCTCACGAGTAGTGTGAAAATACGCGACGAATCGAATCTGTTTCTCAAAGAGTTGCGGGGGATTATAGATCCCGAGAAGAAGCGCGATAAAATTGGACGCAGTTTTGTCGCAGTGCAGAAGAAGGCGATGAGCGAGTATGGGATCGACGAGAAAACCTGGCTGTTAGGCCAAGGGACAATCTATCCCGACACGATCGAATCTGGCGGAAAGAACGGTAGTGCAGCGGTTATCAAAACCCATCACAATCGTTGCGCAGAAATTCGGCGGATGCTTGACAAGGGCTTAGTTATTGAACCCATCGCCGAATTCTATAAAGACGAGGTTCGAAAGATTGGGAAACTGCTCGGTCTAGACCGTCAAGTCACTGAGCGTTGGCCGTTTCCTGGGCCAGGTCTGGCGATCCGGTGTTTGTGCACGCCAGATCGTGTGAAGACCGAGACGATTAACATGCCGTTGCCAGCGTTTGCTGCAAAATACAAAGCAGTTGGTCTTCCTCTTAATAGTGTCGGAGTACAGGGTGACGCACGTACTTATAGTGAGGTTGTTGCCTTAAGTGGACCAATGAATTACGCAATTCTTCAGCGAATCGGAACTCACCTTTGCAATGTCGGCCAATCATACAACCGAGTCATCTATCTTCTCTGGCCTGTCACGTTGGATCTAAGTGATATTCACGTCGCTGCTGGCAAAACACTAACGGAGGATCGCCTCAATCTTCTGCGCAAAGGCGATTATATTGCGCGGAAAGTTATGGAAAGACGGGATCTTCTAAATTCTGTATGGCAGTTTCCGGTGGTGCTAGCGCCCCTTTCGTCTAAAGAAGGCGAATCTATCATCTTGCGTCCAGTCAAGTCGAAGGACGGCATGACCGCAAATTTCGCTCAGCTATCAAAGGATTGCTTGTGGGAAATTGCCACCAAGATTGGTCGCCTTAAAGGCGTGGACGCCGTATTTCTCGACGTCACGAATAAACCGCCGGCAACGATAGAGTGGGAGTAAACCCTTGAGCACATCCGACTCTAAAAGCCAGCGCGTTCGTTCAATGGTTGATTCAATGTGCGAGTCATTCGGTCGCGGCAGCCGGGTCGTTGAGGTAGCTAAGACGGAGGACGGAAGCAATTTCTCAGTTACGGTTGACATTCCCAAGCCACTGAAGCAAACGAACGAAGACTGGTGGAATCAGGTAAGGGAACTTCGAAACAAGCTTGAATCTATCGAGGGAGTGCAAAAAGTATATCTGCTGATTGAATCCAAAACGCCTAGCTAAAGTGTCCCTAAAAGTTCTCCGCGCCATTAGGTCTGCGATTATGGATGTTTAGAGCATTCCATCCTCGGCTCTAATCTAAAGCACTCTTCAAAAAAACTGGCCTCGTACGTCGAACAGAATGCACCATTCTGTTTACGCCTGGGGGGCTGCAGGCAGTGGTGCTCAATCTATCGGCACGACAGGTATGCTCGTGGTCCGTGGCCGTCGCCCTGACCGCTGCTTGCACACAGACCGTGGGAGAGCGCTTCAACCACACCTACGTTGACCGCATCGTCATCGGAAAGACGACTATACGGGAGGCTCTGACCAACCTCGGTCAACCGTTTCAAAAGACCATCACGCCGCCGAAAGGCGAGACGTGGGTGTACGTGTTCAAGACAGCAACCGTCACGCCGACGATTGCCTCTATCTTCAACGTGTACGCCGCAAACACCTCCCGGTCATCGAAGCAACTCACGATCACCTTCACTGAAGGTGTCGTATCTGGCTGCTCACTTGTCACCAGTGACAGTCCGACCGCCGGCTACCTTTCAAGCAGCGGCGGCACGAACGTAATGACCACGTGCGGGAACAGAACCACGCAGTAACCGACAGTGAGGTATCCGTCATGTTCCCCAACGTCAAGGCGTCATACACAGCACTCATTCTCCTCGCCACTGCCTTCCAAACGACGAGCACCGGGGAGGCCAAAGCCCAATCGACACTGCCCGAAATGTCCCGGCCGGAACGCAATGTGGGATTCCAATATCTCACCGTCGACGACAAGGGCGAGGAAACCACCACGACCCTCGTCGGGCAAACCGACACGACGATCGATTGGAAGCGGAGTAACGGTTGCTCCTGGTCAGAACTCAAGCATGGATTTGCGCCGAACCTGAAGTGGCAAGGGTGCGGCTCTACCACCGACGCCGAGCAAACCGTGAAGCTCCACGAAGGGCAACCGTACCCGCTCAAGGTCGGCAATTCCTGGACCTATTACCTCGATGGCCGGAACATCAACGGCAATACATGGAGCAGCACGAGAAGCTGCAAGGTCGAGGGTGTTGTGAAAGTCACTGTCCCTTTGGGTACGTTCGACACCTTCGAGGTCGTGTGCGAGCAACAGAGGTCGACGAGGAAATACTACATATCGCCGGAACACGGGTTGGTCCGATTTATATGGGTTCACCAGAGAAGAGGTACAACCTCGTGGGAGCTCAAAAAGATACTGAGCACCGGTTCCGCACAGTAACCGTAGACGTGCGGCACACCCATGTTTTCCGGCGGGAAAACACACGACCTGCGCCCCTTTCTTTACCCTGGGGTGAGGAGCGATCGTTCCGCATGTAAGTCTCTCGGAATCAGTGGCGCCACGGGCGTTATCGTCTC
>JACQLU010000009.1 GCA_016203935.1 Parcubacteria group bacterium | reverse complement strand
TCGATATTTCGAAATATCGATTAGAACGCTCCATTTGTACACTTCTTTTGGTACTCAGTCAATAGCCCAGATTGTTTCCTATATTAAAGAACGAAAATACGCATCTGTCAAAATGTTCTTTATATCGTAAGGGCGGGGGGACAGACAGAAATCCCAATGATATACTAGAAGGGACCCATGTAGATATCGAATGCCAAAACCGAGACCAACCATTACCACGTTTTCGAATAGCGCTAAGGATTTCACGTGGATCTCAATTGAACGACCCGATCCTTCGGTGCGCCGTCTTTTGATTGAAACCCACCATTTTTTGCCGGTTGATGTGGATGACATCTTGCGGGGATTGCAGCGTTCCCAGATTAACGTGCGCGACCGATATCTCGCTATGATATTATGGTTTCCCGTCTATGTAAAGAGCGAACGTGCCATTGTCGGTAGTGAAGTTGATTTTTTTGTGAGCGAGCGCAGCGTGATCACCGTCCACCGCGGCGAGATTCCCGCGGTGAAATCGTTTCTTGCGCGGATGGGGGCGAAACGCGAGCGAGAACTCCTCTTGAGCGAAGGCGCCGGAGGGCTTCTCTATCATCTCTTGGACCTTCTCTATCGCCACTGTTTTCCTATGCTTGAGCACATCACCAAAGATGTGAAAGCGATTGAGCGTGCCATCTTCGATGGCCGCGAGCGCGAGATGGTGGAAGAGATCTCCGTGGTACGGCGCAACATCAGCGAGTTTCGACGCATCCTTAAACATCAGGACACGGTACTACGGACTCTGAAACGGGTGGATCCTTATTATCTTGCGGTGGGCTGGGATCTTTATTTTGCCGAGATCGAGGAGACACTGGAAAAAATCTGGTCACTCCTTGAGACCCACAAGGAGAATATCGAAGCGTATAAAGATACGAACGAAAGTCTTTTAACCTATCGTACGAACGAGACGATGAAGGTTTTGACGATGGTTAATGTGTTGATGTTGCCGCTCACACTCGTGACCGCGCTCTTTAGCGTGAGTGTTACGGGGATTCCGTTTGCACAGGAGTCGTATGGGTTCTGGATTGTTGCCGGCGTGGTACTCTTCTTGGGAGCTTTCTTGGTACTCTATAGCAGACTACGGCGGTGGTGGTAGCTCGATATTTTGATATATCGATATTTCGAATTATGTCTTTGGTACTCTACAACACGCTCACCCGTCAAAAAGAGACGTTTGTTCCGCTGCACAAGAACGACGTTGGTCTCTATACGTGCGGCCCGACGGTGTATGATTTTGTCCACATCGGTAACCTTAGAGCCTTCGTATTTGATGATCTCTTAAGGAGATACCTTGCCTATCGTGGTTATCATGTGACGCACGTGATGAATATTACTGACGTGGGTCACCTCGTCTCTGAGGCCGATACCGGTGAAGATAAGATGGAGAAGGGCGCGCGGCGAGAAGGGAAGAGCGCGTGGGAGATTGCCGAGAGCTACACCAATGCCTTTCTCGAAGATAGTAAAGCACTCAATCTCCTTGCCCCTGATATCATGCCGCGGGCAACCGCACACATTCCGGATCAAATCGCGCTCATTCAAAGGCTCGAGGAAAAGGGCTACACCTATCGGACGAGCGATGGCGTCTACTTCGACACCTCACGCTTTCCTCACTACGGAAGACTGGGGCACCTTAATATTGAGGGACAATCAAGCGATGTACGAAAGCGAATGGGCGGAGAAAAGCGTCAACCTGCCGATTTCGCGCTTTGGAAATTTTCACCAACCGGTGCCACACGACAGATGGAATGGGGTTCACCGTGGGGTAAGGGGTTCCCCGGCTGGCACATTGAGTGTTCGGCGATGAGCATGCGTTATCTCGGAGAGACCTTCGATATTCATTGCGGCGGAGTCGACCACATACCCGTTCACCACACCAACGAGATCGCGCAAAGCGAGGCGGCAACCGGAAAACCTTTTGTCCGCACGTGGTGCCACAATGAGTTTCTTCTTGTGGATGGCGGCAAAATGGCAAAGTCATTGGGAAACACCTATACCCTGCGTGATATCATCGCGCGGGGGTTTTCGCCCATGGCGCTTCGGTATCTCTTTTTAGGCGCTCATTATCGAAGTAAACTTAACTTCACCTGGCAGGCGCTCGGCGATGCCGGGCGAGCACTTGACTCAATAGTTGATCTTCTCCGGCTGCTTTTGGATCGCTCTGGTGAGTCGAGCGAGAGTGTGGGGATTAGCCGATCACTTACGGAGCGCTTTACCGAAGCGCTCGATGACGATCTCAATACACCCGAGGTATTGGCGGCCATTCATACCGCGATTGCCGAAATCTATCGACTCGAAGAACGCCATCAGCCTATTGATGGAAGGTTACTTTCTGCCGCCTTTTTTGACCTTGACAAGGTGCTAGGGCTTAATCTGGCCGCCACCACCAGTACGAGCCCGGTTTTGCTGCCAGAAGCGATCAGAGCGCTCGTGGAAGCGCGCGAGCGGGCACGCACGGCGCAAGACTTCGCCACCGCTGATCAGCTCCGTCGAGAGCTTTTACGCCACGGTTTTACCGTGGATGATACCGCCGAGGGACCGAAGGTGAAGCGTTCCTCTCATCAAAGCGATTAGCTACGCGAAGGAAGTTTGGTTTTTGCCTCACGGACTACCCTTCTCCCTTCCAGCGATTGAGTGAGGGTTCGCTCGTCGGCGTATTCAATGTCGGCCCCCGCTGGCAGTCCATAGGCAAGCCGGGTCATGGTGAGAGTCGCGCCTTTAAGCTCCTCACGAATAAAGGTTACCGTGGTTTCACCCTCAGGAGTAGGGTTCGTGGCAAGAATAAGCTCGCGGAAGTGGTTTTTCTGATTTCGTACGCGGCTCAAGAGTTCCTTTAGTTTGAGGTCGTGTGGACCCACCCCATCGATTGGCGAAAGCACGCCTCCGAGTACATGATAGACCCCTCGGTATGCGCCGGTCTTCTCTATGGCAATAAGGTCGAGCGGATCTTCTACGACGCAGAGGAGCGCATGGTCGCGCCCGGGGTCACGGCAGATTGCGCAGAGGACGGCCTCGGTTAACCCAAAACATTCGCGACAATAGCGAATGGTACTTTGGAGTTTGGTGAGTGCTGCCGAAAGCGCTGCGACTTCTTCCTTGGGCCGGGCAAGGAGCGCGAGGGTCATACGCTCCGCACTCTTCCGTCCGATGCCGGGAAGCTTTTGTAGTTCTGCAACAAGACTCTCAACATTCGAAGGAATGGCTGACGTCATGGCAAAAGATATATCGACATATCGAAATTTCGAGGTGGTTATCCTAATTGGGTGAGGTCAGGCATCTTCCACTCGCCTCGCGCCTGAAGGTCACGCATCTTCTGGGCAATCTTCTTTTGAACTTCACGAAGAGCGTTATTGAGGGTGTCGCGAAGGTTCTCGGCGAGTTCGGGCTTGGCTTGCATGGCGGGATCAATGACTAGTTCTTTGATGTGCTGATTACCGTCGATCGTGAGCTTGATGCGACCGTCTCGGGAGGTTACCGAAATAACTTCACTGCCCAGTGCATCCTGAAGTTTCTTTGCTTGACTCCGTAATTCCTGAATTTGCTTCAGTTTAGAAAAGAGTGCCATAGAGGGTGAGATATCGATATTTCGATATGTCGATATATCGAGTTTACGAACGTGTCTCGCCACGGTGTGTTTCCAGCGCGCGGAAACTCGCGTGTTCTTGGGCAAAGTAGAGTTCAATATCACCCGTGGGTCCGTTACGATGTTTTCGGACGAGGATATCGGCGATGTGTTTACGATCCGATTCTGGCCGATACATCTCCTCACGATAAATAAACATCACCACGTCCGCGTCCTGTTCGATCGAGCCACTCTCCCTGAGATCAGAAAGTTGGGGGATTTGAGGACTTCTCGTTTCGACAGCCCGGGAAAGTTGGGAGAGTGCTAAGACCGGAATACTAAGCTCACGCGCGAGGCCCTTTAAGGCCCGTGAAATTTCGGAAACCTCCTGTACGCGGTTATCGGTGTAGCGAGAACCGAACAAAAGCTGGAGGTAATCAATGACCAAAAGACCCACGCGCTGTTCCATCGCGAGACGTCTCGCTTTGGTTCGAATCTCCATCACCGTCGGAGTTGGTGAATCATCAATGTAGATTGGCGCGTCCGCAAGGAGCGCCATCGCGTGGTTTAAGCGGTCAAAATCATTGTCGTCACCGTGGGCATTAAGGCGCCCGGTCCGGAGTTTCCAGAGATCGAGTGAGGCTTGGGCGCACAAGAGCCGGTCAACGAGCTGGTCACGGGACATTTCCAGCGAAAAGATCCCTACCGGGAGTTTCTCTTTAAGCGCGACGTGGCGGACGATATCAAGCGCGAGTGATGATTTTCCCATCGAGGGGCGGGCGGCCAGAATAACGAGATCCGACCGCTGCATCCCGCCCAAAAGGTTATCGAGCGGGGCGAACCCCGTCGCGATCCCGCGCAATTTGCCGTCGCCGCGATGCAGTTCCTCAACCCGCTCCCAGGCTTCATGAATAAGCGGGCCAATTTCGGTAAAGTACCGTTTAAGGTAGCGCTGCGACACCGCGAAGAGTTTCTGCTCGGCATGGTCGAGCAAAATTTCCGTATCCTCCCGTTCGCCACTACCCAACTCGGCAATCTCCTGTCCCGCGCCGATGAGACGACGCAGGGTTGCCTTACGCTGTACGATCGCGGCGTAGTGGGCAACGTGCAGAGCGGTAGGGACGGTCGCGGCGAGTTCGGCAAGGTACGTTTGTCCCCCGCTTGCCTCGAGTTCGTTTTTTTCCTTGAGGCGGTTCGCGAGGCTTACGACGTCGATCGGTTCGCGCCGCTCGAAGAGTTCCAGCATGGCGGCAAAAATACGTGCGTGGCTTGGTTTATAAAAATCGTCGGTGACGAGGGTGTCCCCAATCTTCACAATGGCATCGGGCTGGGTGAGAATAGCACCCAACACCGATTGCTCCGCCTCGATATTTTGAGGCGGAAGTGAAAGCGCACGCGCTTTCTGGATTGTCGGAGACGAGACGTCATTCACGGCCATGGAGGCTTCCTCTTATCACACTTTAAAAAGTCGATAGCCCGGACGTACGTGCTGGTCAACTTTAATCCCAAATGTTTGCGGCGCTTTGGCCAACGTAATGGGCTTATGCTCAAGTTGCATCGAGGTCACCGCTTGCGTAAAATCGGTCGACTCTCCACCCTGGATGCGGATGGTATCGCCCACTGAAAGCGCACCTTCGGCAAGCTCCACTACCGCCACCCCAATGTTGCTGTAGTAGTGGGTTACTACCCCGATGGGTTGTTCTGATGGCATAGTCGTCACCCCCTTTGCGCCCGACATGAAACCAGCATTAACTTACGATTGTCTCCTTATGGGCTAATCGATTTCGTTCTACTAACCGAGTTACCGGTTAAGGATCCGCTCTATTTTTACTTGGGTGAGGAGTTGTCGATGTCCCTTATGTTTACGATAGCGTTTTTTTGCCTTGTAGGTAAGCACCTCGAGTTTCTCCCCTTTGCCTTGAGCAAGGATGATGCCTTCCACACGAGCGTTGGGAATAAGCGGCGCCCCGATCTCCACCTCTTCTCGGTCATTCACCAGTAAGAGTATCTCGGGAAAGTTGACTTGACTCCCCACTTCTCCGGTTAAGTGGTCGACGGTAAGAAGAGTTCCGGGTTTGACCACGTACTGTTTTCCACCTGTTTTTATGATAGCAAACATAGAGAGAATATTTTGACAAAGATAGTATACACCCTATCAACTTTGCTGATAATAGTCAAACCCGCGCGACTTCTCCTTGGGAGCGATAACGGTTACTGTGTCGCCAAGTTTGATGTGCTGGTGTGCTACAAAACCCGCTGTCACTTCCAATACCTCGTTCGCTTCGTGAGAAGGGGTAAAGTATTCCGGTGGCATTCCCGGTATCGGAGGTAGCGCATTCTCCTTGATCCAGACCACGCGCCCCCGATAGATCCATATGATATCGATGGCAAACTGCATGCCCTGCATCCAGAATGTATAGCGTCCGGGGGTTTCAAAAAGAAAGAGCATACCGTGATTGGGAGGAAGTGCGGGTCTTCCGGAAAGTCCCTGTACTCGTTCCTCAGGTGTTATCGCAAGTTCAGTTTCTACTTGAGTCCCGCCCACAACCACTCGGGTAGTCTCACGGCTAGATACGTGTGGAGTCGGCTCTAGGTACCAGCCGTTCAGCATGATCATGAAGCTCACCACACCTAATCCTAACACAATCGCCAACGGAAACCATATACGAGCGTGGGAGTGATACATACCCCTTAGAGGTTAAGACGCACAAGAGTAACGGCAGCGGCGAAGACGAGCAATTGATAAAAGAGAGTAAGTCCGAGGAGTATAACCGCGAGCCATCGCTCGTTACGTCCGACGGTAAAGGCAAGGAGGGTGTTGACCACAAGAATAATGAGTCCCGTGAGCGGAGTCAGGAACAGCTTGGCGTATTCTCCCGACTGATCGACCCCAATCGCGAGAGTTGCGTGGAGGGGAATCGGAAACGGAGTGGGGGGTACCAACGCGAGAAGTATGATACTCGCCCCGAGAAGCGCCACCGCCACCGTAATGAGCAAAAGCGAAAGGCGCAGAGGAGAAAAAAGTGGTCGTCGCACCCGAGCACTATTCAACATAGGCCCGACTCGGAATACGAAGGTCGATGGTTGAGAGCGTACCGTGATAGCGAGCATCGCTTAGTAATGCTTTGAGTTGGATAAGAGTTTTTGCAAGTTCTTTCTCCCCCGCTAACGTAAAGGCGAGGTTTATTCCCTCGGCGACACGGACACGTACCTCGTCGCCACTTCGTCCCGGCATCTGATAACGAAGCGGTGTAAGCGCGAGCTCGTCTCGTAGTCGGGTATTAATAGTGAGTAGTGGCACGAGATTCCTTTCTGAGACCAGGGTTGTCCCAACCGTGACCGCTTCCCCACTTGCGTCACCAATAAGTGGAATACCGAGCGGAAGATACGGGTCAACCCATTCACGGAAAGCAATCCCCTCGGCGTCGACTTCATACGTATGCGCCTGACTTTGCCACAGGAGGACTGCCGTACGCTCCTCGATCGTAAGTACCATGTGATTGGGAAGCACGCGAGCAAGCGCGACGGTTTTTATCTCGGGGAACGTAGCTACCAGTCGTGTGCGCAAGCGCCCTACGGGGAAAAAAAGGACGTGGTTTCCCAAGAGACGTCCCGCTACGGAGTGAGGGTGGAGTAACTCCTCGCTCACCTCGGCGATTTTCGCTGGTGTTATGCGGAGCGCACCATGGACTTCGACCGTGGTGATATGAAAAAACGGAAGCGCCACAAAGAGCACCATGCTTGCGGTCACGGTTAGGAGAAGTGCCAGACCCTTAAGATAGCGAGGGTGGCGCACCATACGAAGCCGGGCGTGTGGGGAAGTCCTCGTGTCCGGCGTGCCGATGCGCCTCCTAAGGTGAAGCGGTTTTTGTCTTGTACGTTGCCTCAACATGGCAGGGCGATGGCAAGCGCGAAACAACCTTTACCCTGTTATCGGGTAGCGAGATGTCGCGGTGTGAGTCCGTAGTAACGGGGTTTGTGATTGGGTCATGTATGCTGCGTAGGTGCGGGAATCTTCGCGAAGGGAAGATACTTACGGAGTACGTGGGGAATTTCGATTTCACCCTCTTTGGTTTGATAGTTTTCAATGAGGGCAATAAGGGTTCGGCCAATGGCAAAGGCGGTTCCATTGCCCATATGGACACACGCCGTCTCGCCACGAGCGGTTCGGTAACGTATGTTAAGTCGCCGTGCTTGAAAATCGGTGGTGTTCGAAGTGGAATGGGTCTCACGGTATTCGCCCTTGCCTCCATTCTGACCGGGCAGCCACGCTTCAATGTCGTAGGTCGCAGCGGACGGCCGGGAGAGGTCGCCCGTGCATAGCTCGACGACGCGGTAGGGAATGCCGAGCGCCTGCATGAACTCTTCTTCTATGGAAAGCATGAAGGCATGCTCTTTGGTCGACTCCTCGGGCTTGCTAAAAACAACCATCTCGACTTTATCGAATTGGTGGACACGAAGAATTCCCTGGGTATCTTTTCCATACGAGCCGGCTTCGCGTCTAAAGCACGTCGAGAATCCTACATAGCGTCGCGGAAGATCGGAAGCCAGAAAGACCTCACCGCTGTGCATTGGTCCAATCGATTGTTCCGAGGTTCCCACCAAAAAGAGCTTATCTTTCTCAAGGTAGTAGCGTTCCTCGAGGTCTTCTTGAGAGTCAATGTATCCCATAGCGCGCATCGTCTCTTCCTTGATGAGAACCGGCGGCACGACGGGAATAAATCCTTTGGCAGTGAGCCGATCGAACGCGAACTCTATGAGCGCAAATTCAAGTAACGCAGCTCCATGCTTAAGATAACCAAAGCGCGATCCCGCGACGGTGCCGGCCCGTTTCATATCAATCAGGTCAAGTCGCTCGGCGATGGTGAGGTAGTCCCGCGGTTGAAAGGGAAAGCTTGGTTTTATGCCGACTTCGCGGATCGTGCGGTTCGCCGAAGCATCTTCACCAACCGTAACCCCGTCCAAAGGAAGGTTGGGAAGGAGTGTGAGTAGTTCCTTAACGTGTTGAGCGGCGGCGGTATACGCTCGATCGAGCGCCTGGATTTTGGACTTACGTTTTTTAAGTTCGTCGCTGCCGCTCTGTTCGACACGGCTTTGCTTTTTTTGCTCGGCGCGTAAATTTTCTAGTTGCGACTGAAGCTCACGTGCTTTCGCATCCCATTCGAGGAGGCGATCGATATCGGCTGTGATATTTCTTTTTCGTAACCCCACTCTCACTGTCTCGGGGTGGTCGCGGATAAATTTGATATCAAGCATAGATTCGATATTTCGACATGTCGATATGTCGAGTTTAACGGGGTCGCAACGTAGGAAAGAGAATCACCTCGCGTATGGATTCGGCATTCGTGAAAAACATAAAAAGCCGGTCGATGCCTACACCAAAGCCGGCGGTAGGCGGCATGCCATACTCAAGTGCTTCTAAGAAATCTTCGTCAAGGCGCTGTGCTTCAGGGTCGCCGCGGGCGCGGAGACGCTCTTGGGCCTCAAACCGTGCCCGCTGATCAAGTGGATCGTTTAACTCTGAAAATCCATTCCCCACCTCCGAGGCGGCAATCAGCACCTGAAAACGCTCGGTGAGAGATGGCGCGCCTGGGTGCCGCTTGGCGAGCGGCGAGATCTCGACTGGGTGATTCACGAGAAAAAGGGGCCCTGCAAGATTGGGACGAACCGTCCGCTTATAGAGGGTGTCGATAAGCTTCCCTTTTCCGACCATCTCGTCGACCCCGGGCTCGCCTCGTCTCTCAAGCGCAGTCCGTAATTCTGCTTCACTCGTGTCAGGGGTGAGCATAACACCGCTATACTTTTTCAGTGTTTCAATGTAATCAAGCCGAGGCCACGGCGGCTTCACAGAGTAACGTGTGCCGGCATACTCAAATTCACTGCCGCCGCTCGTTTCGGTAAGAATGGTAGAGTACATCCTCTCGACAAAATCCATAAGTTCCTGGTATTCATGGTATGCCCAGTAGAATTCTAACATGGTGAATTCCTGAAGATGCTCTCGATCCATCCCTTCGTTGCGGAATACCTTTCCGATCTCAAATACGTTCGTAAATCCCCCCACGACGAGTCGTTTCAGGTGTAGCTCAAGTGAGATGCGTAGTGAGAGGTCAATATCGAGCGCGGCATGACGGGTAATAAACGGTTCCGCGTCAGCCCCGCCCGGGATCTCTTCTAACACCGGGGTCTCGACTTCGAGGAATCCCTCACTCCGAAGGAAATCGCGAATTCCATCAATAAAACGCGCCCGCAGTATAAAGCGTTCCCGTACTCCTGGATTTACTTTGAGATCAACGTAGCGTCGCCGATATCGTTCCTCTTGGTTTGCCAAGCCAAAATGCTCGGCGGGAAGCGGTCGTAAGCTTTTTGTGAGCGGCGTAAGCTCGGTTACTGCAAGAGTTTGCTCGCCACGCTGGGTGGTGGTAAGGGTACCGCGCGCGGTAACAAAATCACCGGGGTCGAGAAGTGGAAGGAGACGCGCGAGATCGCTCGGTTCATCGAGGGTGAGGAGTAGTTGAAAGGTCGTCGTCCCATCATCGATATCCATGAACGCGATGCTTCCGTGGGATCGTATCGAGCGGATTTGGCCTGCGAGCGTGAGGCTCGCGTGTGTTGCTTTAAGCGTATCGAATCCTTCTTTCGCCATGCGTAGGGTATGGGTGCGGTTGGTTGTCGCAGGGTACGGATCAAGACCTGCTGTACGAAGCTCGTCCAGTTTGCGAAGCCGCTCGCGCCGAAGTTGATCCAGCATTGCCATAGCCTGACTATAGCAAAAGGGGATCCCCTTTTCCAGAGGGAGAAAAAGAGAAAGACCCGCGGGGTACGCGAGTCTCTCACTTAACATATCGCTCTATCGAAATCTTGAATTAAGAACAGAGCTGCTCCTACTTGATCGAGAGAATTTGATAGACGACTTTGCCGCTCGGCACTTCGACGGTTACTTTATCGCCTACCATGCGATCCAAAAATGCCTTGCCGAGTGGTGACTCATTGGAGATCCGCCCTTGACTAGGGTTCGCTTCCGACGGACCGACGATCGTGAACTCCCGCTCGTCCCGATGATTGCGCACCCGTACGGTCGAACCAATGGTGACCGCATGCCCATTGCGTACTTGGTCCTCAATAATGGTTGCCTGCCTAATCTCTTCCTCGAGCTCCAAGATGTGACCTTCGAGAAACGCTTGCTGCTCTTTGGCATCCGCATACTCGGCGTTTTCGCTGAGGTCGCCATGGGCGCGGGCTTCTTGCACTCGCTCGATGATCTCTTGGCGCTTGACTGTTTTAAGCTCCAGAAGTTCCTCCTTAAGCCGTATAAGCCCTTCGCGGGTGATGTAGAGTGGTTTTCGCATGATCATGGTAGAGCGTTAAGCTAAAAGATGAGCACCAAAGAAGACTTGGTGCAAAGACGGTAACGATACAACTCTCTCGTTCATCTATTGTAAAAATTCCAGATCAATTGTCAAGGATTGTGAGCACAATGTCAAGAGTAACGAAAGAGCAGTCCTTTGACAAGGACCGCCCAGTGGATATCCTGTAAGTCTATTCTTCGTCTTCACGCATCCTTGACTCGCTATCGCCGGCCACCGTTAAAGTAAGCTCAGCTTGCGGATAGCGGTTCTGATTGACCGTATTATCACCGAAGATTCCTGAATCTACGGTACCGGTATTGAGGGTGGCCTCGCCGGTATTTTGATTTGCTTCATTCTCTCCGCTATTCGTAATGCTTGTGGCATGGTTTTCAAGGTCGGCGTTATTCACTTCGGTAATGGTTACATCTTCGTGTAACCCAAGGTTGGTTTCATTCTCCGAATCATCGCCAGTAGAATCGTTTGCGCCGCTTCCCCCAAGACTACCCATGAGGGTTGCAAAGAACTCTTCCATCCGACCTAAAAGACTCTTGCCGCCGGTATTCTTGTTAACCTCGTTCTCTCCGGTATTACCGGTATGGGTTATCGTGTTATCGATCGTTGCGTCATTAAGCCCGGTAATATCCGTATTCGCATCAAATGCCACGTCAGTGGTATTGAGTGAGTCGAATCCAGTTTCTTTATTGATTGCCTTAACCGTAGCGTCAACGTCCGTTAACCCAGCTACCTCATTCTCATTTACCGTATTAGCAACCTCGGTTTCCAAAGTGGCATTGCCGGTCTCGACTTCGGCCGCACCGGTATTCGCACTTGCGGTATTGCGGCCGGTATTGGCGTCGCTTGACGAAT
The DNA here is from genome assembly GCA_016203935.1 of Parcubacteria group bacterium. GTDB lineage: Bacteria > Patescibacteriota > JACQLU01 > JACQLU01 > JACQLU01 > JACQLU01. Next base: position 24,746 of record JACQLU010000009.1, on the reverse strand, counting down.
CATTATTGACGAGCGCTCTATTTTCATTAAGGATTTCGAGTCCTTTCGCGAGGTCAATGGTGATCGTGTTGGTTGAATCAGCTCCCGTCGCATCGTTCGCGAGGGTAATCTCATACTCGGGAACCCCGCCCTCGCCCCCGACCACGATCGTATTACGGTTAAGATTGTTCTCAATTGCGTGTTCAATAATGGCATCGCCAGTGATAATACTGCCGCCGCCGGTGTTCTTGCGTGCTTCATTCTCACCGGTATTGGCAATGCTGGCAAGATGATTGTCAACGTCCGCGGTATTTTCGTTCGTAATGGTAAGCTCATCATTAAAGCTAACCGTGATGCTATTGAGCGAATTAACCCCCGTCATTTCGTTAGCCGCGGCAATCGTGGTGGGAAAGAGCGTCCCGCCGAAGGTAGTAGCGTCAATTAGGTTATAATTCGCGTTGTTATTTACGTTACTCTCAATCACGGCATCGCCGGTACGGATCGCACCCGCGCCGGTATTGCGATTGGCGAGGTTATGGCCGGTATCGGCATTCACGTCCAGAACATTGGTGATAGTCGCTTCATTCATGTTCTCAATCGTAACCGTGCGATTTCCGTCAAGACTCACGGTATTCTCCGAATCGGCACCCGTTCCGCTATTCGCTGCCAACGCTGATCCTGCGACACTTCCTTGTGCCGCTCCGTACGTACCACTCGCAAGTGACCCGGTAGCAGCAGGCACTGAAGGTTCCTCAAAGACGAGGTTACCGTTCCACTCGCCAAAGACGTTTACCATGGCGAGGTACCAGTGGCCTACGTTCATATTGACATTCACAAAGTTTACAATATTGGTGAGGGCGTTGATATCGCCGGTGACAATGGTCGCAAGCCCGGTGTTGTCGCTTGCGGTATTACCACCAGTATTGGCGCCTATTTCGAGCGAATTATTCACTACCCCCTCGTTCTCCGTCTCAAGCGAGCGGTCGCTTGTCAGGGTGGTATCAACGCTATTCGTTGAACCTGCCCCGGTTGAAGCGTTTTCGCCGCCAATTAATCCCGAGATGAGCGTGGTCGCGCCGTTTTGCTGCACTGAAGCAGACGGCGCGCCCATGACCACGCCGTACCACTTACCATAGCTATTTACGAGTACGAGATACCAACTATCGCCGATGATATTGGTATTGGCAAAGGTGGTAACGTTGGTCTTGGCATTGACTGCGCCAGTAGTGATAGTGCCGCCGCCGGTGTTATCGAGTGCCTGATTTTCGCCGGTCATGGCATCCACGGTGACATTGTTATTAACCAGTGCGGTATTGTCACTCGTGATGGTGAGGTTTTCATCGATGGTAGTGGTCATGTCATTCTGCGAGTCAGCGCCGGTATCGCTATTGACCCCGTCAAAATCAAATCCACCAGCACCTTGCGTACGCGGCCGCGGCAAGAGTACCTCTTGCGGTACCACAATATCGCCTTGGAGTGACCCGTAGATATTAGCGACCGCGAGGAGCCAATCTCCTACCGAAATATTGCTGTTAAGAAGATTAATAAGATTCGCAACAATGTTGACGTCACCAGTCGTGATATTGGCGTTGCCGGTATTGGCATTCGCCGTGTTATTCCCGGTGTCCGCGCCCAGCGTGAAATCATTATCAATCGTGCCGTCATTACGGGTCGCAAGTCTTAAAAGATCCTCGACCGAGGTGATAACCGTATTGGTCGAGTCGGCGCCGGTTGCGTCGTTGGTGCCGCGGATATTTTCAAATGAGAAGGGATTCGCAAAATTATTGGGATCAGTGAACGAGAGGTTACCGGTGTAGGTGCCAAAGACGTCAAAGAGATTGAGGGTCGAATTTCCCGAGGGATTAATGCTGGAATTGGTGATATTGAGTACGTCTAAGGTGAGATCCGCATTGCCCGTATCAATAGTACCGTTACCGGTATTGCGGCTGGCGCTATTTGAACCGGTACTGGCTACTGCATCGGCGTCATTGACGATCGAAGCAGTATTATCAAAGGCAAGTTCTGCACTGTTATCGATATCGGTCTCTACGGTATTAGTGGAGCCCGCACCCGTATTGCTATTTTCCGCTTCGATACCATTCACCCCAAGCAGTGAGTTATTCGGCGATCCTTGAGCCGCTCCTTGGTGTGTCCCCTGTCCAAAGCCTTGAAAGCATCCTTGCGCGTCAGGATGAAGAACACAGTACGGAGTCGGGGTTGGTGTAGGAGTTATGGTATTCGCAAATGGAGAGGGATTTACAGTGCCGGCTGGATTATCGGCGATCGTGAGAGGTGTCGGTGATGGAGTGGGAGAGGAGAGAAGAGCAGTCGAGGTCGGTGAAGGAGTCTCTATGGGAAGCGATGACGGCGTTGGGGATCCTTGAGCTATCCCTTGATTACTTCCCTGCCCGTCGCCCTGAAAACAGCCTTGCGCTTCAGGATGGGTTTCACAATAGGCTGGCGTAGGTGTTGGTGCTGGTGTGGGCGGTGCGCTTGGTGAAGTTGGTGTCTCCGCTGGTGCCGGGGGCGGCGTTGATGCACTGGGAAACGCCGTAGGTGTGGGGGAAGGCTCGAAGGCCGGCACAATTACCACCGGCGACGCAACTGGCGAAGGAAGTGGGGTAGTACTTCCCTGCCCTATTCCTTGATCGGTGCCTTGGTTAAAACCCTGGTCGATTCCTTGATAGCAGCCTTGCGCCGCGGGGAATAGTATGCAATAGGGTGTAGGAGTGGGTACGGGGGTTGGAGCTGGTGTAACTTCTACAATCGATGCTTCTTGAGCGAGCGCCCAAGCTGCCGGATGTATAAGGGTTGCAAAACTTATTACCTCGACGAGGAGTAGCTTCACGAAGAATGCTTTCAAAGAATGTCTTGAGGGGCGCACGATGCGGATCATAGACGGTCACGAGCTAAAAAGGGGTAAAAATATAGTTGCTATCGTTCATTAAGATTGAGCTAGCACGGCTCACGTGCTACCTCACTCTCAATCACGCTGGCAGGCTGTCCGCCTCATCGGCGGACAGCCTTAACCGCATTCGTTAACGATTCCTACGACGCAGGGTCATTACTACTGTCGATGAGAAGAGACTTACTAAAGAAGCCATCGCTACGGTATTGCTGCCGGCCGCGGGAAGCTGGGTTTGGGCACCTCCTACCGCAGGAGTGGGGGTTGTGCTGGGAGAAGCTACTGGGATTGACGTCGCGGTGGGAGTGGCAGTCGGGGTCGGACTTGTAGAGGGCGCAGTGGTCGGGGTGGACGAGGGGGTAGGTGACGAGGAAATCGTCGGTGTAGGTGTCCCCCCTCCCGGTGTCGGCGTAGGAGTGATGTCAGGGCCACCTCCCACCGGTGGATTCACCACCACCGAAGGAGAGGTGTTCGCGGTATTCTCGATCGAGATATCGACCGAGATGTCACCCGTCTCGGTGGTGACGTTACCGTTATTCTCATTCGTTTGGTTGCCGCCGGTGTTATTGTTGACGTCAAAGCTATTGTCGATATCAACGTCGTTTGTCTCTTCGATGTTGGTTTCATTGTCAGCGGCGACATCGTTGGTATTGGTAGAACCCGCGCCGGTATTTTCGTTCGACAAATCGAACTCTTCTGGCGCGAGTGTGATGGCTGAGACCACGTGTGCCGCGGTCAGCACGAACGGCAGAATCGCCCCCAGTATGAGCGAACGGCCGAGCGAGGAATGGAGTAGCTGTTGCATAAGGAAAGAAGAATAAAAACCAAGTAAAGATGTGAGGTGCTCTATTCTCTCCTTATTGGTGTTGCTGTTTTTGTTATCTCTCTCTTTCTGTTGAGATGCCTCTACTCCTCCACACCGGTAAGGCTTCTTTGCGTACCGTTGCTTACCTGAAACCTTAACGGTGTGGAGGAAGGATACACCTCAACCGAGGCACTAGTTCACCGTGTTGGTGAAACTAATTGTAGTCGAGGCGTCACCGGTAGAGGTATCAACGTTGCCGTTATTTTTATTGGCTTCGTTGAAGCCGGTGGTATTATCCACGTCGGCGGTGTTCTCTACGTCGGCGTTGTTCTCTACGTCAACGTTGGTCTCATTGTCAACGGTGAGGAGATTGTGGTTATCCGAATCAGCGCCGGTCGTATCGTTTGCGCCATCGAAGTCAACATCACCACTCGTACCAAGGGTAATCTCGGTACCTTGATTGATGGTGTTTTCTACCTCGATATCGGCAGATGCGTCACCCGTATCGGTTTCCACGTCGCCATTGTTCTTATTGGCTTCGTTGGAACCGGTATTATTGGTGACATCGACGTGGTTCTCCACGTCGGCGTTATTCTCGACATCAACGTTGAGTTCGTTCGTGACATCGGCAGTATTCGTGTTCGATGAATCTGCGCCGGTTTGCTCATTGGTGAATTCAACATCTACATCACCAAAGCCGCCTACATCAATCTGTGCGCCTGCGGCGAGTGAGCCAGAGCCGTCACTATTCAGCGTGTTCTCAATAGTCACCTCGGCCTCGGCATCACCCGTGCCGGTGTCAACGTCGCCGTTATTCTTGTTAGCTTCGTTGAAGCCGGTGAACTGGTCAATGTCGAGGGTGTTCTCCACATCGGCGTTGCTTTCGACATCGAGGTTTACCTCGTTATCGAGGGTTGCCGTATTGTGGTTATCCGAATCAGCGCCGGTGGTATCATTGGTACCGTCGAAGTCAAAGTCGCCAAACTCGATTTCATCCTCTAACCCAGAGGCATTGAGTTCGTTGACGACCTCAGCGTCTACGTCGGTATCGCCGGTTTCGGTATCCACGTCGCCGTTATTTTTGTTGGCTTCGTTGGAACCGCTGTCGTTGGTGACATCGCCATGGTTATCGACGTCGGCGTTATTTTCACGGTCAATATTGAGCTCGTTATCGAGATCCACGGTATTCGTGTTGCTCGATCCGGCACCGGTCTGAACGTTTTCTGCGCTTGATGCGAATGCCACACCAAGGGCGAGTGAAAGCGTTAAAGCTCCGATGACTGGAGCGCTTACCAAAGCTCTCGCGAGAGTCTTCTTCATCTATCTGTCACCCCCTTTCATAATGGCGTGTTAGTGAGTACCACCCTTTTCGCTCTGCCAGCTGGCAGATTAAAAGCGAAAAGGTTCGACCGCACAATGAAACGATTTGAGAACGTGTTACCCGTTTCGACTGCATAATAAAAACCAACATTCGCTCTTTGGGTGTCCGAATATTGGTTTTGGTAAGGTCACTCTTACGGCGACCGTTGGCTTTGGATGTTGGTTTTGCGTTTTTTTGTTGGCCTATCAACATAGCATGCGGTAGCGTCATTTGTCAAGGTAACGAAGCGTCGAAAAGTTCGCTTTTTAGTCAAGATCACGAACAACGAAGGTTGTCGAGGTAGAAGCAGTGCCGCGGCCTGTTAATGAAGCGGTCACATTTATGAGATGAAGACCCTCTCCATAGGTACGGCGGGTCTTGAAAAGAAACGCGCCTTCACCTTCGGCATTCGAAGTAGTCGAACCAGTAAGCGTCTTCCCGCGTGGAGTGAGCAACGTAAGTTCAATCGTCACACCCGAAAGCACTCCGTGACTCACTTGATCGTAGACTGCCACCGTGATAGGTACTCGCTCGTAGAAATCGTATTCGCTCTTCGGGGTTGTCACCGTCACTTCAAAAACCCCAGTTACCTCGGAGGTTGGTGAGGCGGAAGGTGTTGGAGTTGGCGTGAGTGAAGGTGATGGCGATGGGGCGGGAGATTCGGATCCCCGTACTCCAATTGCGCGTGCCGCATTCACAATTCCATAACCATAGAGAGAATCCCATCCGGGTTCGCCTGCGTCGCTTGCCGTTTCGGTAAGAATCCGACGGACCTCATCTCCGGTATGTGCGCCCTGCGCATACACGAGTGCGGCTACTCCCGTAACATGCGCCGCCGCCATAGAGGTGCCTTGCGCAAAGATTGTCTCGAATTCATCAAGACGGGTACGACTTCGCATGGTCATTTGGGCAATGCCGTCGTCAACCCCGTCACCGGTATAGTCGTTACGTGTATCACCACCCGGTGCCGCCAAGGTAAGACCGGCTCCATAATTTGAGTAGCGCGCTTTTAGACCTCTCCCATCTACGGCACCTACGGAGATGACTCCGGTGTAAGCTGCTGGATAAAAGATTTGACCAGTGCCGCTATTACCAGCGGCGGCAATAAGGGCTACACGTCGATCGAGCGCATACGAAACAGCATCGCGTAAGACAAACGAATCAACCGATCCGCCCAGACTTAAGTTTATGACGGAAGCGCCGTGATCGGCGGCATAGCGTATGCCATCAGCAATGTCAGCGTAGGTCCCTGCGCCATAGCGATTAAGCACTTTAATGGGGAGAATTGACGCGGACGGAGCAATTCCCGCACCCGCCAGGCCATTATTAACCGCCTCGGCGATGGTACCGGCAATGTGGGTACCGTGTCCGTTATCGTCGTTAGGGAAGGAGTCACCGTTCACAAAATCGTATCCGCTTAAGAAATGGGTACCCGCAAAATCGGGTGAAGCGAAGTAGGCTTTCCCGTCTCGCACCGCGGTCTCATAGGCAATACCGGTATCTACTACCCCCACTACTGCTCCGGCTCCTTTTGTAAACTCCCACGCCGACTCTACCCCAATCATGCGTAAGTGCCACTGGTATTGATAGTCAGGATCATTAGGTCTACCGAGCGCGAAAGCAAGGTAATTTGGTTCAGCCGCGATTACCCTGGGATCTTGGCGCAGGCGAGTAAGGGTACGTGTAAGTAAGGCCTCGTCGGCAGAATCAGTCGAAAGGCGCTTCCCCCTCGCGAGCACCTTAAGTTCATAGGTTTTGGCGACTTCCGTAAAACTTGCCGAGGGCTTCATTTTCACTACGATCTCGCCCGCCGCGTGCGGAATCCCAAGCGAGGGTGTATTGAAGATAACGGCCGAAGTCTCACTGGCAAAGCCGGCGCCAGTAAGACTCGTGCCTACGAGTAAGACCGCTATCAAAAGTTTTTGTGCAGTCCTGATTTGCTTCTTCATGCCGAGAATTGTCACCGAATTTTAAAATAGTGTTTCAGTATAGCAACGATACGAGTCATGTCAATACAATAAACAAAAAATCACGCCTTCATAAAATCCCAAACAACCCCTAAAATCTTCTATTGGCGTAATTTGGTGTTCAGCACAACGTACATTAAAGAGACTGAAATGATTTTGTATCCAGTGCTTTACGCATACCGCATGGTGAGAGTACGAATTGGCTTCACTATCCGTAATTGCCCGAGCCGTTTAATGTCAGGCAGTACCAATGAAATGCTGAGGAGCAGGTTCACCGTATGCCCCCATAGGCTCGTGATAAGAGGATCTGATCTTCCGGAGAGTTCCGTAGTAACCTCCGAAACTAAAGGCTTGATGGTCGCCTGATGCCCAAGATTCTGAACTTCACTCTGCACCGCAACGGGAAATGGTAGCACTATGTTTTTAGCATCGGTAGGTACGACAAGCGATCGAGTTGGAGTCTTCTTGATCGCAACGTCACGAATACGCATGGTAGGTTTGGTGAGGTTCGCCGGCGCCGTCATGGGTGTGCCGAAGTGTTGAACGACAAGTGTGGTGGGTGTATCGGCAAACAAACCATCGACCACCGCAACGCCGATCTCGGTGTACTTAGGGTGAAGAATATTCGCGCGATGGGTCGGACTCTCCATCCACGCTGCAAAGAGTGCGTTGGCGTCACTAAAATCGATGGCAAGATTCTCACCGGCATAGCGATAGACGTAGTTGGCCTCGTGAAACCAATACCACGGATCTCTTCCCTCAGGACTTACGTGCTCAAAGTATCCGAGGCGAAACATGTCATAGGCCTTGGCGCGCGCCGAGACAATCAAACTGTCACTCTCATGGAGTGGCGCAAGATCATGATCGCTCCGCGCTTGATTCACGCGACTGACAATATCGTCACTCGTAAAACCAGCTGCCGCGTAACTAAGCGCTGGGAGCAAAAGCGGTGGAACGAGAAGAATCCACCACGCCCAATGTTTTAACTGCCTATAGACAAACTTCATTGTGTGGGTAAATAGAAAAAGCGCGTCGTCCGCGCTTCTTGGATCACCACACCATACTCTTACAGTATAAATTATATATTCATTTCTGTCAAATCTCAGCTTAAGAGCGACCCACCGCGTTCGGCAAGCTTTATCACATTCTCAAAGAGGGCTGTCACCGTGAGTGGACCGAGACCGCCAGGCACCGGTGTTATCAGGGAAGCTTTCCTTTTGCAGCTTTCGTAGTCAAGGTCGCCGGTAACTTTGTGATCACCTACGCCGACCGAACCGGCGTCGATGAGTACTACGCCCTCGGTGATCATCGCGTCAGTGATAAGGCCTACCTTACCCACCCCGGTAATGATGATTTGAGCCTGCCTGGTAAGGGCGGTAAGCGCTGTACTTCTTTCGGTAGCAACTTCAAACGGTATATCCTGCTTGAGAAACCAAAGTGCCGTTGGTTTCCCCACGAGTCTCCCTGCGCCTACGATGAGGGTTCGCTTTGATGCGAAATCAATGTGGTAGGCCTTGGCGAGATATTCGATGCCCCGTACCACCGGCGGCATAAGTGGGTATTCGCGTAGCAGAAAACGGCCAAGGCTTTCGGGGTTTAAAAGATCGATATCCTTTTCAGGCGGTATTCGTAACAACAGCGACTCAAACCCTTCCGGGAGAGGAAGCTGAATAAGATAGCCAGTAAGAGTGGGGTCACTATTCCAGATGGCGAGCAACTCCTCCATCTTGGTAAGGGATGGAATATGGTCAACGTTTTGATGAGTGATCATAACATTAAGCTCGCGCGCGGTGCCCAATTTCCGCTCAATAAATGAAGTGTTGACCGCGCTCGGTTGAATCGAGAGAATACCGATTCTTGGTACCCGCGTAAGCAGCGCGATACGTTTTTTAAGTGTTCGGAGCCATTCACGAGCGAGATTATCGCCGTCAACCAAAATTGCCATACGATGCGTTGTGACGTGTTAAAATGACGATTCTGAAAAGTAGCGACTTAAAATCTTCTCGGCGAGTGGCGCCGCTACCACACTTCCCTCGCCGCCATCTTCAACCAAGATGGTGAGCACCATGGTAGGATTTTCATACGGAGCGAAGGCGGTAAGCCACGCATGGGTTCGTTCTTCCGCAAACTGCGCGGTACCGGTTTTAGCTGCAACCGTGACTGGTACGCGACTTAGGAGCTTCGCTGATCCCTGGGTCACCGCCGCCCGTAACCCTTGGCGGATGAGCTCGATGGCATGTAGATACGCTTCGCCTTCGAATGGCCGTTTGGATTGAACGTTCGCTACTGTGCGCACCGCATCCCCTTCCTCTATCCCTTTCAGTACATGGGGGGTAATAAGGGTACCGCGATTAGCGAGTAGCGCGGTGAAGGTGGCAAGCTCAAGTGGGGTAACGCTTACAAAACCCTGACCAATGGCGAGGTGATAGGTATCACCAATGAACCACGGCTGACCTACGACTTCCTCTTTCCATTCACGATTGGGAATTACCCCCTTAGCCTCATTGGGAAGGTCGACGCCGACCGTTTCTCCAAAGTTGAACGCTCGGGCATAGCGCTCGATGCGATCGACACCTAAACCTTCCTCGCCCTTTCCGTCTCCCCCGCCGGCAATATAGAAAAAAGTATTTACCGATTCAGCGAGTGCTTTCATTAGATTGGTGACACCGTGTCCCCCCGGCTTCCAATCAGGGAAAAAATAGGGGCCTACCCTCATGCCGCCAGTACTCAACACCGTGGTGCTATCGGTAATGACGCCTTCAAGCAACGCTGCGAGGGCAATCAAGGGCTTAAAGGTTGATCCTGGTGGATACGTCCCCGCGATAGGACGGAAGAGCAAAGGATGCTTGGGATTTTGAAAAAGCGCTGCGAGTGCCTTCTCGCGATCTGCGCGCGCACTCGATCCCACAAAGAGATTAGGGTCAAACGCCGGCTGACTCACCAAGGCTAATAGTTCGCCATTGCGGGGATCCAGCGCTACCACACTTACTGATTTTCCCTGCTTTTTCAGCGGCGCAATAACTTCCTCAATAAGGAGGGTGAGTTTGCTATCGACGGTGAGGATCAAACTCGATCCGTCGCGGGGTGGTAAGAACCCTCGCACGCGCTCGGTTTCGCCGGCAGAAGTCACCTCCACGGTACGCTTGCCGAGCTCGCCCCTAAGGAGCGATTCATAGGAAGCCTCCACCCCGGTTTTGCCAATCCAATCATTAAAGAGGTACGTCCCTTCGCGTGCGCGGTATTCTTCGGAATCGAGTTTGCCGATATAGCCTACCACATGCGCAAAGAGTTCACCGAGGGGGTAACTCCGCTTGGGGAGTGCTTGGACAATGACACCTGGTGTATCAGCGAACGTTTCGATGAGTTCCAGTGCGTGGGACCGCGGCAACTCGTCGGCAAGAATAATCGGATCGCGTACGCGCGTCACGATAGTCTGGGCAAGGTCGGCGGGATCAACCTCCGGAACCTTCTCAACGATAGTACGTAAGAGGGCTGCTTCGTCACGCGGGTCGCGGGGGAACTCGCTCGGGACTATCAGAAGCGCGTAGCGTGGTTCATTGCGAGCCAAGATTACCCCGCGCCGATCTTTAATCAGGCCGCGCATCGGCAGAATTGGTTCCGAGAGAACCGTATGCCCTTGCACAATCGTTTGATAGTACTGGGAATGTGAAATCCCGAGGCTCGCAACGCGAATGATGAGTATCACAATAAGGCCAAGCAGAATAGCTCCCGTAAGGAGACTCCGGTGATTGCTAACCTCGAGCCCTCCGCTTTGTCGGAGGGGTGTCGCCGAACCTACTTCAATCGGAAGATCAGCCTGATTCCATTCGAAGCCTTCCTCTTCGTCAGTGAATGAAAGCGAAAAAGATCGAGGCTTCATAGTTGGGTACGTTGATACGATAGGGTCTCGGTGCGCTTACGCGCAAGGTATGACTCGATACCGCGTAAGATACTGCGCATAGCTAATAGCGAGGTGCCACTTAGAAACGTTAACCTTAAGAGGAGCGATACGAATTCACGTGTCGAGGGAATTCCCCTGGTGGCACTGCTTTCGCTGGTGAGGGTGGCAACACCAACCACGAGCGCGGCGAGAACGAGTTGTTCCCATGGCGGCGGGTCATAAAGATGGATCGGACGGACCCACACGGAAATGAGACGAAGCATAACCGCCATAAGCGGAAATGGATAAAAGAGACTCGGTTCAATGAGAGTAAGTAACACCATGGAAAAACCAATCGGTACAAACCACCTCCGCCATGCGGTGAGAAGCACGCATGCCACAATGCTCATGCCAACCACGGGCGGATACCACCCCCCCAAGAGCGGCGCAATCAAGCTTACCTCTATGAGTAGTGCGATCGTAACCGAGAACGCGAATGCGGTGGTGGGCATAGGATTACGGATCCTGCGTGGCGGGGCCTAGGGTGCGAATCACAAATACGGTGCGAAGCGTATGCGAATCGACCAGCGGCGCTACGAGTGCCGATTGAAAGAGTTTCGTTGGTTCACGGAAAATCCTCTCGATCTCGCCAATCGGAAGATCGGAGGGAATCCCCTCGGGATCGCCGAGGGTAACCACAACCATTCCGGGCTCAAGCGTCTCCTCGTTTGGCACCTCGTCGAAGCTAAGCCCCTGGCTAAGACCACCACGCACGATACCGGTGATCCCGCCGGGCAGGGTCTCCCCCGCCACCGCGCTTCCCGGTGCCGACAGAAGGCGCACCAGCGAACGCACTTCGGTAACCTCGCTCACCGTTCCCACGAATATCCCATCGCTCGTGACTACTCCGTCACCTACGCTAATGCCGGCATCATTGCCACGATCAATACTCACAAATCCTTGCTGATCGTCCACACGGGCGACGGTAACCGAAGCGCGTAGTACGTCACGCTGGGTCTTTTCCCTAAGACCAAGCTGATTACGGAGCTCGGTATTCTCACGTCTCACTGCCGAAAGTTCGCTCACCATCCGGGTCAGTTCGCGAACCTTAGTCGCGAGTGCCTGGTTATCATGCTTGAGGTCGCGAATGCGGGCGAGATCGGAGATCACCTCACGACTCGCAAGAGCAATCGCGGTGAACGATCGCTCGAGCGGAGCGGCGATCCGTCCCACCATACCTTCAAGCGGACGCATCACTCCCAAAAGCGTTGCGCCCGTAAGCACAGCGCCGATCGTAAGCAGGATAAACGAAAGACGAAGTTTTCGCGCAAGACTCATGCGATCATTCTAACGAGGTCGTGTCTCAAACTGACTTGGTACGAGCACGTCTCTGAGACTTTCGATATCCTCGAGGACAATGCCGGTGCCACGCGCCACACACGTAATGGGGTCGTCGGCTACGTACGTCGGAATCCTCGTCTGTTCGTGGATAAGGATATCGATCCCGCGGAGAAGTGCGCCGCCGCCGGCGAGGAGAATGCCGCGATGCATGATATCGGAAATGAGCTCGGGAGGAGTCTCTTCAATCGCCGCTTTTACGTGCTCGACTAAGAGCTTCACTGATTTAGCGAGCGCTTCGCGGATATGGGCATCGTCGACAATTACCTCCCGGGGGAGCCCGGTGATGAGGTCGCGGCCGCGCATCGCTGCCTCAAGCTTTTCGGTAAGCGGATACGCGGACCCGATGGCAATTTTAATGTCCTCGGCCATACGAATCCCAATGTGGAGATTAAATCGTTCTCGCGCGTAACTCACGATATTCTCATTGAGTTCGTCCCCGGCGGTGCGAAGACTTTTGCTGATAACGATACCGCCCAGTGATATGACTGCGACTTCAGTGGTGCCTCCGCCGATATCAACCACCATTGATCCCCCGGGGTCCTGCACAGGGAGCCGAGCGCCAATCGCGGCGGCCATCGGTTCCTCAATAAGGTAGGCGCGCCGCGCGCCCGCCGCCACGGCGGCATCTTCGACCGCTTTTTTCTCAACCTCCGTGACCCCCGACGGAATACCAATCACCACCTGTGGCTTAGGCATAATGGGAAGCGCATGGAGATGCACGCGGCTAATGAAGTAGCGCAACATCTCTTCGGTGGTTTCGAAATCTGAAATTACTCCGTCAACGAGCGGGCGTTTAGCGACAATATGTGCCGGGGTCCGGCCCACCATCCGTTTCGCCTCGTTGCCAATCGCGACAATGCGTTTCGTGCGGAGATTTACCGCCACGACACTCGGCTCATTGATCACGATGCCTTTCCCCTTCACATAGACAATAGTATTGGCGGTGCCAAGGTCGATGCCGATGTCGCGGGTCAAAACGCTAAAGAGACGGTTGAACATAAAAGCGATCCTAATCTACGAATAACATCCGAATGATACGAATAATTCGGATTGGGCATTTGTAGATTCGGATGATATTGGGGGCATTCGGATCGGTTAATAGCTTTGTCCAAAGTACCACCGATAGCGGGCGTTCGTACCACAATAGACGCATTTCCCGCTTTCGGGAAGGGCCTCGAAGGGAAGACACCTTACGGTAGCGTGGGTTGCTTCCTTAATCGCCCGTTCGCACGCCTCCTCTTCACACCAGAAGGCACGGATAAATCCACGCGGACCCTCCATAATCTCGGTGAACTCCTTAAAGGTCGCTATCTCGTGGGTGTGTGATGCGAGTAAACGCTCGCTTTGCAGGAAGAGCTCCTGCTGGATGTTTTCGAGTGTCGCTTGCATGACTTCAGAGAGCTGACTCATCGCAACTTGGGTTTTTGACTGATTATCGCGACGCACCATGGTGACCACTGCCGCAGCGAGCTCGCGCGCGCCATATTCGATGCGGAGCGGAACTCCCTTCAGTTCCCACTCATAGAATTTCGCGCCGGGGCTTACTTCGCGCCGGTCGTCTAGTCGTGCGTTCCACCGTGCGGGGAACGAGCGCGTAAGCTTGAGCGCCTCACGAAGAATCATACTGTCACGGGAGTCGTCATTAGTAAAGATAGGTATCACAATCACCTCGCAGGGAGCGATTCGCGACGGGAGAATAAGTCCTCGATCGTCGCCGTGCCCGAGGACGAGGGCGCCGATCGCGCGCGTCGAGAGCCCCCAACTTGTCTGCCACGGGACTCCCTCGTTCCCGTCACGGGTCTGAAAGCGGATACCAAACGCTTCTCCAAACCGCTGGCCGAGATCATGGGAGGTTGCGGCTTGCAAGATTTTGCCGTCCGGCATTACCAACTCGTAGGTAAAGGTGGTCGTGGCGCCGGCAAACGTTTCACTCTTACTTTTGATACCGGCAATTCCCGCGAGTGCCAGATATTCACGGTAGAGGGTAAGGTACATTGAAAGCGCGCGCTTCTGTTCCGCGAGCGCCTCGTCGTGAGTTTCATGCGCGGTGTGTCCCTCCTGCCAAAGGAATTCAGTGGTACGGAGAAAAAGATAGGTGCGCTTCTCCCAACGAACCACGTTATTCCATTGATTGAGTTTGAGGGGTAGGTCGCGCCATGACTCAATCCACTTCGCAAACATCGCGTACATGATCGTCTCCGAAGTAGGGCGCACGACGAGTGGTTCGGCGAGTTTCTCGCCGCCCGCGATCGTAACCACCGCGAGCTCGGGGGCAAATCCTGCTACATGCTTCGCTTCCCGATCCAAAAATGATTTGGGGATAAGGAGCGGGAAATAGGCGTTCGCGACGCCGGCATCGCGCATGAATGGATTTAAGGTCGCCTGGATCTCCTCCCAGAGCGCATACCCATTGGGACGGATCACCATCATGCCTTTCACGGGCGCATAGTCGGCAAGTTCGGCGTTGATTACTACCGCTTGATACCAATCCGAGAGACTCTTTGATTTTGAAGGTAATGCCATGGAGGAAGCTAGGTAAAGAGACCGCGAATACGCTCAACGAGGCCGGAAAACGCCGTAAGATCCCGTAGCGTAACGAGCAGCATGAGTAAGAGTAGTAGCACAAACCCAACCGTATGAATCTTTGCCTCAAGCTGACTCGAGAGTCGCTTAACAAACCGTCCAATGAGGAGAAAGAAAATGCGGCCTCCATCCAGCGCGGGAATAGGAAGAAAATTCAACACCGCAAGGTTGAGGGAGAGGATCGCGGTAAATCGGATTAAGGGAATTATTCCTTGATGGGTAAGTTCGACGGTGAGCGCGGCGACCCCGAGCGGTCCCCGTACATCGGGCACCGGGACTGCACCCGTGATACTGACGAGCGCTTGCCCGACGGTACGAAAGATGAGGGTAACTGCGAACCACGTCTCAGCGAGCGCTACCTTGAGCGCCTCGGGGAACGAATAACGGAGCCGTCCTACTTGAAGAAGCATAATGCCAACCGAGCCTTGATCGGTGTCTGGCGCTACGCGCGGGGTGACACCCACCTCAAGTATCTCGCCCTCAATAGTTTCCAAGGTAAGCATGAGCGGCGTACCGTGTGCCTCCGCGACTTGGCTCGTGAATTCGGTAAGTTTGCTAACCGGCGTGCCGTCAACTGCGAGAATCGTCGCCTCGGCTGGGATCCCGGCACGAAATGCGGGCGAATCGGGTAAAACTTCTGCAATGACTACCTTTACATCTCGGGCGCGCGGCACCTCGTCGGAGGTAAGCGCGGTGGTGACTCCGATAGTCGCCACCATCACAAGGAGTATAAACCCGAGAAGAAAATTCATGCACACTCCGGCCGCGACAACGCCGATGCGAATCAAAACTGGAAAACGCCCAAAGCTTCTCGGATGATCAAGGCTTCCGTCTTCGCCTTCAATCTTCACAAAGCCCCCAAGCGGGATAAGGTTAAGACTATAGAGCGTACCGCGCCACGTAATCCCCATAAGGCGCGGTGGGAAACCAAAACCAAACTCGGTTACTTCCATACCGGCGCGCTTGGCGGCAAGCAAATGACCCCCTTCATGGATAAGCACCACGAGGGCAAGAATAGCAATGAAGGCGAGAATTCCTAGGAGCATAGTTCGATATATCGATATGTCGAAATTTCGATCATTTTCCAAACCGTCGCTCACGGGCTTCGAAATCCTCGATGGCGAGTAAGAGTTTAGCCCGATCAAAATCAGGAAAGTAGGTGTCGGTAAAGTAAAGTTCGCTATAGATTGACTGCCAGGTGAGGAAATGGGAGAGTCGTTTCACTTTGCCAGTGCGAATGATAAGATCCGGGTCAGGGAAATGGGGCGCGTCAAGGTATTGCGAGAGCAGTGCGGAATCAACCACGGTATGCCCCTTTGCAAATGCCCGTGCTACGGCACGCAGGATCTCGTCACGGCCGCCGTAGTTAAAGGCGATGGCAAGGTGAAACGAGGGTTGAGCGTCCTGAGAAATTCCCTTAAGCTCGATAAAAAGATCCTTAAGCTTTTGAGGCGCCGCACTCGTATCACCGATAATCGATACGGCGACGCCATCCGCTTTGAGTTTCATGAGATTGGCAGAGGCAAATTCGGTAAAGAGGTCCATGAGGTAGGCGACCTCTTCGGGGGGTCGGTGACTATTTTCGGTCGAAAACGCGAAGAAGGTACCATACGGAATTCCCAAGTCGCGTAACGCGCTCGCAAGTTCAGTAAACCGCATAAGTCCCTGGCGATGACCCTCGATAGCGGGAAGACCCCGCTCCTTTGCCCAGCGGCGGTTCCCGTCGGGAATAATAGCAATATGACGAATAGTATCGATCACAAGACTTTCTAAATAGTCATAATCTCAGCCGCTTTTTCGCTGGTATGTGTAGCGAGTTCGTCGGTTGCGTCTTTTACCGTCTTTTCCACTTCATCTTTAAGGCGACGCGTCATATCTTCCGAGATTTCCTTCGCTCGCTCGCTCGCGGTGAGCTCTTTCATAGCGCCATCGCGCTGGCGGCGTAGCGCGATCTTCGCCTCCTCCTGTTTCATATGGATAAGCTTCACAAGCTCCTTTCGATTCTCTTCACTCATTGGCGGGAACGGAAGGAGTACCGTTTTCCCATCGGTGACAGGATTCACCGAGAGCGCACTCGCTTGGATGGCCGCCAGTATCGCCTTTATGAGATTTTTGTCCCATGGTTCAATCGTAAGCGTGTGTGGGTCGCGACTCGTGATAGTCGCAATGTCCTTTAGGTGGATCGTTCCACCATAGGCAGCTACCGAAAACCCTTCCACGATCGAAGGCAGTACCTTCCCACCGCGAATCTTCCTTAGCTCTTCCGTGTAATGCTCTAGGGTTTGGGTAACGTTGTTTTTGAGTGACCGCGCGAAGGTGTGACTATCGAGCATAGGGGTAAGAACTCTCTTTCAGTTCATAACGCTTAGTATATCGAAAAAGACTACTTTTGCCAAGCAGAGCTTAAGGGAACTTCGGATTGTCCTGTTTCGATATATCGATCTATCGATATATCATTTGAGCCAAGAAGGCGCGGACGAGTTCGGGAGAAAGGCGACGACTCATATAGAGACGGCGTAGCCTAAGGAGTTCGGCTGTATATTCGATATTTCGATATTTCGATATTTCGACTGTTGCGTGCTGGGAAAGTTCACCGTCAATCCGCGTCACAAGCGGGTCGCCCGGTGTGCGGGATTGAGTGGTGAGAAACGAAGAACCCGCGTGAGTAGAGAGAGGGTAGTTGCGA
Organism: Parcubacteria group bacterium; assembly: GCA_016203935.1. GTDB lineage: Bacteria > Patescibacteriota > JACQLU01 > JACQLU01 > JACQLU01 > JACQLU01. The sequence continues at coordinate 7,180 of JACQLU010000009.1, read as the reverse complement.
AAAGTATCCGGAATCGGAAGATGAAGAGCGCGGGAGCGAATGGTAGAAAGAACAGAGAGGGGGTCGGCCGCGGAGAGCAGGACGACATTGTTGCCCGGCGGTTCTTCGAGCTCGATCAGCATGGTAGTGAGTGCTTCACGCGAGAGATTCGGAATATCGTGAAGAATGAGAAGGCGTTTTCCTATTACTACCGGCGTTTCGCGAAATCGCGCGAGGAGTGTGCGGACGAGTTCTACACCGCCCGCGGAGAACGACGGTGAATATTCAATGATGTCGGGATTTACCGACATGGCACAGACGGAACATTTCCCGCACGGAGGGTCGGCCGCCTTCGAAGCACATGCCAGGATGGCGCTACTTACGGCAAGCGCGCGGCGACGAAGCTCGGCATCAGGGTGGGTGAATAAAAGTGTCCCCCGATACGAGACCTCGCGAAGGATGAGGATGAATTTTCTAAGCAGGGTAAGCCGTTTCATAGAGGCTCATTCGTGAGGACGCTCGCGGTGCGGCGAGCGCTCGTTTCCCACGTATAGTCGCGTGCCCTAACTCTTCCCGCGCTCACCAACCGAGCTCGATAGTCGTCGTCGGCGAGGATGCGGGCAATACTACCCGCTATTGCATCAATGTTCGCAGGATCGACACACGACGCGGCATTGCCCGCGACCTCTTGATGGGGATTTCGATTGCTCGTAAGGACCGGGGTGCCCGCGGCAAACGCCTCAAGGATAGGAAGGCCAAAACCTTCTACGAGGGTAGTATAGACAAGAAGCGAGAGCTTTCTATAGACGAGCGGCAGTTCGTCGTAGCCTATGGCGGGAGTAAAGAGAACCGAATCCTTAAGAAAGGGCAGTCGTGCTTCTTTCTCGACTACGCCTGCTCCAAACCCCCGCCACCCCATAAAGAGCAAGATCGCTTGAGAGTTCGTCATCGCCTTAAAGCGCGCGAATGCCTTAAGTATTGCGAGACTATTCTTTTTCGCATCGACCACACCCAGCACCGCAATAAGTGGGCGCCCGCTGGGTATGCGGGAAACTACCTGGGCCTCACTCGCGATGGTGTAGTTCGGGGCCGCAAAATGATTATACTCTACTCCATGCGGAACGACGAAGGTTTTATCGCGATAGGAAGGAAAGAGACGGGTTAGTACCTCAAACGTGGCGTGACTTGGCACAATCAGTCGCGCTGCATGACGCATGCTTCGACGCATGCGCAGGAGTAGTTGCAATCGCTCCCCGCGTGCATAGAGTGCCGGGTGAGTCTCGTATCCAAGATCGTGCACCAACACGGTGAACGGCACACGCGAGCCGAAGGGAAAGTCACTCGCGGGAATAAAGAGATGATCGACACTTTGCCTTACCAGTACCGCGGGAAACCATACAAGCCAGGGGTGACTTGGCGAAACCACGACCGTTGTTGCTCCCTCGCCGTCGGAAAGCGGCACCCTGCTAAAAAGAATGACCCGGTGCCCGCGACGGATTAATTCCCGTGTGAGGTAACGCCGGATGAGACGCGCGTATACACTCGGGCCGCGGAGAATGCCGCCATGCTCACGATGGGCATCGATACCGATGATCATATTTACCCCGTTAGATACTTTGAGTGAGAGTCTTCAAGTAGTGTGGTGCCATTACAGCGCCGCGGCACACGAAAAAGATCTAGGACGGAGTATCTAACGGGGCTTACCTCACTACCAGCACACTTCGCTTATACGATTCGAGGTGCTCAAGCGCGATACCCGCGCCTTTGGCGACAGCCAAGAGTGGTTCATCCGCCATATAGCATGGCACGCCTGTCGCCTCGGCGAGCAGCCGATCGGTGTGGCGAAGGAGTGCCCCTCCGCCGGTGAGAATGATGCCACGATCAATAATATCAGACGAGAGTTCTGGCGGGGTATGGGCAAGCACCTGTTTGATAGTTGCGATAATCTCTTTGAGTTCCTCCTGAATGGCTTCGGTAACGTCGGTCGAATTGATACGAATGGTTTTGGGCAAGCCCGAGATACTGTCGCGCCCCCGGATGTCGCTTTCGAGCGGCTCCTCCAGAACGATGGCGCTACCAATGTTCTTTTTTAGTTCTTCAACGGTGTGCTCTCCCACAATGAGCCCATATTTTTTCCGGATATACTCGGCGATCGCCGTATCTAAGCGCTGCCCGCCGATGCGGACTGAACTTGAGGCTACAATCCCGCCGAGTGAGATGACCGCTACTTCGGTGATTCCGGCGCCAATAGTCACCACCATGTTGCCCGAAGGAGTTCCGATGGGAACACCCGCGCCAATCGCCGCGGCCACTGGTTCTTTTATGATGTAGGCGGCGCGTGCGCCTGCTTGCAAGGTTGCGTCAATTACCGCTCTCCGCTCGGTCGAGGTAACGCCCGCGGGCACCGCCACCATCACATCCGGACGGAGGAGACGAATTGAGCCAGCCACCTTCCCAATAAAATAGCGCAGCATCGCTTCGGTGACACGATAATCAGCAATCACTCCATCCTTGAGTGGGCGTGCCGCGCGAATGGTATCCGGGGTCTTTCCAAGCATGGCGAGGGCTTCAGTGCCAATGGCGAGAATTCTCCGATCGTCAACGGCAATCGCCACCACACTCGGTTCATTAATAATCACACCACGCCGCGGAACGTAGACGAGCGTATTGGCGGTACCTAAGTCGATGGCAATTTTAGTGACAAACATCAGAATAAATTCAAAATGCAAAAATCAAAATTCAAAAGTTGTGTAGCTGCCTTTGGCAGCGTTCCTCAATTTTGACTTTTTCATTTTGAATTTTGAATTAAACTCTTCTCCGCTCAATGTCTGCTCCCACCGCCGCTAGTCGTTCCTCTAGTTTTGCGTATCCACGGTCAATGTGTTCAACGCCGCGAATCACTGTTTCGCCCTTGGCCGCAAGCCCGGCGACGATCAAGGTGGCACCGGCGCGGATATCAAATCCGGTAAGGAGCCCCCCGGTGAGGTTCGTTGGCCCAGTGAAGGTCACCCGATGGGGGTCGTGGAGGATCGCTTTGGCACCCAACTTCACGAGCTCCGGCACGTAGCCAAAACGATTTTCGTAGAGTGGATCATGGATGAGCGTATCACCATGGGCCTCGGTTGCCAATACCGCCCACACGGGGGCAAGGTCGGTAGGAAATCCCGGATACGGAAGCACCTGTATTTTACGCACCGCTCGATAGGCGGCAGGATCTCCCGAGATACGTAGCATTGAATCAGTTGTCATCTCGGCAGTCACTCCCACTTTGGCAAGTTTGGCAAGAACAAGACTTAGGTGTTGTGGAATTACCGGCGCCAAGCTCACTTCACCGCCGGTAACCGCTCCCGCGATGGCGAAGGTACCAATCTCAATTTGATCAGGGATGATGGTATGACTAAAGCCACCAAGTTTTTTTAATCCCTCAATGACAAAGAGATGTGCTTCCGGTGAAGTAACATGCGCTCCCATGAGATTTAGAACCTTCACCAGTTCGAGTACATGGGGTTCAACCGCGGCACCATAGATGACCGTACTTCCATCCCGTCCTGCTGCGTACATGAGAATATTTTCGGTGGCGGTAACGCTAAATTCATCCAAGACCACGGTAGCAGTGGCCGGCGCCTGCCGCGCGTCGAGGGAAAGGAGTTTACCGTCGCCATCGCCGCGCACGCCAAGATCATGAAACGCATTGATGTGTACATCCAGAGGACGGCTCCCGATCGCGTCGCCGCCCGGGTAACTTGTCTCAATATGTCCCGTGCGTGCGAGAAGCGGCCCCACGAGGAGAATCGACGAACGAAGTTTACGTACCGCTTCATTCTCGCCAAGCTCGCTTACGACCGCCTTCGCGGTAATCCTCACCGAAGTTCGGGAAAGCCATTCTACTGATGCGCCAAGGGTTGCTACTAATTCACACATCCGCGCGACATCGCTAATCGCTGGTATATTCGAGAGGACGCAAGGCTCGGAAGAAAGCAAACTCGCCGCAATCAGCGGCGTAGCAGCATTCTTCATGCCCATGATCGGAATAGTTCCGCGAAGCGGCTTTCCCCCATGGATAATAAATTCATCCATAACAATGTCAGTTGATACTTATAGATATTCACCCCCCTCGGCTAACTCGGGTCGTGATATTTATAGATACTCGTTGTGACGTGCCATGAATATCTACGAGTATCGGTCGCGCGAGAGCGACCAAGTATCTATGAGTATCAAAAATTATCTTTTTTGCCACTGTGGGGCGCGGCGTGCTTTCTTAAGACCTGGCTTCTTGCGTTCGACCTCGCGGGGGTCACGAGTAAGCAGGCGAGCATGGCGTAGTACGGTGCGTATGGCTGGGTCGAAGAGAGTCAGCGCGCGCGCAATCCCAAGCGCTATCGCTTGAGCTTGTCCACGGGTACCACCGCCGCGTACCGCGACCGTGACGTCCATATCACCAAGGTGCTGGGTCTCCTTGAGAGGCTCGAGCGCCGTATCGCAGAGCTCCTCACGTTTTAAGTATTCCCGTAACGGATGCGCATTGATTGTGGCAGTACCCTTCCCCGATGAAAGTTTAACTAGTGCGATAGAGGTTTTCCGTCTTCCTATCGCGCTATATCCGTTCGGCTTGACTTGAGAAGTCGGGGGCATAGAACCATTAGTCAGATACTACGATGAGCCGCTTGAGCATTCGGTGGGCGAGTTTGTGCTTAGGAAGATTATGTCGTACCGCTTCCCTAAGCACTGCCGCAGGATTCTTTTGAAATGCTTGAGCAAAATGGATCGTCTTTAAGCCACTCGGATGGCCAGAGTGACGGTATAAAAGCCATGTGTGCCATTTCCGTCCGGTGAGCGCTACGTCGTGTACGTGGATCACTCTCACGACGTCTCCCTGATCGAGGTGAAACGAATAGGTAGCTTTGCTTTTCCCAGAGAGTAACCCAGCGATGCGGCTTGCCAGACGGCCGAAAGGCACACCGCGCGCGTCTACTTCATGGGTGATGCGCTTTTGCACGGGGAGCCTAAGATGGGTTGTTATTCGAGTGAGTTGCCGTAGCATACGAAAACCGTTACACAAAATGTACGAGTGCTCGCTCATTCTGATCACCGCGGCGCGTGCTCGTTTTGAGAATGCTAAGATACCCGCCGCGGCGACTCGCAAACCGTGGACCAAGATCGCGAATGAGTTTTGCGACCGCTGACCTATGTCCCAAGGTGGCGAAGAGTAATTGCCGTACACGCGCTTCTTGATGGCTCGCACGTCGCAGGAGTGGTTCAATAAATTCGCGAAGGGCCTTCGCGTTCACCACACTTGTCTCGATATGCTCACGCAGGATAAGATCAATTGCCAGATTCTTCAATACCGCGTTTCGGTAACCGGTGAGCCATTTGAGCGACCGCTTGCGACGGTGACGCATATCCGTAGAAAGTCAAAATTCAAAAGTCAAAGATCAAAAATTTAGGAAAACTTTTTGATCAACTTCACCAACTTCTTTACTGACGCGGGGCCGATGCCTTTCATCTGCAAGAGTTCTTCTTCGCTCCGCCTGACAAGATCCACTATCTTTCTGATATCGTGGCTCTCAAGTATCCGTACTACCTTCGCGGGAATATTGAAGTTAGCAATGGCAAGCTTTAAGGCTTCATCGCGTGGCGCCTCATGTACGGTGTGCTCTTCCCCCACGCTGCCAGACTCTCCACCGTTCGCCTCGCTCGCCGATACCTCGGGTGGCAGAAAGACCGAAAATTGCTCTACGAGCATTCGCGTCGCTTCGCTCAAAGCCTCACGTGGCGTGATGGTACCGTCGGTACGGATGGTGAGCGTAAGTCGCTCATAGTTCGTCATCTGCCCCACACGTACATTTTCAACCTGGGTATGCACATGGAACACCGGGGTATAGATAGCGTCGATCGCCAAGGTACCAATCGATAGCTTCTTAACCGCCTGCTTCTCGACCGGCACGTAGCCTCGTCCCCGCTCGACCGTCAAGGTCATGGCAAGCTCGGCGTGGGCATCGGTGAGAGTCGCAATTGATTGATCCTTGGTGATGATTTCTATTTGGTCACTCTTATCGATATGGCTCGCGGTTATCTCCTTCTTGCCGCTGGCTTTAAGACGAAGGGTTATCGCTTCGTCGCTAAAGGATATGAGGCGAACGCGCTTGAGATTGAGAATAATCGTCACCACATCCTCCTTGACACCCGGAATAGTAGAAAACTCATGCTCAATCCCTTCGATTTTTACCGCGGTAATGGCGGCTCCGGGAAGTGATGAAAGGAGCACGCGGCGGAGAGCATTTCCGAGGGTGATGCCATAGCCGGGATAAAACGGTTCGACCACGAATACCGCTTCCGAGCGGTCTTTACCGGTGGTCTCACTGAACTCGTGCGCACGCGGGATGGATTCAAGAGCCATAGATAGTGAAAGTTAAAGAGAAGTGACAGATCAGGATTACTTCGAATAGAGCTCAATAATCGCTTTGGTGTCGATCTCCCGTTCGGTGACCGCGGGTAAGGCTACGATCCGCCCGCTGAGCATCGCCGGCTCAACCTTAAGCCATGGCGGCAGATTCGCTCCCTTATAATTCTTCATAAGTTCCTGAAAATAGTTCTTCTTTTTCTTCGTCTCCTTCACCTTCACGGTGTCCCCTTCACGCACAAGAAATGACGGGATATCGACCGCGCGGTCGTTCACCAGGAAATGGCCGTGGCTTACGAGCTGGCGAGCGAGGGCGCGCGATGGAGCGAGACCCATTCGAAACACCACATTATCAAGCCGCCGCTCTAAAAGCTCGAGGAGTTTATCGCCCGTGTTGGCCTTGGATTTTGCCGCCTTTTCAAAAAGATTTCTGAATTGGCGCTCGCGCATGCCGTAGATCGCCTTGGCCTTCTGCTTTTCATTAAGCTGTATGCCGTATTCGGAAAGACGCCTGCGCGCCATCCCGTGAAGCCCCGGGCGGTACTTTCGGCGTGTGATCGCACACTTGGGCGAAAAACAACGCTCCCCTTTGAGAAAGAGTTTTTCGCCTTCGCGGCGACACTGTTTACATTTTGGATCAAGATTGCGAGCCATGGGCGTGAAAGGGGTATGAAGTTGGAAGTACAAAGTACAAAGAATGGTGGCCAGAGAACCTTTTATACTTTATGCTTTGTACTTTGTGCTTCATTCCTACACTCTCCTCACCTTTCTCGGTCGTGGACCGTTATGCGGTATCGGCGT
>JACQLU010000025.1 GCA_016203935.1 Parcubacteria group bacterium | reverse complement strand
CTTCTCTACGTGGTGGGATCGGAACAGAGACTTCATTTTGAACAAGCCTTTGCGATAGCCAAGCTCGCCGGCTGGGACGGCCATTTTGTGCATATTCCTTTTGGCATCTGGCGATTCCCGGAAGGAAAGATGTCAACTAGGAAAGGGAAACTCGTTACCGCCGAGGAACTCATTGACGAAGCAATTTCTCAAGTGCGCACGCTCCTCAAAGAGAGGCGTATTGAAGCCGAAGAGGTCGAGTATGCCATCGAGACGATTGCACTCGCAAGCCTTACGTATAATGAACTTGCCCTTTCTCCCAATGTGGTAAGTACCTTTACGTGGGAACGTGTCCTCTTGTTTGAAGGGCGCAGTGCTCCCTATCTGCTGTATACCTATGCGCGGATACGGAGCATTGAGAGGAAAGCACGAGAACTGCTCAAGGCTCAAAGCTCAAGGCTCAAAGAAGTGCCTTCAGCTTTCACCTTTGAGCCGTTAGCCACGTTTACGCCTGAGGAACGCGCCCTGGCGGTAAAGCTCATCCACTACCCCGAGGTTGTGGCGCGAGCAGGGGAAGAGTATGCTCCTTATCTCCTCGCCTCCTATCTTTACGAACTGGCCGAACGATTTAACCTCTTCTACCAGAAGGTTCCGGTGCTGAATGCCGAAACTGACGAGACAAGGTACACACGACTCGAGCTCGTGCATGCGTGTGATATCGTCTTGAAAAATGGGCTCTCTTTATTGAACATCAATACATTAGAGCGGATGTAAGAAGTATAGTACGCGAGGTGAGAGCGTTTTGTAACTTCTTGTAACCTAACAATGTAACCTCTTGTAACTGTCTAGTCATGCCTTTTACACCTGTAGATCCCAAACAGGATTTTCCCAAGCTTGAGGAAGAGATTCTCGCCTTGTGGGAACGGGAGAAAATCTTCGAGAAGAGTGTGGCGAAGGATGCACCGAAGGGAAATTTCATCTTTTTCGAGGGCCCTCCTACTGCCAATGGCCGGCCCGGGCTTCATCATGTCTTGGCGCGGGCATTTAAAGACTTGATCCCCCGCTACAAAACAATGCAGGGGTATCGGGTCGAGCGGAAGGCCGGCTGGGATACCCATGGACTTCCCGTCGAGCTCGAAGTAGAAAAGCAACTCGGTATTTCCGGAAAGAAGGAGATCGAAAATCTTGTTTCCGGCGACCCTGGGAAGAGCATCGCGTTCTTTAACGCAAAAAGCAGAGAGAGTGTATGGAGGTACAAGGAGGAGTGGGAACGCCTTACCAAACGGATGGGTTTTTGGATCGACCTTCAAAATTCCTACATTACCTACGAGGCCTCCTATATCGAGACGCTGTGGTGGATCATACGGAAGATTTGGGATTCGAAAGATAAGGAAGGGAATCCAATGTTCTATCGGGGGCACAAGGTGCTGCCGTATTGTCCTCGTTGCGGCACCGCGCTCTCATCCCATGAAGTGGCGCAGGGGTATAGAGACGTGACTGAAGCATCAGTCTACGTTAAGTTTAGGCTCAAAGCTCAAAGCTCAAAGCTGAAAGAAGAAAAGAGTAGTAGCCTTGAGCCTTCAGCCTTGAGCCTTGAGCAGAGTTATCTGCTTGCGTGGACGACGACGCCGTGGACGCTCCCCGGCAATGTCGCGCTCGCAGTGGGAAAGGATATTACGTATGTAGAAGTGAGGCAGGGGAGCGAAATCTACTATCTTGCCAAAGATCGTCTCTCTATCTTAGAAGGCACTTACGAAATCGTGCGGGAACTTAAGGGTAACGAACTCGTTGGCATGACCTACGAGCCACTCTTCGATATCGCCGCGACCCAAAACGCAGTATCGCATCAAGCCCACGTTGCCGATTTTGTCACCACCACCGATGGTACCGGCATCGTGCACACCGCGGTGATGTATGGGGAGGAAGATTATGAATTGGGAGAGAAGTTAGGCTTACCTAAGCATCACACCGTAGATGCCGAAGGAAAATTTACCGAGGAAGTCAATCTCTCAAGCGGATCACTCAAGGGAGTCTTTGTGAAAGATGCGGAGCAGCGCATCATCGAGGATCTTACGGTGCGTGGACTTCTTTATAAAACCGAAGCACATACCCATACCTATCCCTTCTGTTGGCGCTGCGCAACGCCGCTTCTCTACTATGCCAAAGATTCCTGGTTCATTCGCATGAGTGCCCTTCGCGAGGTGATGGCCGAGGAAAACAATAAGATTCACTGGGTTCCTCTTCATACAGGGAGCGGGCGCTTTGGCAACTGGCTTAAAGAAGCTAAGGATTGGGCATTTTCCCGCGAACGCTACTGGGGCACCCCGCTTCCCATCTGGCGCTGTACTGCGCGCGAATGTCGGCATGAAATTTGTATTGGCAGCTTCAACGAATTGACCAGCCGCCGCCTTCTTCCCCAAGGTGAGTACCCTGTCTTCTTACTTCGTCATGGCGAGGCTGACAATAATGTGCACAATATACTAAGTGGAGACCTTGCCCACGATACGCATCATCTCACGCGCCTCGGAGAAGCCCACATCACCGAAGTCGCCATGTCCCTAAAAGGCAGAGTCGATGCGGTCGTTACCTCTCCATTCATGCGAACGCGGGAAACTGCCGAAATCATTGCGCGCGTAACTCACGCGGAACTCACTGTCGACGAACGACTCCACGAAGTTAACTTCAATGTATGGAATCACCACCCCATTAAAGAATTTGAAAAGAGATTTCCTCGTCGGCATGAAGAGGAGGAGAGCCCTGGTGATGGTGTAGAATCACTCGTAGCGATCCGTAGCCGCATGCGCGCCGCCTTTGACGACATAGTGAAGCAATATCCAGAAGGAAGAGTCCTGATCGTCTCCCATGCCGATCCACTTCTTATGTTGATGGATAGCCTCTCGGGCGGGAAAGAGACACATCATCTGCAAACAGGAGAACTCACGATAGTATCGACCACGGGCAATATTTCTATCGTAACCGACCCCCATCGTCCCTTTATCGATGCAGTAAAGCTCGCCTGTGAGAAGTGTGGAGGGGTGATGGAGCGAGTGCCGGAAGTTGCCGACGTCTGGTTCGATTCCGGCTCCATGCCGTTTGCCCAGTGGCACTATCCGTTTGAGCATCGGGACAAGCTCGAGAAAGAAGGATTCTACCCTGCCGACTATATCTGTGAAGCGGTGGATCAAACCCGCGGCTGGTTCTATACGCTCCACGCGATCGGGACACTTCTCGGGCGAGGCCTTGCGTACCGCAATGTCATAAGTCTTGGCCACATTCTCGATGAGAAGGGGCAGAAGATGAGTAAATCGAAGGGGAATGTGATCGATCCTTTTATGGTGATGGCGAAAGAGGGAGCCGATATCCTTAGGTTTCACTTCTACGCCATGAACGCACCTGGACTTCCCAAGCGGTTTAGTCTTAAAGAACTCACGGAGAGAAAGCGCGCTTTTCTTCTCACACTCTGGAATACCTACTCGTTTTTCGTCACCTACGCCAATACTCATCGCTGGCAGCCGCCACGCACCGCCACGCCGGCGCCGACTCACCTTTTGGATCATTGGATTGTGGCGCGTCTTAATGAGACGATCGCGTCGGTTGTGAAGCGTCTCGAGGGGTATCACATCTTTGGTGCTACGCGGGCGATCGAACAATTGGTAACCGATCTCTCCACGTGGTACGTGCGTCGTTCCCGTGATCGTTTCCGCGACGGTGACCCTACCGCACTAGCCACTCTCTATAGCGTTTTGGTGAGTTTAACGAAGTTGCTTGCGCCCTTTATGCCTTTCCTTGCCGAAGCGCTCTACCAAAATCTCGTGCGATCACAAGAGGGGAAGCTTGAGAGTATTCATCTTGAAGCGTTTCCGGTGGTTCGCGAGAGCGAGATTGATTATGAATTACTCAAACGTATGGAGCTTTTGCGTCAATACGTAGAGCGCGGGCACGCACTACGGATGCGTAGGGAGGTGAAAGTACGGCAGCCCCTTGGGAAAATGAATGTGCTCGGCGCCGGACTTAACCACGAAGAGCAAACTCTGCTCCTCGAAGAACTTAACATAAAAGAGTTTGATGTTGCACTTACTGTTGACGAAGAAAAAAACATCCTGGCGAGCGAGGAACTTAAGGTTGGCGAAAAGGTGAATGTGGTTATTATTGATTTTACCCTCACCGATGAATTAAGACGCGAGGGTATGGTACGTGAGCTCTCACGGCAAATTCAGGCACTACGACAACACGCGAAGCTATCGCTTCATGATCAGATTGAACTCGTGGTGAGCACGGAGAATCAAATTAATAAAGAGGTATGGAATGAAGTATTGCCTAAGGTGCAGGCCACGCGGCTCGTGATCGATCTCAACGTCGAACGTGTGCTCGTCCACGATGAGGCCGAAGGTTCGTGGGGGACAATCAAAATCGGGATAAGAAAGGTATGACGTATCATGTTGATGCCCTCATCCTTCGAACACGCAACGTAGGCGAGGCCGACGAGCTCATTACGCTTTTTACCCGCGAGAAGGGAAAACAAACGATCCGCGCCAAGGGGATTCGTAAGATCAAAAGTAAGCTAAGGGGAAACCTTGAACCGGTAAGCCACGTGCGCCTTGGGCTCGCCAAAGGGAGGAGTTTTGACGTGGTGACGGAGGCCAAAATGACGGATCGTTTTAGTACGATAAAAGCACAACCGAGGCTCTATGGGCTGGCGGCGAAGGCGATCGAGCTTACCGACGTTCTTACCTTTGAACATGAAAAAGATAGGGCGATCTACGAGTTATTGCTCTATACGCTTAAAGCCTTAACTCGGAGCAGTGTCCCTTCCTCGGCGGTTGTCTTACCGCCGCCGCCGGCCTATAGTGAAAGTGATACCCGGCTTATCCTCGCAGCCTTTGAGATTCAACTTTTGAAGCTTTTGGGCTACGATCCTCATCTTCGCCGCTGCGTAGTCTGTAATCAGGAAGTCACGCCGCGCGCCTCGCTTCTCTTTGATGAGCGAAGCGGGGGTATTGTAGGGAGTGAATGCCGGAGCCACGCGACAAGCGAGATTACCCTTACCACCGCGAAATTTGTCAATCTCTCTTCTGAACGGCCGGCGGTGGCGTGGGGCGCTCGCATCACGCCGATGCCCGCGGTAGAAGAGGTAGAGCGCGTGGTGAATGCCCTAAGGCGCCGCTTCACGGAGAAAGGGAATATGAAGAGTGAACGATATCTCGATTCATTAACATAGTGACCAATGAAATGGATTCCTATTACTGGTAACTGGTCACAGGTCACTGATTCTTTCTATGCCTGACACCAATTCACCAAAACCGAACCAGAATCCGCGAAAGGAATCCTTAAATCGCGAGATGGATCGGCTCTACACGCGGTTTAAGCAGCTGAAAGAGGAAGAACGCAAAGCCTCCGCCGAAAAGTTTATGCGGAGCGGCACCGGCATGGAATCGATTGCGCACTCCGTACCTTCCGCACGAAGATCCAAAATCGAGGCCTTCGTAAGCTTCGTGACCCAGCGGGTAAGATTTCTTATCCGTATCGGATTTGTCTTGGGAGGTCTTATTATTATTGCCGGCATCCTTTTCGGCGTCTACTACTTTTTCTTCCAGCCGCCGGCGGGAGCTCAAGGAATTGAGCTGGTGGTCCCAGAAGAAACAAGAAGCGGCGATCGTATTACCTATGTGATTAAGTATCGCAATCTCAATTCACGTCCGTTTACCGATGTGGGGCTTACGGTGAGCTATCCGGAAGGCTTTTTCTTTGAGAGCGCCGAGCCAGAGCCGGTTGATCTTGGAGGTACCATGTGGTCGCTTCCCGACCTTGCCTCACGCTCGTCCGAAGAAGTGCGCATTACCGGAAGACTCTTTGGCGAACTTGATACCCAGCCTGTTTTTGGCGCTACGCTTGAGATCAAGATTGGGGCACGGAGACATGAGATTACCCAGACTGCCTCGACCCGCATTCGTTCCGTGCCAATCGATATCAGTTTGGTAGCGCCGCACGATGTGGTAAATGGCGAAGTCTTTGCCTATCATCTTACCTATCGCAACACGCAATCCGAGCCGCTCGCTGCCGTAAACCTTGAAGCGATACTTCCCGCTTCGTTTACCTTAACCAACGCGGACCCCGCACCTGCCCATGATACAACGTGGACGATCGAAACCCTCGGATCGTTTGCGAGCGGCGAGATCGTGCTTACCGGTTTTCTCACCGGGTCGGTTGATGAGGTGGCGAGTGTCAAGGTGACCGCCTTACTTACCGATCCGAAAGGCGTGGTACGGAAGCTCCGTGACGATCTCACCGCGACCCGCATTGTGCGCGAGCTTATTCGCTTTACCACCACGGTCAACGGAAATACGGTAGCGGCGGTGACCCCCGGCGATAACCTCACCTTCTCAATCAAATTTCGCAATGTGGGAATCGAACCAACCGAAGGATCGCAGATCGAATTTCCGCTTGATACCCGCTTTGTTGACCCCGCGAGTGTTGTGGTGACCAATGGATTCCTCTCCCGCACTACCGTCGTCTGGCAAGGGGTAGGTTCGCCGCCGCTCATTCGGCTTGATCCGGGCGAAGAGAAAGCGGTGAGTTTCACGGCGCGCCTCTATTCCTCACTCGACTTTGCCTCGCTCGGGGGAAAGCAAATTTCGTTTACCATGGCGCCTACGTTTCTTACTCAAAGTGCACCACTTCCGATTCGCAGCGAACCGGTCACGCTGAAATTCCGTTCGTCGGCACAATTTACCATCTTCGCCGAATACGTGGGGGGAAGCCTGCCACCTAAAGTTGATACCGAAAGCCGCTATCGTGTGACGTGGGAAGTGGCGCCGTTGCGTAACACCATTCGCAATATCCGTTTCTCGACCGGGCTCTTGCCGGGCGTACGCCTTGCTTCGGGAACCCCTGCCCCTGCTATTGGTCGTTTGATCACCGATGAAGCGGGAGCTATTGCATGGGAGGTGCCCGAGATAGATGTCTTTACTGAGAACGCCAAGGTGAGCATGAGTTTTGAGATCGCTTTTACCGCGGCGGTAAATCAAGTCGGAAAGATTCCGGCCCTGCTTAAGCCCACGAGTGCGGTAGGCACCGACGCGTTTATTGGTGAATCGTTAGGCGGCGGCGCGGCTGAACTTGATACTACGCTTTACGGCTCGCTCACCGAGGCCGAGGCGCAGGTGGTGCCATAATCGTAGCTCCGGGGGTCAGAGCTCGGGGCTCAGTGTTTGACCTACATAACGAATCCCTGCGTGGCGCTACGCAGGGATTCGTTATTGCTTGTGACAAGCAGAGCCTCTTTATTTTTTCACGACTTTCTACTACAGTACTTGGAAATAATCTTTTAGGAAAGGAGGGAAATCATAATGTCCTGGAAGGAGAGATTACGCGAAGTAATTGAAAAGCTCGCACCGCGAAACAAGAAACCACACGTGGTTCCAAAAAGAGAGACCACAGACTCTCGCCACGACCTAGAGAGACGCTATAGGAGAGTATTCACGTGGAGAGAGCTCGCCGCGCGCTGTCCCAACAGCTTCGTAATGCTGCTACGGTTTCAGCACAAAACGTACCCGGAGGATGTCGCGGGCGCCGTGATTAAAGTGAGCCACGACAAAGCGAAGGTACTAAGCGCGGTTGATAGGTTAGTCAGGAGGCGGATCTTATCGTTCAAGTTGATGATGGGTATTTGGTACACCGCCGATAAACCCGGTGAGGTGGTGTGGAGTACTCCAAGAGATCTTTTCTCGCCTCGTTGATCATTTCTCTCGTCCTTGTATCGCGCTATACTGGGATCGAGGAGGGTAGGATGGCGAACGGAGCGAACCGCGACTACGAAGTCCCCCTGGGCCGGCACAAGTCTAGCCCCATAGAGACGAGGCGCGTCCCGACCTCGTCACATCCTAATGGAGATTATACGGTACCCTCATTGGAGCGCGATCCCGCTAGGAAGGAGACCCAAGAGCATGGTGACAGTGATCAATGAAATACCGGCTCCGCAAGGATACTTGGAGGTGTATGAGATTATCGAAGACGGAGAGGGGGGCGATCCAGAGCTAGCCGGCCACTGTGTGGGAAGTAAGTTTATTTTCCTCTCGGGTCAGGAGATAGAGATGGTTGGTGCTGAAATCCCTAATGTAGGCTGTCTCTCGCTGGAGAGGGACCCGTACGCTTTGCTGGTACGCAAAAAAGATAGTGGACGTCCTGTGGATCGTACAGAAGACGTCCCCGTCCCCGAGTAACCCTCGGGGTTCTTATTTTTTGATTACTGTGGCTTGTAGATCGATAAGAAAAAAGAAGAGTCCGCCCAAACAAAGTTGCTTGGGCGGTCTAGATAGTTTACCCCCGGTTTCTCTGGCCGTTGTAACCTCCTACCATGAGTGCCAGCTTTTCCCAGAGTCTGCGTGGACGACGTACCCCTCCATGGTTCGGTATGGGATCGGTCAAGACGGTCGGGATCCCGGCACGCTTGCCATTCGCGATGGCAGGGAGAGAGTCGCCTATGACGAGCCCTTGCCACCAACTGCGTTGCATGCGCGAAAGTACTAAGCGAAACATACGGGGACTTGGTTTGGGACTCGCATACTCAAAGCAGGGTATGTGTTCCTTCCTAGCCCATGTGATCGCGCGTTGGTTGTCAATGTGGGTCACAAGCGCAAGCTCACAGTTGACTTCTTTTGCCGCTTTAATCCAGTCGCATACTTGATTTCGTTCCTCTGGTGCCGCCGTACCATTGAGGGGCATTCCAGTAAGAATTACCGCGCGCACGCCCAATGCCTTTAAATCTTTGATGGGATGGATGTCGAAGAGCGTCTTACGGATAAAGAGCGGCCAGTATTTACCAAAGCAACGCTCGGTGACTGGTCCCCAGAAGATGGTCTCAAAAACATCGAGCACGCCGATTACAAACCCTGCGATCCCATTCGTAGTGGTCGTCTTCTTATCGACTGGTTTCATCTCGTTGCCCTCCTTACTTGGTCTTTTCCCTAGCTAGTCACGCGCAGATAAGAAAAAAGCCACCGCGCCCAATGCGATGGCTTTTTAAAGCGAAGTAGTTATTGGTTTGTCGATAGCCTTCATACCGTAACGTATCGTAACAGATGCCCTTTCGCATGGCAAGTCGAGGCAACTCACCTCGAGACTTTTGCTTATGCGAAAAGAATTACCCGCCCAATGAGGTGAGCGGGTTTCTTGATGGCTCGACCAACGAACTTTTACCAAGCTTCGTATAAAGAGTCGAGCACATCGTCGAGCCCGGCATGGAGACGACCCATAAAGCTGCGGGAAAAGAGGGTGAACAGTCCGACATGGATAGCTACCACGATTAGAAGGATGACCGGCCTTCCATTGATGAGATAGAAGACGAAAGTCGCTCCTAGAATATAGGCGGTAGCGATGACGATACGGACGATGAAAGGATCGCCAGCCAAGCTCCTTTGATGGACCGAGTTCCAGCCAACCCATGCGAGAACGGATGCAAAGAATAAACTCATCCCTATCCATAGGGCGTCCCGATCCAAGGGCAATCCCCATTTTAATAGGAGTAGAGTCACCCCGATTCCTATGCCTACAGCGATAAGGTTCAGCGTCATTGCCAGGATGAAGCTGAAACAGGGGAACAGAATGAGTGCCGGCAGTCCATCGGTTCCTTCAAGCAGCCAGGATCTAAATTCTTTAACCATATTCCGCATACAACCCTCCTAAGATGCCCTTCACTTTACACTTTTCATACCATAGCAATTTCATCTTGTCCATAAATGATCCTTTTCTTTTACCTTCTCTTCGGCTACGATTGAGGTAGTGTGCAACCTCAAAGTGTCATTAGCGATAAGCGATTTGCGATATGCGAGAAGCTCCTACTATGGATACTATCGTTTCCCTTGCCAAACGGCGGGGGTTTGTCTTTGCCGGCTCGGAAATCTATGGCGGGCTTGCAAATACGTGGGATTATGGGCCGCTTGGAGTTGAACTGAAACGGAATATCGAAAGGCTCTGGTGGAAGCGGTTTGTCCATGATCGCGCCGATATGGTCGGCATTGACGCTGCGATCCTCATGCACCCTAAGGTATGGGAAGCCTCCGGGCACGTCGCGGGATTCAACGACGCGCTCGTGGATTGCAAGTCATGCAAAACCCGTCACCGCGCCGACCATCTCATCGAGGCGCAGACGAGCGAGAGAGTGGAGGGGAAGAGCGCCCCAGAGCTGACTGCTCTATTAAGCGCCCACAATGTCAAATGCCCCATATGCGGCAAGAGTGACTTTACCGAGGTGCGCAAGTTTAATCTCCTTTTCAGAACGCACATCGGGCCCGTGGAGGATCAAAGTTCAGCCGTGTATCTAAGAGGTGAAACCGCGCAGGCGATGTTTGTCAATTTCAAAAATATTCTTAATTCGACACGGCAGAAGATTCCTTTCGGGATCGCCCAAATTGGTAAATCGTTTCGTAACGAAATCACGCCGGGCAATTTCATTTTCCGCACGTTGGAATTCACCCAAGCCGAGATTGAGTATTTTATCAAACCTACCGAGTGGGAGAAGTCATTTGACGAATGGCAGCGTGGTATGGAAGAGTGGCTCATTGGACTTGGAGTAGAGGATGAACATTTCCGGATTCGTGAACACAGCAAGGAAGAATTGTCACACTATTCCAAGCGTACTATTGATATTGAGTATAACTTTCCCTTTGGTTGGAAGGAGCTCTACGGACTTGCGTATCGGACGGATTTTGATCTCGCAAATCACCAGCGCGTGAGTGGCCAAGACCTCACCTATTTTGACAGTGAAACAAATGAGCGCTATCTTCCCCATGTGATCGAGCCAACCTTCGGGATCGATCGTACGTTTCTCATATTGCTACTCGATGCGTATCATGAGGAAGAGGCGCCGACCGCCGAAGAAGGGGAGACCGAAACACGAGTGGTATTGAGACTTCACAAAGAACTTGCGCCGATCAAAGTAGCCATACTCCCGCTTTCCAAGAAACCCGAGCTCTCCAAGGTAGCGCGAAGTATTTTTGACGAACTCAAGCAACATTTCGTGTGTGAATATGACGAGACGCAGTCGATCGGCAAACGCTACCGCCGCCAAGACGAGATTGGTACGCCGTATTGTGTAACTGTCGATTTTGATTCACTTAATGACAACGCTGTCACCGTCCGCGAGCGGGATTCGATGAAGCAGGAGAGGATCG